>CAITEO010000070.1 GCA_903891505.1 uncultured Candidatus Woesearchaeota archaeon
GAAGAAAAGAAAAAGAAAGAAAAAGAATTGATAAAAGTCTAATGAAAAGAAAAAAAACAAAAAATGAAGACTTTTTAGTATTTACATGAATTCATCATCTTCGTATCCATCAATTTCTTCTTTGGCATAGCGAGGGTAATAATCTTCATATTCTCCTTCTTTATGAAAACTCGCATCTCTGTAATGTTGCTCCTCCCGTAGACCCCTGGAACTTCTTGAATGCGGCATGTCGCCACCCCCACAGGCTTTAATCCTGCAACATATCATCCTTAGAAAGCGAGTATATATTACTTGTGAAGAACAGATTTTTTTATGCACAAATCACTGTACTGCTAAAACAAAAGTAAAAAAGAAATAGAAACAAAAAGATAAAACAAGTCAATCGGACTTATTTGTTCACGAACAAGAAATGTTTCTCATTGTCGCTTTCAAGCTCTTGGACAATTCTTTTGATTATTACTTTCTCAGGATCCTGCATTAATTTAACTCTATTCTTCAAATCAGCGAAACTCTCGAATGGTTTTTCCATTCTTTGCTCAACAATCTCATTCATATGCTTCTTTCCTATTCCTGGAAGTAGTTCGAATGTGTGCATTCTCGTGTTTATTGGCTGAGCTTTGTTGAAGAACTCTACAAAGTCTGTCTCGTTTGCATCTACAATATTCTTTATGGCAGGTTCGAGTTCTGATTTAGCTGTGCTTGTAAGCTTCTCGAATGGTATTTTTCCGTTTATGTGGTGTATTTGGTCTCTTTTTTCAGCACCAATGTACACTTTTTCAAACGGTTGTAAGAATACTCCTTTTTTTGGAACGAGTTCTAGAAGTGTAAAGTTAATAGTCCCTATTGCCTGAACAATGGGCGTCTTTAGATGCATCGGCGTCCGATCTGTTGCATAGCCATTCAATAAGAAATCTAGTACTATGACTGTCTCTTCTCTTTGTCGCTGCATCATATAAATCCCCCTCAGTTAAATACATTTAGGAATATAAAGAATCTATCTTGTTTATATATTTTGCGTTGAAATCCACTCTTAAAAATGTATTTTTTTTGATCTCTCGTTTCTATTTGTGTTTTTTGCGAGTCAAATCATCTCTAAATTCTTTTAATTGATCTAATTTCATTTCTGGGCAGAGGCCATAGTCCAAGAAAATCCACTGATTTTCTGGACGCAAGTTAAGCATGTGCTTAACTGCACAAAAAATCGGGTGATTTTTTTGTGCAGAAAACGCTCACGTTTTCTTCGTATCCACAATCCTCACAAGTTAATCCAGAAAAATTTATCGACTCAGGGCTACTCGTAATATACAATTCACTCTTCAGATTAATGCTTCCGCATCTCGGGCACAATCTAATGAATTTTTCACCACTAGATTTGCTAGATTTTTTATTATTGCTCGAACTATTTGTTTTGGATTTATTATTTTTTATGTTTTGTTTCTTGGTTAATTTAGTTTTCATCAAATTACACTTCTATTTTTGAGAATAGATAACTTCCGAGTATCAATAAAAGTATCGTTATCACGACTAAAACTACAAAATCAGTCACCAAACCAAAGTATGATCCGCCAGCGAGTGTTCCTCTTAATCCATCAACGCCGTATGCGAGCGGGTTTACTTTCATTATTGTTATCATAACAGGAGGCAATCCTTGTATTGGAAATAATGCTCCTGATAAAAAGAATATTGGCATGGTTACAAAATTCATGACTAGCTGGAATCCTTGCATGTCGTCAACGATTGATGCAAAAATAGTGCCTAGTGCTGTGAATAGTAATGCAATTAATATTGCGAATACTAATGCAAGCGGTATCATAAGCAAGCTCGGTTTGAATCCTATTATTAATGCAAGAAAAAATATTATTATTGCTTGCATTACTGCAATGGTTGCGCCGCCTAGTGTTCTGCCTATCATTATTTCAAATCTTGATACTGGCGCAACAAGTGTTTCTTTTAGAATGCCGAACTGTTTGTCCCATATTAATTCCGCTCCGAGAAATATTCCTGTGAATAATATTCCCATAGACATAACGCCTGGGGCTAGGAATTGCATGTAATTTCCTTCTCCTGCTTTTGAAAATACTGGACCTAGCCCAAAGCCGAGTGCGACTAGAAACAATAGAGGTTGTCCTATAGATCCTATTACTCTGAACTTGGATCTGTAATATCTTTTTATTTGTCTTTCCCAGAGTGCTGTTATTACTTTCATTTTAACGACGTCCTATGCTTCTTCTAAGTCTCATTCTATCAACTACTGATGCTTCTTCTTCTCTTATTTTGTAGCCTGTTAATTTTATGAATGCTGCTTCTAAATCTTTTGTTTTGGTTCGCGTCTCAAGCTCTTTTGTTGTTCCATGAGCTACAATTTTGCCTTTATCCATTATTACTATTCTGTCGGCTATTTTTTCAGCTTCTTCCATGTAATGTGTTGTTAAAAATACTGTCATTCCTTCTTTTTTGCTCAAGTCTACTATGTATTCCCAGATGTGATTTCTTGTCTGAGGGTCAAGGCCTTGTGTTGGTTCGTCAAGAAAAAGTATTTTTGGTTTGTGAAGTAGTCCTCTTGCAAGTTCTAGTCTTCTTTTCATGCCTCCAGAAAATCTTTTTACAAATTCGTCCTTTCTATCCCAAAGTTCAACTAGTTTTAGAAGTGTCTCTATGCGTCCTTTTGCTTCGTTGGTTGGAATTTTGTAGAGTGCACAATGAAATTTCATATTTTCATAAGCAGTTAATTCATCATCTATGCTTTGGTCCTGAAATACTATTCCGAAAGAATTTCTTGCTGCATCAGGATTTTTAGAAACATCAAATCCATTTAGAATTATCTGGCCTGATGTTGGTTTTAGAAGAGTTGTTAGCATTTTTATTGTTGTTGTTTTTCCTGCGCCATTGGGCCCGAGAAAAGCAAACACTTCTGATTTATGAACTTGAAATGAAACGTCATTTACTGCGACAAAATCTTTGAATTTTTTTGTAAGATTCTTTACCTCGACTATTACTTCTTGTTCTAGACCTTTTTCTTTCCTCTCACCCGCTAACTTCTTTTTTTTCATCTTCTACACCAATATTTTACTACAATATAAATCTTATGAAAACTTAGTCCATCATCATAAGCTCTTTTTCTTTTTTTCCTTCCCTTCCAATTTTACCTTGCATCAAATCTTCCTTCTTTCCTGATTTTAAAAATATTGCGAGGCCAGCACCGGCAAGAACAACGAGTGCAGAAACAAAGAATACTTCTCTGTATCCTAAAATCTGCGCCTTTAATATTATTAAGTTAGTTACCTGTCCATAAACAAATGGATTAGTGCTATGTATTACTGTATAATTAGACAAATTTATGACTCCTTTTTTTACAGAGTTGTTCAAAATTGTCGCGAATATCGCGATACCGAAAGCACCCGCTATGTTTCTAACTAGTGCGAGCACTGATGATGCTGAGCCGATTTCATGTTCTGGAACATTTGATGCAATTATTGTTGTACGTTGAGACATTCCAAGTCCTAAACCGAAGGCCATGACAGATATTGGTATTATTACATCCCATGCAGTTGATCTTGCATCAATGCCTGTGAACAAGAACAACCCTATCGCTGCTATAAATGTGCTTAGCATTATCACATAATTCGCTTTCACGCGTCCAACAAGTTTTCCTCCTATGAATGAAGCTGTTACCATCATGAATGCCATAGGCATGAATATTAATCCTGTCTGAGTTGCACTATATCCTAAAAATGTCTCGACAAATACTGGTATTAAAAACATACTTCCCATGAGCCCCATGAAAACTACGAAATTGTTAGCAAGAGCGCCGACTATAATGCTGTTTTTGAACATCTTGAAATCAACTATAGGATCAGGATGTTTTCTATCAATTAGATAAAATATTATTCCGAAGATTATAACTGTAGCATATGCCATGAAGCTATTTAGTGAGAACCAACCCCAATCTAATCCTTTATCCAAAACAAGAACAAGTGCTGCAAGCATCGCGCCAAGTGTCAAGGCGCCCCACCAGTCAAATCTTATTGTTTTCTTCTCTGAAACTGATTCCTTAACAAACATCACTGCCATAACTATACCTACTATTCCTACTGGTAGATTAATTAGAAATATTGATCTCCACCCGAAGTGGTCTATTAATGGACCGCCTATAAGAGGTCCGAATACTGCGGCGGCAGCAAATGACGTTGACCATATGCCAAGAGCCATGGCTCTCTCTTTTCCCTTTCTAAATGTCACAGCAATTATAGCCATCGCCGTCGGATAATCTGCTGACGCTGCAATCGCTTGAATTATTCTAAATATTATCATGGAGTTGAGATTCCATGATAATCCTGCGAGAATTGAGCCGAAAATAAAAATAGCAAATCCTAAAATATAAACTTTTTTTCTTCCTATTGTATCTCCAAGTTTGCCCCATATTGGAACAAATACTGCATTTGCAAGTATGTATGCTGTAGCTATCCATCCAGCAGCAGATACTGTGATGCTAAAATCATCCATTATTTTTGGGACAGCAAGAGATACTATTGTCTGGTCTAATCTGCCTAGAAATGTTCCAACTATAACTGTCGCTAGAATCCACCAACGCAGTTTATCTATCTTGTTGTCTTCCATTTCCAAGCCTCAGTATCAAGAGGGAAAATAATTTACAATCATTTGTAAATCCACATCTTTGCAGACATTCCGTTTTTCAGTTCAGGATATGCAGCTACATCATATTTTACTTTGATATTAAATTGTTGCTCCTGTCTTTTGTCAGATATGCTAAACACTATGTCTCCTTCTCTTGAAGTGGGGCTTATCAACTCAACTTCTCCATAGTAGTTTTTGGAGTTGAATGCGTCAGCAGTAAACAAGACGTGTTGGCCTACTTTAACATCGCTTAGGCCCTTGTTTTCTTCGAGTCTTCCGACAACTCT
This sequence comes from uncultured Candidatus Woesearchaeota archaeon, assembly GCA_903891505.1. Classification (GTDB taxonomy): domain Archaea; phylum Nanobdellota; class Nanobdellia; order Woesearchaeales; family 21-14-0-10-32-9; genus 21-14-0-10-32-9. The sequence continues at coordinate 4,923 of CAITEO010000070.1, forward strand.
TAGCTCATCAGGTTCTATCATTTTAACAATTGTGTCTGCAGCTGAGACTGTTTGTCCTGGAACATTGTTTACATAAATAACTAGTCCATCTGCCTTGGCTTTTATTGGATTTCCTGAGACTATAGCAACAGTCATATCTTCTTTTACCAAATCTCCCTCTTTTACGAATACTTTTTCGAGTACACCTGCTGTAACTGGTTTTTGCACAATTTCAGGTGCACTAATCTGGGAGTTCTCGACGTATGTTCGGCTGCTTGAATAATTCAAGTAAATTATTCCTGCAGATACAATTGCAATAAGAAATAGAACAATTAAAACAAAAACAAGTGGTTTGCTAAATTCTATTCTTCTTTTTTTCTTCGAGGATTCTTGTTTCTCTGAACTTTGTTCCTTCGTATTTTCTTTTTTATCTTTCATTTTAATCACACTCGAAGATTTAGTTTAATTTTTTCTTTTTCCTGAGAACAATACTGCAAGTACTATTCCTACAGCTATTCCTACTATGCCAAAAATCCAGTAGACATATTTGTTGTCATAGAGAGATTTTACGCCAGTAATATTTTCTGTTTGCTCTTCTTGATCATTAACCACATTCACAGAAACTGATTTTTGTAATGTAATTCTGTTGCCTGCTTCATCTGTGTATGCTATATCAAAATGCAAAGTGTTTATCGTGTCATTAATTGTTGGAAGTGGTTTTAGATAAAATGATATATCTGTGAAATCACCAGTTTTAAGATTTCCGAGTGTTTCCGACATTTTTCCCTCTATCAGATATTTTTCTCTGTCGCTAACTGTTACTGTGACTGCTGACGCAATTTTATCTCCGTTGTTCAATACTTCAACAATTAGTCGTCCATGATTATATTGCTGAAATGATATGTCAAAGTCTGTTTTTGTTTTTCTTATGGTTATTGGAAACTCAAATATCTGAGAAACACCGTTAACTCCATTTGTTGAGGACATAAGTTTTAGGTTTTTAACACCTTCAGAAGCATTATCTGCAATTCTAATTCTATATTTTAGTAGAACTTGATTGCTTTGTGGAGATGTCTCATCAGGTAATCTGTTACTAAGTGCATTTGTCAAACCATTCAAAACACCGTAATCTAAAACTGAATTGTTCTCGACTGAAAATGGATATTCTGGAACCAATCTGAATGTAGCATCGGGTGCATCAGCTTTACCATCGTTCTCAACCATGAGCCAAACGTCAACCCAATCACCTGCATTTGCAGGGTACGGATCATATTTTATGGATTTTGCTTTGAGCATCGCGTTGTCTGGCGCAGTTCCATAATTCTGTGCGCTAGTAATATTTACTGTGTACTCTGTAGCTTTAACTGCAACTAGTGAACTGCCGAGCATAACTACTACCATAAATAAAGCCACAGCACATATTATTGCGCTATTCTTTATTGCGCCATTTTTGTTTTTCATTTGTTTGTGCATTGTTTTTCACCTTCCTCAAGTTTTAATAGAATTTTTTTCATATTATCTAATGACTCGTTCAATATATTTATGTCCTTATCACTAAGATCAGAAATATTTTTCTTGATATCATCTTTTATGCTTTTTTTATGATTGCTAAGCGCAATAATTCCTTTTTTTGTTATGCCGACATTGATTATTCTTCTATCATTCGGCGCCTGTTTTCTCTCGACAAAACCTGCTTCAACAAGCCTATTTATTAATGATGATGTGTGTGGCTTTGAAGCACATAATTTCTTTCCTACTTCATTCATAGACATAGGTCCTGCGCAAGAGAGCATGCTTAGAACTCTGTACTCTAAATTGAACACATATGCATGAAAGTGATCTTCATTTGATTTTAGAAGTCTTCGCTTTACTATTGGAAATATCGAGACTATCTTATCTCCTATTGCTTCTGCTTTTTTTTCATCCATTTTTACAACCACTCCTTACTTCTGTTGCCCAATATTATCTAAAAATATTATCTAAATATTGGTTAACTACATTAATAGTTAACATTATTAACTAAAGTAGTAGAAATTTTTTTATAAATCTTGTGAAAAAACTTTCAAACTGTAGAAATCTTAAGAAACTCACAAAAAAAAGACAAAAAAGTTAAGAAAAACATATACGCTCCCGTTTTCATAAAAATTTTTAAACTAATTACGCTAATCCGCTGTTATGGCTCTAAATATTCCAAGTACATTCGGCGTACTACTTACGAACATAATAAAAACAATAATAATTCTGTTGCTAGGTTTTGTTGTAGGAAAAATATTAGGCATGGGTATAAATAAGACTCTAACAGTACTAAGTTTTGATGATTACTTCAAGAAATTAAAAAAAAGAAAGATATCAGTTGCACGAGGGATTTCTAGCTTCACATCTTTGTGCGTTTATATCCTCGCAGTTATCATCGCTCTAGCGCAGCTAGGCATCACAACTATACTTATCAAATCAATAATTCTTCTCCTAATAATTCTTATACTTTTTGCCCTGACAATAAGTCTCATAACATTCGTCAGACATCTAATTATCTGGCTGAACATGACGAGTCTTAACAAAGTAAAAATAGGAGATAGATTGAAATTTGGAAAAATAGACGGCATAGTTCAAAGAATAACAATAGGTCACGTTCTTCTAAAGACAGATGAAAATGACACATACGCTCTTCCAAACAGCATGCTAACAAACAAGAAGTTCACAGTTGAAAGATCAGAAGTCGTCAAGACTAGTGATAACAAGAAGAAGAAATAGACGTAAAATAGTAATCAAAAATTATAAAAATTAAATCACGAACAAATTCAGTGTAGCTGTTCTAGAATTCCAGTCAAACTCCATATTTGTGTTCTAATGAACATTGGAAGGTTCATATCATTTGATATTTCTTCGAGTTCTGACATTATTTTGTTGACGCGCAAGGATAACTCTCCTTCAGGACATGTTTCAAGTTCTTTTTGCATTGCAGA
>CAITEO010000071.1 GCA_903891505.1 uncultured Candidatus Woesearchaeota archaeon
ATCTAAAGGTTCGAAAATTTGATAGCGCTGTTTCGTCCGCAGAAAATTCTGCGGCGAAGCCGCGTCATAAATTTTTCTAGAAACTACTAACTCGACCTAAAGGTCGGGGAATTAAACCCCAAGGCTCGCTACGCTCACCATTAAATTATTTACCAATCTCCTAAACTTTTCTGAGAGTTCCCTTGCATCAAATCATCAAATGATGTATCATAAAAATAAAGTATTGCATCAGCAAGTGGTTTGATTTGTTTGTCAATGTAGTGATCATAGTCTATTTTGTATTTGTTTTTCTCTGATTCCTTGTCTTTTTCAATTAATTGAATTGGAACAGGCCCCTCGTTTGTCATCACATAATCTATTATGTTGCTTGTTATCTTATCTAGTAAACGTGCTGCTTTGACATGAGGTGGTGTTGTCTTGGTGTATTCATCTGTATCTTTTCGAAGTGCTTTTCTGTAAACAAGAAGATTATCATATTTTCCTACAAGCAAATCCTTGATGAATTTTCGAACGTAAGCTTTGACTTCTTTGTCATGGAACACAAGATCAAGAAGTTCAAGTTGAAATTTTTTGCTGACTTCTGTCCAGTCTCGTCTTACAAATTCAAGTCCTGTGAAATCTATTTCCTCTTTGCCGTCTTTCAAGAGAAGTCCTGCGTATCTTTTCTTCGCGCCTTCGTCAGATCCACGCACTTTTGGCATGAAGAATTTCACGAATATTTTTTCAAACTCCAGCTCTAGGTGACTTTGCACACCATGATTTTGTTTTATTTCAATATCATAGTATGCATTTATTTCTTTCTCTATCTGCTCGCCTATTTTTTTCGCATCTGCAACAGTTTTCACATTTAGATGTACAAAACAGCTATCTGTATCTCCATAAATTACTTCATATCCTTTTTTTTCTACAAGTTTTGCTGTACTTTGAATCATATGTCTTGCAAAACTAGTTATTGCATTCGCAATTTCAGTGTTGTAGAATCTACAATTGGGACTCGCTAGAACTCCATACATACTGTTCATGAGTATTTTTATCGCCCACCTTGTGAGCTCGTCTTTTTTCTTTCTCGCTTTTTCCCTTTCAGCCCAGAGCTCCTCGAGTATTTGCGGAAGTACACCCTCAGTTTTCGAGAAGCATGCACCATTTGGTGCTTTTATGAAATTATCCTTATCTTCTTCTTTTCCATTTATTTTTTTCGGGCGACATTCATTTCTGAACATAAGTGGGTCTATGTTGAACGTCCTCATTAGGCTAGGATATAGACTCTTGAAATCGAACACTAAAACGTAATTATATATCCCTGGTTTTGGATCCATTACAAAACCACCAACAGTTCTTTCTTCCCTCTCAACATACTTCGATGTTGGGGCAGCATAGCCTCTATCATGGAGTTTTCTTATGTAGAGAGAATCTAGACTTGCAATGCTCGCCCTAACTCTGTCTAGAGGCATTCCTGTAAGAATACTTCTAAGTATTGTTAGCTGCATCGCGCCTGATTTTTCTATTATTTCAATTACTAGCTTTGAATCCATAAGATTGTAGTCTGCAAGTTTTTGTTGATTGCTCCTGTATGATTCTTCTATTTCTTCTCCTTTATTTTCATCATCAATAAGTTTTTTATGACTTGTAAATTCTGTTGCTGCAGTTCCGAGTTTGTAATCGCTTAACTTAATGAAACTAGTTTTTAGTAAATGAATTCCGTCGAGAATTATTCTTCCAGAAAAATCTGCTTTTGAATCCATCATGAATGATTCTACTATTTTTAACTTGCATTTTTCACCAGTTCTGCCTAAATCAAACCCGACGCCGAGACGAGCCATTTTCTCTTCAAGAATTTTAAGATCAAAATCTATTAAATTCCAGCCCGTTATAATATCTGGATCATATTCTATGATTTCTTTTTTTAGCGCAAAAAGTAATTCTCTATCATTCCTAAATGATTCTGCGTGTTTTATTTTTTTATCAGAAATAATCAAAACTTTTTTTAGTTTCTCGTCATTTGAGAACAGCGAAATGCAATATAGGGTTTTCGCATCCATGCTTGTTTCTATGTCTATGGATAATATTCTTAGGTCCTTTGTTTCCGGCGTCCAATCACTTTTCTCAATGACTGGCTCTTCATAGAAGCAATCAACGCGTATATCTTTGTCCACATCCCGTTTATCTGTAAGTTTTCCTCTTATTTTTATAGCTCCTTTTAGGTTTTTGTCCATCATGTACCTGTACGGAAGCTTCATGTCTGATTCGTAGCAAGAAATTCCTTTGTCTTCGAAGCGCTTTCTTAATTCAGGAACATCGGCAGGAATTTTTGTGATTATTTTAACGAGTTCATTCTCGTCAAAATCTTTCAGGTTTATTTCTTCATGTCTAAATCCTTTCAATGACTCTATTTTTTTTAAATCACTTTTTTTTATAAAAAAGTATGGTTCGTAGAGATTCTTTGTGCAGAAACTTTTTCCATCTTTCAACCTACCATAGAGATACACATACGCTTTATCATCCTCAACTCTGTACGTTGGGTAAATTATGAACCCGTCATGCATAATGAGCCTTTCTTCTCTTAATTTTTCATCATTTTCTTTTTGTTCTGTTTTATGAATCATTTGTTTAACCGGCATTCACTCATTTTTTCTATTCTTCTTTCTGAATATGAACAATCCTTTCTTTGTTCGTTTCTCTTCCTTCTTCGGGAGCAATACAAATTTCTTCCTGCAAAGTTCAGCAGCGATAATCAATGGATCTATTTGTGGAGAAATCGCAGGGTTATAAACCATTTCTAGGCTGCAGATATCATCCACGTTTGCTCCTTTTTGCAAAGCCATTGTGATTGTGTTTATCCTTCCAGCAATTTCTTCTTGTCCAAATATCTGCATCCCTAGAATTTTTCTTTCATTGTCAAATACTAGTTTTAGAGTAAAAGGTTTTCCAAATGGAAAGTATTCTGACTTTGAGACACCTGTTACAATTGAACTAACTGTCTTTATTCCGTGCTTTTCTGCGTATGTTTCTGTAACTCCTGTAGCGCCGACAATAATATCTCTTGTTTTTAATATTGTTGGACAAAAGACAAAATTAAATGCTTTTTCTTGCCTAAGAATATTTGTAGCTACAACTTTTGCCTGTGCTACAGCTGTACTCTCTTGCATACTTAAGGTTTTACTTGAAAAAATGTTGTTATTTAATTCTACAGCATCTCCGCAGGCATAAATATTTGGTTCCGACGTTTGCATAAATTTATTTACAACTATGGCTTTGTCTATTATCAAGCCCATCTGTTTTGCAAGTTCTGTGTTTGCATTCATACCTGCAGCAATTACTAAAGTATCAAATCTGAGTATTTCATCATCTATGAAAATCTTTTCTTCTTCTATTTTATCAATTATTGTGTCTTCTTTTACAATTATCCCCATCGCCTCAATACTAAGTTTTAATCTTTCGGACATGTCCTTGTCAAGAATTGTATTTAGAATATTAGACTTATCTATAAGTGTAACTTGTTTTGTTTTTGAAAGAACGCCTGCAAGTTCTACACCTGTTATTCCTGCGCCAATAATTATTGCTTTTCTCCCTCTATCTTCCATTAATTCTCTTGCATCATCTATTGTTTTCATAATTGTGTATCTTGTGTTCTCGATGCCCGGAATTTTTGGAATATTGTTTACTGATCCTGTTGCAATAATTAAATAATCATATGTCAAATCTACTAGCCTATCTTCTTCTAGAATAGTTATTGATTTTGATTTGACATCTACTTTTTGGGCGATAACTCTATTCATAAGATTTATTTTATTATCTATGTAATCCTCTTTGTTGTACACAAATATTTTTTCAGGAGCATATATCTCCCTACCAACAACATATGGCAACGCACATGGAGAATATGCAGTATATTTTGACTGTTCAATAATTGTTATTTTTATCTCCTTGCTGAGTTTTCTAAGTTCAAAGGCCACGGCTGTTCCTGCTGGACCTCCACCTATTATTACTATTTTCTTATTTGTTAAATCAGTATCTTCCATTATTTTTTACCATCATCATTTACCATTATTGTTCATCATCATTAGTTACCATCATCACTTATCAACTCATATTTAGAGTTCTTTTTTGAAGATTTAAAGACTCTTAAAGAATATCTGCTATATCACTTTTTAATTTTTGTTGTATTTGAGAACAATATCGCTGAAAACTCGTTATTTTAATCTTTTATTTATTCCCCTTTTTTATTCTTTCCTAACGCACCAGTTCTAAATATGAGCGTTAGCAGAACAAGTAAAACAATAAGTATCAATATTACTATTAGAATTATAATGGGAAAGCTAACTTCTTTCGACTGATTGTCACCTGCTGAATTTGTAAAATTAGCCAGTATTTCTTCAGGATTTTTGCACCCTATTTGTATGCAGTTAGTTATTCTTTGCTCAATTTGCAAATTAGTTTTTCCCTCAGCATAACCTATTATTGATTTGTCTTCTCCAATAAACACTGTAGGCACTCCCCTAGGAACTTCACTATACGACTTTGACATATTCGCGAATATATCTGAATTTGTTTCGTTCGACCAAACTTCTAAATACATGACCTTCAATTGTGGATACTTCTGCTCGAAGCCTTTCATTACAGGCATTAATTGTTCACAGTGAGGACATCCATATCCATAGAAAAAATAGGCTGTAACATTATGTGTTAAGTTCTGCATCGGCACAGTAGATAAATTCTGCTGCTGCGCAAATACCTGCTGTAAAGAGATAAGAAATACAATTATCAGCAATGTAACTACCAGAACTGTTGACATCAAATATTTATTTGTCCTTTCCTTCACAATCAATCTCCTCGACATATGAATTAAACCAGGGTTTTTAAATTTAGTGAAAAAAGTGCGCATTTTCAACTCCTCCATCTTCCACAAGATTAATTAAGGGAAAACTCTCCTCTTCATTTATGGTCCTAACTGAGAAAGATATTAGGGATGCTCTAATGGATGTATATGACCCAGAAATAGGAATAGACATTGTTAGCATGGGCCTTATTTATGGAGTAAAAGTCACCCCTGAAAACGACATTGAACTTCTAATGACATTAACATTTCCAGGTTGTCCATACGGCCCTTCAATGCTCGAAGACATCGAAGATAGAATCCGCATGATTCCTGAGGTTAGAAATGTTGCAATCGATTTAACATTCGATCCACCTTGGACTCCAGAGCTCATCGATGCAGACGTTAGAGCTGCACTGAATTTTAAATAGAACTATCTGCAGTTACTGCACAAAATATTTACCACCATCGAAAAGCACTCTTCAAGCGTTTGCGCCTTATGAATGATTTCAGACGAGTCTCCATTTCGTCAGCACCTTTGTATTTTTTCTCCTCGTTTCGGAACCTTGAATCATGGTGCATACTTCGTCCTGTCTTTGTTATTCTCCGTCCTTGTTTCTTATGCAAAAGCTCGTGATACATAATATAGTCTACAAACTCAGGCTCATCCTTGAATATATTGCTAATCATTATAGTATTCGTTGCATATTCATAGTGGCCGAGTTTTCTAAATGAATCCTGCCCCCAAATAAGATTTGGTTTTTCTAGCATGTCCTCAAAGTATTCTTTGTTCAATTTTTCAAAGCTCTCAACGAGTTCAGGATCGGATTCTTCGACTTTCACGTACTTTCCTATGTTCATAATAAATTTCTCGTACAAATCCATCTCTATTGTCTTCGTGAAATTATTTGTCTTGTAAACTTTGACAAGCAAATGTTGAACGAGTCCTTTCTTCAAATCATCAGATAAATTAAGCCATTCTCTGCTCAGAGAAAATACAATTTGTCTCGACGTGTATCTTACGTTCGCGTTGAAGCTTCTGAATTTAGAAGAATACCTAATTAGTATTTCCCTTGATTCCTCTTTATCAGGAAAAAGTTCTCTGAACGCCTCGCGCGCAATCACACTATGATTTATTTTTGCCACTCTGTTCTCACCAACACAATTTCCACCATAATTTAAATCATCTCCCTTAGAATAAAAATCTTGTGGAAAATGAGAAGAAAAACATCCTAAACTAAAATAAAGAAAAATAGAAACTTGTACCTATCACTAGATTTATTTTTTCTTTTTACATCCACATGTGCTACACATATTGAACACCTCGAAGAAATAATTTGAGTATCAAGAATTTAAACTTTGTGAATTATAATAAATTAAGAGAATGAAACACTAAAGAAAGTCATAATCTGCAGTTGTTAATACGGCTCGCATCGCTGTTTTAATTAACGCCGTAAACGAGTCTTTGTCGTTTAGATTTTATTTTCAAGGCAAGCCTGGGCATTAACAACTTAGTATCCTTCGCCTGCATCGTATCTAAGGATTGCTGCATAGCCTCCGATGTCTCTGAGCTGGCTACCTTCACGTGTTTCTGTCGAGATGATTGAAACATTCGAGCTATACATCTCTGCTTCTTTCATTATTTCATCTATTATTTCTTCTTCAACAACATCAGAAACGAGAAACATATCTACAGTTCCCATAGAAAGCTGTTTTAGGCACTCATTTTTTCCATACGCAACTTTTCCAGGTGTTTTTGCGAGCGTTTCAAAGAACTTTGTAACTATTTTCTTCTCACCAACAACCGCTTCTTCAGCTAGAATATCTTGACTTTTCTCTAGCAATTCCTGAAGTCCAAATTGATCCGTATAACTTAAATCTTTGATTCCTATTATTTTATCTTTAAGCTGCTGAGTTATATGATTTCCGTCGACAAACTCATACTTTGTAGGACCTGGCCCTCCAATTATTATCCCCTTCAACTCTTTCATCTCAAAGAAATTGTCCTTCATGAGCATAGCAACCTTGTCGTAGAAATCTTTAGCAGCAAGCTCTCTATTTCTTGCAAACCTAACTGAAGATTGCCCTCCTGCACGGAATTTTCCAGGAACCATGCTCTCTGTTGATGATAGTGGAATTATCGCTTTGCCCTTGAGAACTGCAATTGTTGCTTCGCGTCTATCCATCGCAACAAGGCCGAAACAGTCATCATCATCTAACATCTCTTTGAGCGGATCTAGTATAAATTCTTTGTCGCATCGATACAGCCTCTGCTTTAACGGGAGCGGCGGTTCCATACTCCAAACTTGATAATCCTGCTGACCTTCTCGTTCTGCGACATTGCCTGCAAACACAACAAGTCCGTGTGGCGGTGTTCTTTGATAGAGTTTTAGGTGCTGAATTATCTTCTCAAGAGCATTAATCACATTGTCCCTTGTCTGCTTGCTCTTGATGTTTGTTGCAGTACCTTGCTCTTGAGCAACGTGCGTTGTTATTTTGTTTAAATCGTAATCTGCTGGAACATATACAGAAACAAGCTCAGTACCTCTACCTCGATACTTCGCAAGTTCCTTGACAAACTTCTTCAACTTAAATCGCTGCTTGTCATCCATCTTTTCAACTGTCTTAACCATAGAGCATAGAAAATAACAAGGGTTTTTAAATGTTGCTTGGAGAAAACGAAAAGAGGTCAAGACTAGAACAGAAAAGAAAAGATTAACAAAAAGGAATTAAAAATATACAAACAAATTATGAAAGAATTATACAAAAAAAATTGCGGAAAACAAAACATTCACAAAAAAGATACTCACATGCTCTTTAATATCCGTCGTATCTCGTCAACTGTGTGGCTCCATTGGAAATCTTTTAGAATTGTTTTTCTTGCACGCTCTCCAAAGAGCTGAGCTAGCGACTGATTTCCTTTTACTGTTTCAAGACATTTATAGAGTGCATATGCATCTTTTTTTGGAAAGATCATTCCATTGTAATTATTACTTATGTATTCTTTAATGAATCCAACAGGTGTTGCTATCACTGGAAGACCGGTCGCCATTGCTTCAAGTGTTGTGAGCGACGTTGTCTCAGTTAGCGATGATGTTACATAGACATTCATCAATGGAAGATAATCTTGAGCATTGCTTTTCGCGCCGACAAGAATTGCACCATCAACTGCTTTTAGTTTCTCTTTTATTTCAATAAGTCCATCTCCAACAATCAAAAGTTTTACATTTTTATGATGGCGCCTTAGCCAATTGTAAGCGCGAGAAAGAGTCATTAAATCTTTTTCACGGGCAATTCTTCCATGATATCCTACAACAAATTCATCTTTAAGATTAATAGCTTCTTTTATTTTATTTATCCTGTCTTTTTCCTGCTCTGATTTCTCATCATATGGCCTGAATACATTAGAATCCACTCCTAAGTGTACTATTGTTTTCTTTGTGGCTATACCTTGCCAAGTTAACAGCTCGGCAGTGCTCTCTGAAGGAACTATTAACAAATCAGATTTTCTGTAGATGTATCTTGAGTACTGTTTTACTGCATGTACAAGCAACCTTTTTAGAAACAGATTTTTTGTCGCTTTAGGAACCAAATCCCACTCTATAACATGTGTGAAAGATACAATAGGTATATGCCTTTTCTTTGCATAATAAACAGCCATAAAACCCACAGGACCAGTAGTTTGAGAAAATACTATATCTGCCTGCTTCACTGCTCGTTTAACTACATTGAACTTGAATGCTGCGGCAGTAAAATCACCCGCTTTTTTATTGCTAAGAGGAACCTGAATAAGTTTGAAACCATTTGGAATGTATGGCCCATGATTTGGTGAGAGCACGGTAACATCAAAGTCATCTTTTATCTGGGGTATTATAACAGATAGAAATCTTGAAATACCATCCCACCTAGGAAGAAAACTATCTGTTGCAATAAGAAGCCTCTTTTTAGTACATTTATCCTCTTTTTTATCCTCTTTTTTTTCTAATTCTTTCATCATTCTACCTTTTTTATTAACTTATTTAATTAACATATTTATTTAAAATTGTTTCCACTATCTTAAACGACGAAATACCTCTGCAGCTTTGAAGCCATACTTCAAGCCATTAACAAAAGCTCTATAATAAACTGCCAAATAAAGAATATTAACTGTAATTGTATATGAAAAAAAGTTTATCTGACTCCTAAATTCGTGAAGAGCCTTTATTTTGTACCTGAATGTATCTGTTATATCAACAATAAGCCTTGGAAAGTTCCTCTCTTTTTTGTTAAATATATTTGAAACATCAAATGTGTATACTTCTGCATTAAGAAGATTCTTTCTTGCCAAACTATCATATGCATCTAGCACAACTTCCTTGACAAACCTATGATCAGGATGGAGATCGTCGCCAGAGTGCGTAAATATTTTCTTAGGCACATAGCTTAGTATTTGCCTTTTGAAACGCTCCATCATTTTTTTCTTCCTAAAATCAGCACCAATCGCTCCATCTTTTAATGCAAGAAACATAACTCCCTTCCCCCCAATTATCGAATCTGCTTCTTTTGCTTCAAGAACCCTAATTTTTGCAATATAGCTAAGTTTCATATGAGGATGACTTCCTTCACCATAAGAGCATATTATCGTGTAAACATTATATCCTTCTCTTGTGTACTTTGCGACAGCCCCACCAGGTCCTAGTATTTGATCATCAGAATGCGCGCAAATTACGAGTATATTTCCCTTCTCTTCTTGAGGCGTACCATTTTCACGTTTAACTTGCTTTTTAATAGCCATTCTCTAAAAAACCCGAACCAAGTATATTAATATTTTGATGAATTTGTACAATTACATAAAATAGAGAACAATCGCTTCAGGCAAAACTTTTATAAATCCTCCCCCTGTCCTAGAGCATTAAGCACCTGTAGTCTAATGGTTAGGATAGAAGCCTTCCATGACTTTAATGGAAAAGAAAACATCCAAAAAAGTTGAAGCGAGCTTTTGATCCGGGTTCGAATCCCGGCGGGTGCATATATGCTTCAATTGTTATCGTTATGGTTCATAGTCATATTCTCAGCAGTTCTTATTATTTCTATAAAAACTAACCGCATTTGGCTTCTAAAGAAAAATTATGCGTTTTTATATTTGGACTGGCTCTTTGTTCCATTTAACTTCTTAATACCCTACTCTCTTGTCTTCTCTTGGAAATTATTTTTTGTATTTCTCGTAGTTTCTACAATAGTAGTCATATTCCTGCACAATAAATGGCACCAACTCAAAGAAGTGCCGAATGAAATGAAATATTTTGTCTCAGATAAAGGCATTACTTTAGAAGGAAAACTCCACTTCGTTTTCATGACAATAGAAACAGCAATAGTTCTTACAGCTCTGTTCTCCCGAGCAACAACTCACTATTATGTATTTATGATGCTTTGTTTGCTTATTTATTTGATAAGTTATTTGTTAATAGTGAGATTTGTGCGTCACATGAAACTTAGAAGTAAACCAGAACTACCCTTCTTATTATTAGGACTAATCTCGCTGTTTGTAAGAATATCAATCTATATCCTCCTCAAAAATTGAAATATTTTCCTATTCTAGCAACAAAACTTCTGAATCTATCCTTCATAAGTTATTAATAAAGAATTATTATCCAAAATTCTACTAAACGACGAGGTGAACTAAAATGATGAATGGCTGTGAAGATGGAAGTTGCGAGAATAGTTGCAACGAAAAACAAGGATGCGCTCAAGACCAATGTGGCTACGAGCAAAGCACGTGTGGACATCACCACGGATGGAGCCAAGAAGATATGGCTGGAAAAATGATGCATCTTGCAAAGGAAGCAAAGATGGAACTCATCAAAGAAAAGATGAAAAAACGACTTGAAGCAGTTGAAGGTAAAAAACTTGATAAGCTTGCAGACTTAGTCGTAGACACCATGCTCGCCAAATACAAACTAAAAGGAGAACTGATGAAAAAACACGACGAGCTCGGCGAGAAATGGGAAGATATGGAATCACAAATGCATGAGATTTTTAGCGAGAAGTAAATGCTAAAAAAAGTTTAAAAACTATTTTTTATTTTTTTCTTATATTTTCTTATCTGGTCTTCTCTAGTATTTACTCAAGTGATTGAACTCTGCAGAACGGTTGCGTTCGCTAAAACTCTCGAACCATGCGACGGTGCGCCCGTTCAAAACGCACGCGTCCGGTCACTGAAGTTCTCGGCCCTCTCTGAGGTTTCGCTCCGCTCAAGC
>CAITEO010000072.1 GCA_903891505.1 uncultured Candidatus Woesearchaeota archaeon
AATATAGAACAGAGTCAATAGAATAAATAATAATTAAAAGTGAATTAATTAAGTGAATAATAAAGAAAACTAAAAATAATAAATAAAAAAAAATCTAAAAAAAATCTATTTACTTCTTCTTTGATTTCATATCCATTTGGCAACTCTGGCATTCTTTGCAGCATGAGCTACCTATCATTTTGAAGCCAATTAAGATGAACACAATTGTATACCATTGTATTCCCCAGAATCTCCATACACCAAAATTCTGCAGTAAAAATAGTATGCCCAAAATTAGCACAAGTATTCCCATCATTTTCTTACATCTTCCGCACATCATATATATCCCTCCAAAGCACATAGTTAACTATGCTTATTTACTCCCTGGTGAGACTATTATTTAAAGTTTGTTAGAAAAGATAAGAAAACTACACAAAAAAATACTAGACGTAGGATAAAAAGAGACTATATATAGACTAAAAAAATTAGAAATCAAACAATTTTGCAAATCTACCAAAGACAAGCAGCTCTTTCTCCTTGCCAGATGCCGCCATAACTATGGCAACAATCCAGATTATCAAGAGAAAAGCATTGACCACTATTCCAAGAACTGGACGCAAGAACCAAAGCAATGCAACCACGACATCGATTATTATTGCTAGTATGAAAAATACAAGAGCGTTCTTGACATGGAACTTCACAAACTCATTCTTCCGAAGCTCTTCATCCACGAAGAACCAAATTATTCCAACTATTATATACGATAGCGCTGCGCAAGCCCTGCCTTCTTCAATTTTATTACTCTTAGGTTTTACTTCCCACTTAGTTTTACTTTTTTTGTATTGAGTTTGATTCGCCACGATATTAACCAACTAGTAACCCTAGCTTATATATTTTCTCCAAAAAAACGAGGAAAAGAAACAAAAATGAAAAATATAGCTGAAAGAACAAGAAAACGGAAATCTGACAATAAACTTTATAATACTACAATCAGTCTCATAAAACATGATAACAATCCCTGGGGTTGATCCAATATTCATGTGGCTTGGATTTCTAGCACTCGTCGCAGTATTCTTAGTGCTCGACCTTGGCATATTTAACAAGAAACAACACGAAATAACTGTAAAAGAAGCGCTGATCTGGACAGGTGTTTGGTTCGGTCTTTCAATGGCATTCAACCTATTTATTTATCTTGAAGCAGGACGCGAAGCAGGACTTAATTTTCTAGGAGGATACCTTCTTGAAAAAGCACTCAGCGTCGATAATTTATTTGTCATATTCCTCGTATTCATGAGTTTCAAAATAGAAAAGAAATACCAGCACAAGATTTTGTTCTGGGGAATCATCGGCGCAATCATCCTTCGAGGAACACTAATACTCGTCGGCACATCACTTGTTCAACGATTCCACTGGATATTCTACATATTCGGAGCATTCCTCATCTACTCAGCATTATCACTCGTTTTCAAAAAAGACGATGAATACGATCCACACGATAGCTGGATTGTGAAATTCATCCACAAAATAGTGCCTGTTGCAAGAGATCATAAAAACGGAAAATTATTCGTGCGAGACAAAGCAAAGTTCGCTGTAACAATACTCTTTGTAACTCTCATCGTTGTTGAAATTACAGATGTAATTTTTGCATTCGACTCCATCCCTGCAATATTCGGAATAACAACCGACCCATTCATCGTATTCACATCGAACATATTTGCAATTCTCGGGTTAAGATCACTCTATTTTGTAATCGCAAAAGTCCACGATTTGTTCCACTACTTAAACTACGGAATTGCAACAGTACTAGTTTTCATAGGCGCAAAAATGATAATTATGGACTGGGTGCACATCTCAACAGAACTATCCCTTCTTGTAATTGTTGGAATACTTGGACTATCTATAGTTGCATCCTTGATATTTAAACCGAAGGATGAGCCAGATCAAAAAAAAATAACGAAAGATTCAAAAAGAGTAAAGAAAATAATAAAAAAGAAAACAAATAAATCAAGGAGCACGAAAAAATGAACGACCAACCACTAAAAATAAAGGGATATTATCTACACTACAAAAACAAACCATACAAACTACTCGGAATTGTTAGACACAGTGAAACGACTGAAGAAATGGTACACTATAAAGCACTTTATACATCTAAAGATTTCGGAAAGAAAACCGAATGGGTACGCCCAAAAGAAATGTTCTTTGAAAATATAACTCTTGATGGAAAAGAAGTTCCAAGATTTAGATTTATAGGAATGACGAGTGCTGATTTGAAAACAGCAACAAATGAATCCAAACGTGCAGAGAAGGAAACAAAACTTGCAACAAAAGCTGCAAAGATTGCTGAAAAAGAAGCAAAACGTGCTGCAAAAAAAGTTAAATCAACAAAAGTTGAACAACCTATACCCGAAACGAACGAAGAACAAAAAGTAAAGACTGACTAACAAAAAAATTTCTTTTTCATCATTCATTCTTATAATACCTTCATCATAATCTCGTCTGTCGCCCTAATATTTACTGCGCAAAGCGCAGCGTTGCCAGCCGAAGGCTGGGCTTAATTAATGCGACAAAAACAAAGAAAATAATTAATAGGAAAAAGTCTGAAACATAAGACCCGAGAAAATTTTGGACCATTTCATTTCTTTAATTCGTGCATAACAAATGGTTTTTGCCAGTTGCGAAGCGAATCAAATGTTCCTGTGAGAACTATATCTTTAATCTGCTCCTTGCTTAGAACTACGTGCTTTTGAAGAGCAAGATCCTCTGAAATCTTATCTCTTATCAGATTATACTTTTCGAATTCATCCTTTTGCTTTTGAGAATAATGTTTTTTCTCACCAGGCTTTGGCATTTTTAGTTCCATTTTTTTCGCTACTTGAATTTCCTCATAAATAGTTCTTGCTTTAGACCTAATAACAGGATGAACCCCTTTCATATTCACCCATTCAGAAAGTGTTGGAGGCGCTTTCGCAATCTCAACCATTCTAGACGTGCTTATTATGAAATGAACAGGCCTATTTACTTTTTGAGCGAGAACATCTCTAATATCACAGAGTTTCTTTAGAATTGCACGTTCATTATTTGAAAGCTTGCTAACTCCTTTTATCGAGAAGAAATCTCCTTCTTTGTAATCAAAATCACGTTCATTAATCAAAGATGTTTCTTCTTCAAGCCAAGCAAGCCTGCCTTTAGCAACAAGTTCAGCTTTGAGCGCAGCTTTCAAACCTATCAAGTGATTAGTATCTTTTATCGCATAATTTATCATATCAGGCGTCAAAGGTCTCTTCGTCCAATCAGCCATCTGAAACTTTGATTCCTTCTTCACATCAAAATACTCATGCAAAAGCGATCCAAGGCCAAGATCATGTTTCCCGATAAGAACAGCAGCGAGCTGCGTATCAAAAACATTTTGAGGAATACAATCAAACTGATGCTTCAGGATGCGAAAATCAAAACTTACATCATGAAATATTTTAGTCACATTTTTATTCTTAAACACATCAATAAGTTGTTGTATCTGCCCAAGCTTTATGATATCAACCACCCAATTCTTATCCTTGGATGAAATCTGAATAATAGAAATATATGCACCATAATGATGTAAATTATTCTCACACTCTATATCAATACCTAGTTCTGTGCACGAATTCCAAATCTTAGCCTCAGCGGATAGTTTCTCCTTCGTGTCAACATAAACCGCGAAAACAGGCTCCTGCTTCTGCGCTGGTTGCTGTGTCGGTTGCTGTGATTGGGATTTCTGTTCCTTTGCAATAAATAATACATTCATCTAATAACAGTTGCCTTTGAGGAAGTATATTAATATTACCATTTATCTCAATATCACCATTTGACTAGAATACAGAACGTCAACATAATCATAGCACTGGTCAAAGTCTAACAAGATTTAAAAAAACATGACGCATTCAATATATAATGAGCGCCCCAGTTTCATCACAAATTCCAATCGAAGAAAAAACGGATGATGCAGTCATAAATATTTCTCTGAACACTTTAAAACTTAGCAAACAAATGCTCGCGTTCTTCAACACAAAACGAAGCGCAGAAGCTACAGCTGAACGAATTGCAGCGCAACTAGGCAAAGATTCAGAGAACGCAGCATTAAATGATCTTGCAAGCAAAGTAGAACACGTCTTATCGTCGCCAACAAAACAATGCAGGCGCCTTGCAAAAACGATTCGGCGCGGAGTTGCATTCCACCACTCTGGACTGCATCACGAGCAGCGAGCACTAATCGAGGATAATTTCCGCGCAGGAACAATAAAAATAATTTGCAGCACAACAACACTTGGCGCAGGGCTTGATCTTCCAGCATTCCGCGTCGTCATAAAAGACTTGAAGAGATTCAACGGCGGATGGGGAATGACAAATATCCCTGTTCTTGAATACGAACAAATGGCTGGACGAGCAGGCAGACCAAAATACGACAACGAAGGACAAGCAATTGCAGTCGCTAGCAGCCGTGAAGAACAAGAAGAAATTTGGGAACAATACATCAACGGCACGCCTGAAGATATACTCTCTAAACTCGCAGTTGAACCAGTCATGAGAACATACGTCTTATCACTCATAGCGACTGGTTACGCTCGAAGTTTATCGTCAATGAATGAATTCATGAGCAAAACATTCTATGCGTTGCAATACAAAGACACATCTAAACTAACACAAATAATATCAAACATAATCACTCAACTTGAAGAATGGGAATTTATACAAGTAAACGAAATGAATGCAAAAGATTATGACGAGGCTGAAATAGAAACCAAAGAAGATGAAGAAGAAACTAAAAAAATAAGTAAAGAAAAAAAGAACAAAACTGCGAAGTCACTTTTCACGAGCGCAAAAAAACTTATGAAACAAGATGAATCTAAGAAATATAATAATAAAAATAACAAAAAACCCGAGGAAAAAAATAAAAGTCTTCGCGCGACAAAACTCGGTGAGAGAATTGCAGAATTATATCTTGATCCTGAAACCGCGCATTATTTACTTGAATGCATGAAACGATCGACCGACTCCAAACTGAAAACAATTACTCCATTTGCACTTCTGCAAATGATTTCATCAACGCTTGAACTTCGGCCAATGCTAAAGACACGTCAAAAAGATGTGGAAGCAGTCGACGAGAAAATTGTTCTTGAAGAAGACAACTTACTCTGTCTTATACCTGATGCGTACTCGGATGAATTTGATGATTTTACAGACAGCATAAAAACAGCACTTGTGCTCGAGAAATGGATTAATGAAGTCTCCGAAGAACAACTTCTCGAGGATTGGAATTTAACCCCTGGAGAACTCAATGCAAAACTTGACCGCGGAGATTGGCTTTTATACTCGAGCTACGAACTATCTAAACTACAAAATTTTAGAGCGATTGGACGAGAAATTCTAAAACTTCGAGAAAGAATGAAACACGGAATAAAAGAAGAACTCTTGCCTCTCGTTAAACTTAAAGGAATTGGACGCGTTCGTGCAAGAAAAATGTTCGCGAACCGCATACGCGATTTAGGCGACATCAAGAGCGTTGACGTTTCAATTCTCGGCGCGCTCATCGGCGACAAAGTAGCACTTGACGTCAAAAGGCAAGTTGGACAAGACCTTTCTGAAGATAAAATAAAAGTCAAACCGAATAAAAGAAAAGGCCAAATAAGTTTGAATGATTTCGGGGAGTGAACAATATCTAAAAACTTATTTAAAATATCTTTATTTCTTTAGTTTCTCTCGTCCAAATAAAGTCCAGCCTGTGGCTGGTAATTACTGCGCAACGCGCAGATAAGTTTGGGCGACAAAGACGAGACAAAAAAACAGGAATTAAAAGAAAAAAATAAGCCAAAAAATAATCTTAATTAAATCAAGTCAATACTTGAACCTTTTTTCATACTCTTTATGATCGACCCATTCAAGAATTATTCCAAGAATTACAACTTCGTCTCGCTTTATTGTGTAAATTAATCGCCACGCTTCTGGCAAATTAATTTTCCAAAGATTATCAACATTGTATTTCTTGTATTCTTTTGGAATGAGCCGCTTAGGAATTTGCACGCCGCAAAACGCATCTTTCTCTATCTTTGCAAACGCACCCTCGAGCCATTCCTTTAATTTTTTCTCCTGCTCTCGTCCCTCACCAAGTTTAATGAATTCATCTCTAAGTTTAGCATCAGCGAACCTTACGTTTGTTTTGACTTCCACTCCAAATCAACTCTTGATAAATATCTCTTGACACCTTCTGGATCCCAAACCCACGCAACTTTTTTCTCTTTGTCGAGAGCAATTTTGCCTGAGTAAAACAAATAATCAAATATGACGCAAAATGTTTGATACATCATTTTCTTTGGAAGATGCTCCCACAAACTTCTTTTTTTGTACTCGCCCGAATTCTTTCTCATGAATTCTTCAACCATAATCACAGTATCTAATTGCGGATAATGCAAGACAATTTTGCTTGACAATATTTTTTCTGCGAATTTTTGTTTCAATATTTGTTTCTGTTTTCCTTTTTTTTCAGCCATTTTGTTGTATAAATATATACAACTATTTAAATTTTGTGGATGAATTATATTAAATTGAATAAGCACCTCTTTAATTGCGTTGCGACGTAAAAACCGGAAAAAACAGCAAACAAAAAAAATACTCTTTTAGAGAAAATTTAAATATTAAACATCTTTTTTTAGAACGTGAAAGAAAAGTATAATCAAATCTGGGAACTAGCATCGCCCTACTTGAAAGCTGGCGTGATGAAAGATTTTGTCCTACATACAAAAGGAGTCATTTCGGCAATGGAAATTATTCTTCAAAACGAAAAAGGTGATGAAGACATTCTAATTCCTGCAGCGATTCTTCACGATACTGGGTGGTCAAAAGTTCCCGCGCATTTACAAAAAAGCAAAGAATCTGCTGATAAAAGATATGCAATGGAATTACATCTAGAATATGCAGCACCAATAATATCCGAGATTTTAACAAAAGTCAATTATGCACCAAATAAAGAAAACGCGAATTAATCCCCAACCTAAAGGTTGGGGTATTTTGACATTCGCGTTTTCGAATTAAATCGTCGCACTAAAGTGCGGGGTATTGACCCGGCGACGATTTAATAA
>CAITEO010000073.1 GCA_903891505.1 uncultured Candidatus Woesearchaeota archaeon
ACATTTTCAATAAATATTTAAATTATGAAATCAAGAAAGTGAGAATTTCATGATTTTGCGAAAGTTAAGCATTCAAAAAATGGGGGTTTTAAAAATGAAACACTATGAAGCTGCAAAAAATGATTTTATTGACCTTGATGCTATAAAGGAAACTAGAGAAAGAAAAGGAAAAGAAGATAATGACTGGGAAGAAGACGAACTAGTCACGTACGAAGATCCTGATGATGAATAAATAATATTCACACTTCCATCTTTACTCTGGCCGTTCTTAAGGAAAAACTTAATATAGGAATGACGTTCTCATATTGCTATGACTAAAAGTAAAGAAGATATATACGAGGGCAAAGAGGTCAAAACACAAATAGCTTTGCTTCTTTCAGAATCTACTGATTTAAGTTCAGAAGAGATTCAAAATTTACTTGAAATACCCCCTGATTCAACTCTTGGCGACTATGCTTTTCCTTGTTTTTCTCTCTCAAAAAAACTCAAGAAATCACCAAATCAAATAGCGAGCGATCTTGTAACTAAAATAAAGAAGCCAGAAAACATTTCTGAAATAAAAGCCGCAGGACCTTATCTTAATTTTTTCATAGATAAAACTTGGCTTGCAAAAGAAGTTCTAGGAGAAATAATAACAAAAGAAGAGAAATTTGGCGCAGGACATAAGAAAACTGAAAGAATAATGATTGAGTATCCTGCTCCGAACACAAATAAACCGTTGCACTTAGGACATATTAGAAATATGCTTCTTGGAAATTCTGTATGCAATTTGCTTGAGTTTCAAGGCTACGACGTTGTTCCAGTTGATCTTGTGAATGATCGTGGAATTCACATTTGTAAATCAATGCTCGCTTATCAGAAATGGGGACATAACAAAGAGCCAGATAAGAAAAGCGATCATTTTGTTGGGGATTTCTATGTAATGTATAGCAAGAAGGAAAAAGAGCACCCTGAACTTGAAGGGGAAACTCAAGAAATGCTAAGAATGTGGGAAGCGCACGACACGGAGATTGTTGCTCTTTGGAAAAAAATGAGGATGTGGTCCCTCGATGGATTCGAGGAAACATACAAACTATTTGATGTGCGCCATAAGAAGAACTATTATGAATCTGAAATTTATACTCACGGCAAAGAATTAATATTGCAAGGATTAAAAAATGGCGTCTTTGAAAAAGATGAGAAAGGAGCAGTAATTGCCGATCTTGAATTAGATGGTCTTGGAAAGAAAGTTCTTCTGCGAGAAGATGGAACGAGCATTTACGTTACTCAGGATTTGTTCCTTGCAAAGAAAAAGTTTGAAGATTTCAAGATGGATAGATCAATCTATGTTGTCGGCAACGAGCAAAACTTCCACTTCAAAGTCTTATTCAAGCTACTTGAGAAACTTAAGATGCCCTTTGCAGATAAGTGTTATCATTTATCCTATGGCATGATTAATCTCCCTGAGGGACGAATGAAGAGTCGTGAAGGCACAGTTGTTGATGCTGACGAATTATATGTTGAAATGAATGCGTATGCAATGGATGAAATAAAAAAACGCCATCCTGAAATAAATGAAAAAGATCTTGAACATAGAAGTAAAGTTATTGGTATTGGCGCCTTAAAATTTTTCATCTTGAAATATGAT
>CAITEO010000074.1 GCA_903891505.1 uncultured Candidatus Woesearchaeota archaeon
ACCAATTATTTTTATATACTAAGTTAATTAATAAACTAAGCTAAAAAGTAAGTTAAATAACTTACTTGATTAATTTAACTTATTAAACTTATTTAACTAAGCTAAGTTAACTATATTATTCATCACTCTCATCTAAAGTTTATAAATGTTTCTGCAGAAAATATACATACTTCCCAGCCAGAACATCGCTTGATTCTCTTAACATTTATAAATAGAAATCCTTTTCTTCGATTGCTAGCCTGGGGCGGTAGCCGTGCCTTGTTACATCAAACCGGCTTTACGGATGGGGCGAAGCCCGAGAGGAGGTCTGCTCGTAGTAGCCAGTCCATATCGGACCCGCGATCTCCTGTCCCTCTTGGTCGTGATTTTAGAGAATCTGGTCAGGTCAGGAATGAAGCAGCCATAACCTAGAGTCGTGGCGTTTGAGGGGTTGCAGGAAGGAGGAATGACTTGGAACTAACTGTCTGCTAAGAGTGTGATCCACTTTCGGGCGTGCACTTTTCTTAAATGAGGAAGAACATGTCTGATGAAAAAAATAAACACAAACCGAAATCTGTAGAGGAAGATCTGCAAGGAATATATGAACATGATCTTCTTGATGAAAATAAAAAAAGAATGCATCCAAAGTTGAGAAAAACTTTTATTATAATAATAGGAATATTTTCCATTCTATTGATTCTTTCTTTTTTATATCTAGAGTTTCCACTTTTTGGAATAATTTGGGGGCAAATGGAGTCAAAACCATTGCAGCAAAACGCAATCTTTGTTGGAAACATCACTGTCTTTTTTGATGCTGCTGCTCTTAACACAATACAAACAGAGTATGCAAATAATCAAAAGGCCGAGACTAGTCTTTGTCTGCTCGGCAGCATTCAGGACAATTATTATCATATAACAAGCGCATACAAACCAGTAATAATTACTCAATCATTTAGCCAAGTTACATTCGTTCCATGTTCAAATGATACAATAATAATGTTTCACACACACCCATACAAGAGTTGCATCGCCTCAGATGTTGATTTAAACACATTAAAAGAAAATAAATTGAACAATCCTTATTTACTTATGATTATAATGTGTGAACCGTCGAGATTTTCTATTTACTGAAAGTTCACATTGGGATCTTTTGCTAATTCGTCAGCTGTTTTTAGCTGGTAGTGGTTGATTATATAATCCATAACTCTTCCGGGAAGAGCATTAATAGCAAAATTAACTGTATGTCTAGATTTTTTTTCGAATTTATCTACTTCTGTTACACTAAGACGCTCAGGAAGTTTATTTTTCTGATAATATATTGCACCTGCAGTTCTAAACATGCTATTATATTCAGTCCCATGATGCCATTTGTTTGTCGAGTGTAAATCTATTTCTACAACAAATCCATTTTCAACAAGTAGTTTTAAACGTCCAAGATTTAGATACTCTTCATGTTTTCCTTGAGCATTTATTCCTAAATCTGTGTAAACTATGTGCATTCTATCTCTTACTGGAGTCATATTCTATAGAAATCTTAACTTATTTTTAAATCTTTCTATTTATCACCACTGATAAGTGATTAATATTTATTTCTTGAATAGATTGACGTCGTACGTATTTCTTTTTATGTACGCGCCATAATTCTTTCCAGCACCAAATACCACATAAAGCCCTATTTGTCCGTCGACAAGAACTTTTTGTTCTATGAAGTAATTTTCAGTTAGCGCCGTTGAAGCTGTTGATGTGTTAGCATACATAGCCACATTTTGAAGCATCAATCCCTTGAATCCTTTTTTTACAAGCGAACTATTAGTATTATCAATTATCCTCAAATTTGCATTGTGAGGAACAATATAGTCTATATCATCCAAAGTCATGTCTGCCTTTTTCAGAACTTCGAATATCGCCTTCTCCATCGCTTTTACAGCGAATTTAAATATTTCTCTTCCCTCCATACCCATGTAGTTCTGCGCAACTGACTTCAAAATGAATTTACCTTCATCGTCTTTAGAAAGCCTCATGCCTTGCTTAGGCTCAAGTCTTAAAAAACCATCTTTCCATTCAGGTTTTTGTTTGTCTCCAGCATCAAAACTACCGCACCTATACCCTGCATATATTCCCTTATAATCTGAGCTCTGAATAATCTTTGCAACGCCAGCATCTCCAAATAATATACACGTGTTTCTATTAGAATAATCAGTCATACTAGTAAGATGATCTCCTGCTATAAGCAATATTTTTTTTACATCTCCTGACAGTATTTCATTTCTCGCACTAATAATATTTCCAACATCACCAGAACATCCTGCAAACCTATCCTCATACCACGCATTATCTATTTCTAACGCTTCTGCAATTTTCGCTGCGTGTTGCGGAAAACTTATCCCTTTGTCATGTTTATTTGTAGCAACTAAAACCATATCTATTCCAATATCTTTCAGTTTTATTCCGAGTTTATTCTCCAAATCTTTAGCAGCTTCAATCCCCATCTCGACAACGCCTTTGTCGAACGATATCCGTCTAGTTGCTATTCCAGAACGCTCTCTTATCCATTCGTCGGATGTATCAACCATCTTCTCTAAATCAGAATTATACAATATATCAGGCGGCAAATAAATACCAGGTCTCGAAATTATTACTCCCATAGAGAGAAGAAATATTTATCCATTTATAATTATTACCATAAATATCTATTTCACGACTATCGCTGGTTTTCCAGGCCACGCATTCTTCGCTTTAGGTTCCGTGGAATGATCCGCTTCTTCGACAATAATCGCGCAGTCAAATTCTTTCGCAAGTTCTACTCCACGCTCGTCAATATTATCTTTCTCTTCTTTTGCAGATAAAACAATTTCTGGAATCTTTGATTGATCTTTTAGCATTCCAGGCAAGAGTTTCATAACTTCCTGTCCGTATTTTTTCATATCACTCGCAAGTAATTTTGCAGATATAGATTTGAAGTCTTTGCTTTCTGCAAATGCAACTTTAAATTCTTTCACAAAATGGTATTTCCAATCTTGAGATATAATAATTTTTATTTCAGCAGGGTTAGTCATATTTATTAATTTCAAGACATCAAATATATCTGATCTGAGCGATTCGTATTGTTTATCTAAATAATCTATCTTTGAATCTATGAATTTCTCGTCATATTTTGGCCAATGCGATTGTACAATGAATTTCTTATTTCCAATTTTCTCCCACAATTCTTCTACAATGTGTGGACAAATAGGCGCAAGTAATTTTAAGCACATCTCGAAATCTTCTTTTGATATTTCCTGCTCTAGCGAGTCAAACAATTCTCTTATTTTTATCGTCGCAATATTATAATTTAAAGACTCTATGTCTGCAGTGATTTCTTTTATTGCACTGTGAATCTTGCTCTTTGATCTCTTACTTGTTTCTCCAAATTTAACATTCTCCACATAGCTTATTACTTTATTCAAGAATCGCACACTTCCTTCGACGCCTTTGTCGCTCCAATTTATGTCCTTATCAGGACTTGCAACACTAACAAGGAATAATCGCACTGCATCAAGTCCGTATTTTTCCGAGACGACTTCTGGAACCACAACATTACCTTTTGATTTTGACATCTTCTCACCGTCAGGTCCTTGAAGCATTCCTTGATTGAACAATCTTATTGCAGGCTCATTGAATTTTAATAATCCTAAATCTCGAAGGAACTTCGTGTAGAATCTGATGTAAATTAAATGCATGCAGGCATGTTCTTTTCCACCTATGTAGAAATCAACAGGACACCATTCATTTGCAATTTTCTCGTCGAATATTTTATCCTCATTCTTTGGATCTGTGTATCTTAAGTAGTACCAGGATGAATTTACGAATGTATCCATTGTATCTGTTTCGCGCGTCGCTGGTCCGTTACATTTCTGACAAGTTGTGTTTGTAAATGGCGCGTGATCTATTAGTGGATTTTTTACATCTGAGAAAATTACATTGTCAGGCAATTCTACTGGTAAATCTTTTTCAGGAACAGGAACTGCTCCGCATTTGTCGCAGTAGATAATAGGAATTGGTGTTCCCCAGAATCTCTGACGTGAAATTAACCAATCTCGTAATCTGAAGTTTGTTATCTTTCGACCAATACCCATCTTCAAGAGTTCTTGCGTTATTTTTTCTTTCGCATCAACGCTTGCGAGTCCGTCGAACTTTCCTGAATTGATTAGTGTTCCATAGTCGGTGAATGCACAACCACCTGATAGATAGGATTTCCATACAAAATTCTGGCAATCAATATTCAAATATTTGTCAACATCTTTTTTGTCTAGCCAAAGTCCTTCTTGTTCATGATTAGGTTCCTCAGATATCTTACCTCTTTTTTCTGATGCCAATTCAACAAGGAATGTTTTTTGACAGGTAGCGCGGTTAACATCCTTGTGGGGTGCGAAGAATTTTGAGAACACTTCAAAACTAACTTCTCTTACTGATTTGACGTCTAAGTATCCTGTTTCTTCTTTAACTTCACGAATGACTGCCTGCTCAGGTGTTTCACCTTCTTCTATTCCTCCGCCTGCAAATGTGTGCCAATTGAACTTTTTCCAAGTTATACAGTAATACTTATCATCTTTCCAATGTTTTACGATTCCAAAAACAGTGACTCTCTCTCCTGTTTTTTTGTCCTCTCTAAATGCATATGGTCCTTTATCTGTTATGAACGTAGGCGCGATTACTTGTTTTATCGGAATATCATATTTCTTTGCGAATTCGAAGTCTCTTTGGTCGTGCGCAGGTACTGCCATGACCATTCCAGATCCATAATCTGCAAGAACAAAGTTTCCTGCATAAACTGGAACTTTTTCTTTTGTAAATGGATGGATTGCGTAACTGCCTGTAAAAACTCCTTCCTTTTCCATTTGATCTATGTCTTCTTGTTTTGTTGAGTGCAATCCATCAATAAATTTGTCGACGGCTGCTTTTTGTTCTTTTGTTACAAGCTCGTTCAATCTTGGATGCTGCGCTGAAACAACAAGGAACGTAACTCCAAAGAGCGTATCTGGACGTGTCGTGAATATTTTCCAACTCTCTCCATTAATTTTGAACTCTATCTCCGTCCCGTGGCTTTTGCCTATCCAGTTTCGCTGGAGTTTTTTTATTAAATCAGGCCACAATGCAAGTTCTGGCGAGTCGAGTCCTTCATATAATTCATCAGCATAAGCTGTTGTCTTGAAAAACCATTGGTTTAGATTTTTTACAACAACCTCTGTATCTTCATGTCTCCAACATTTTCCATTATGAACTTGCTCATTTGCAAGTACAGTGTTGCATTTCGGACACCAATTTACTGGAGATTGTTTTTTGTACGCAAGTCCTTTTTCGTACATTTTCAAAAATAACCATTGATCCCATTTGTAATAATCGGGTTTATGGGTTTGAACCATTCGATCCCAATCATACGAAAGACCGAGTCCTTTCATCTGCTTGATGTAATTCTTAATAGCGTCTTCCGTGAATTTTTTCGGGTGAGATTTTGCTTTTATTGCAGCATTCTCTGCTGGAAGTCCGAATGAGTCGAAACCCATTGGATGAAGTACATCGTAGCCCTGCATTATTTTGAATCTTGTGAATATGTCTCCGATTGTGTAGTTCAATGCATGACCCATGTGAAGCCCTGCTGCTGATGGATAGGGAAACATCTCAAGAACATAGAATTTTTTTTTCGAACTGCCCTTAGCATGAAAGACTTTGTGCTCTTCCCACTCTTTTTGCCACTTCTCTGCTACTTGCTTGTGGTTGAACTCTTTTCGTTCAGCACTTGTCTCTGTACTCCTCTCTACTCCTGCCATACATCAGAGGTGCAAATCATTGTTTAAATATGTTTTGGGAAATAGAATATAGACTGCAAGTATCTATTGCTGTTCTTTACTATTATTAATTTATTTTTTTCACAACACTCTCTGCGCTGCGTGCAGCATTGCCCGCCATTGGCGGGTTTATTTTGTGGAAATAAATATCAGAGAAATATTATTAAGATTAAAATCTAAATATTGCAATCGACATTAAATAAATATGAACAAAGATAAAAGAAATTCTTAGAATTTTTTGAACTTGGATGCAGTCTCGAGAAGTTCAACGTGGCTTAGCATGATTCCTCTGCAGCAAATTCTTTCAACACCTAGTTCGTCAAGGACTTTTTTCTTATCTTCTGTCTTTGACATTTCGAGGTATTTCTCCCATAAGTGTCCTAGTGGTTTTCCGCAACTGAAACA
>CAITEO010000075.1 GCA_903891505.1 uncultured Candidatus Woesearchaeota archaeon
AATGGCAAAAACAATACCAACAGAAAGTCGATTCTTACCAACTGTGATAGTTTAGAACACTGAGTTAAAAAAATACCAATACAATCACCAGTGTCCCAATTGCAATCTACACCACAATTTACAGGAATAGTGCCACCTGGTAAATCTAGCGCATCACAAGAGGTAGTCTGTCCAGGTGAACAAACAGCGTTAGGATCTCCGCAACTACTAGACACTGTACATCCAGAAGTATTCCAAGAACAATAATTGCATTGCACTACGTAACTGCCTGTAAGACCAGGAAATTCACTACAAGCACGCGTTGAAGAAGTATCACACTCCTCACCATTCTCGAGTATGTAATTACCACAAACAGAAGAAGACGAACAAACACTTGTGTCCCAATGGCAGCCTAAACAATTTACAGTACTAGGATCACCTGAAAATCCTTGCACACTACAAGAGGTAGTCTGTCCTATTTCACAATCCTCCCCATTTTCAACAATACCATTACCACAAATATTTGAAACTAAACACCCTGACTTATCCCAAAAACAATGATTACAGTGCACTACGTAATCGCCTGTAAAACCTGTAAATGAACTACAAGTGCGCGTTGAAGTAGTATCACACTCTTCATCTATTGCTTGTATTCCATCTCCGCATGAGGAGGCATTATACTCAGGTAAAGGTACTTGAGAAATATCATGAACTTTTACAACAACAATACCTGATGTATTGTAGCTTCTTACAGCACCAGGTCCATCACGGCTGAATTGAATGATAACATCAAAATTTTTCTTTATATCCTTGTTCTGAGGACCAACATTTACTAAAAATGATGCAGCATTACCAGAACTAAGTTTAGAAGAATTTGAGTTGAATACTCGCACTTTATCCACCCATATTTCTTCAATATTAAGATTCACAGGATAATTGTTTCTAAGCGCAATTTCAAAATCACCCTGATTATTTACATACATTTCTTTGCATTGCAACTGACTACCAGTGTCGCAACTCTCTAAAACAAACCTTGTCGTATCAAGAAAGCCAAAGTAAGATAATGCGCCGACGACAACAAACACACCTATAATCGCCCAGCCATACGTAGTTAAGAACTCTACTGCTGCTTGTCCCTTTTTTTTTCTCAAAAATTTACTCACTTTTAGCTCTCTTCATTTTTATAAAATTAAGGCAAAGGCACAAGTAAATGATCCTGCACTTTTGCAACAATAAGCCCAGATACATTATAACTTCTTATAGCAACAGGATTATCACGTTTGAATTGGATGATAACATCAAAGTTTTTCTTTGTGTTCTTAACCAGACCAGCAATAGGCGCTACTTGAAATGTGGATACATTACCAGAACCAAGAGAAAACGATCCTGACCAATTTCCACTACCACTAACATATATTTTTTCAATTATAAGATTCACAGGATAATTGTTTCTAAGCTCGATTTTAAAATCACCATTATCATTAACATACATCTCATTACATTGTAACTGGGTGCCTATTTCGCAACGCTCTGAAACAAATCTTTTTGTGTCAAGAAGACCAAAATAAGATAATGCTCCAACAACAACAAGCACACCTATAATCGCCCAACCATATGTAGTTAAGAACTCTACTGCTGCTTGTCCCCTTTTTTTTCTCAAAGACTCACTCACCAACCTATTCTGCTCTTTCCTTATATTTAAAGGTTATGTTTAGTAAATGATATGTTTGATAAAATATGTTGTAATAGTTAAATGTAACTTGTAATAGTTAAATTTTCAGCAATATTTCATGATTACAGCCGACAAATATTTTAAGTTAGTATTAATTCCGTATTGTATGAAAGTTCCTGATTCTTTGAAGTTCACTGGAAAAGATGCAGGCATCAAGGGTCTTGAAAAAATGAAACTTCTTGCTTCATTAGGAATAAATGCAAAAAAGGTTGAAAGTTTCTACAGCTCAAAAGATGGTTTTAGTGGAAAAATACCAAATATTCTCATAGGCGACTATGGCTATCCAAATGTCAATGCTGGATTCATGTCTGCACAAGACTATAACAAGAATGATGCACCAAATGAATGGAGACGCGATCCAAAAACATTCTCATTGTCTAAAATTATAGAGCTACGCCAAGGGCTTCTGAATTCAAAAACGAATCTTAATGTTAAGGATTTTAATGCTCGTTTCTCTGAAAAAATGAAAGAAGTGGGTCTTGCATCTGTGCCAGTGGAAGCTGAAGTAAACTATGATAAGAAGATTTCATTTGGAAGCTCTTTCAATTCTGATGTACTCCCTCACGGTCCTTCTGCACAGCTAAGACGCCTCCAAATAACTAAGAATCCTAAAGTTCCAAGAATAGTTGAAAAATATGAGTCTGACAGCGACCTGAAAGCTTCAAGTGCACTGTTAGCTCTTAGCAAAAAAGGAATTGATGAACACTACCTAACTAAGATATTAAGTACAGGCAATCTCGGCGTCAAGATTCAGAGAAAAATTGTACCAACAAAATGGTCCATTACTGCTATTGATGATACTCTCGGTAAAAACATGATTACTTCTCTTAGTGATTTTGAAGAAATGCCTCCTACCACATTATTCGGCGGATATATGGGAAATTACTATATTGCCCTGATATTTCCAGGACCTTGGAGTTATGAATTATTCGAAACAAACATAGGCCCAGGTCTTGCAAACCCAGAAGACTATGAGTCTGCACAAGACTTTGAAGGTCCATTTGGACGCAAAACCTATGCCACAAACACAGTCGGGGGCTACTACGCAGCAAGGCTTGGCGCCCTTGAGTATTTCACAAAAAAAAGAATGAAAGGACGAGTTCTTCTTTTAAGATTCATAACCGATGAATACTGGGCGCCGCTCGGCGTCTGGGTAGTACGCGAAGCGACAAGAAATTGTTTTACTTCAAAGGAAATGGAATTCGGCTCAAAGGAGTTCTCTTGAAATATGTTTCTTTATTTCTTAAAAAAAAGTTTAACGTTTCAGTTGAAACCATATACAAAAAGAGTTTACTTTTGAAAGAAATGACGAATCAAAAAACACTTGCAGGATTTTAATTGAATCAAACACACAATTAATTTATTCTACAAAACTATATTTACAACAAAAACCCTAACAAAACTCGCGTTCGCAACAACAAATCTAACAAAACCGTATTCTGCCTTCTTATCCCTAAAATTTTGCATTTTCATCAATCTCGCCTCTGTTTTTTAATCGATTGTTGAATTTTTAGACATCATAGAATAATTTTTGTTTGAACTCTATTTTTAGATAATTGTTCCGACGGCAACACTAAAACTTTCGGAAAATCTATAGAAAAGTTTATAAACTCAATTCACGAAATTTAAATCCCGCTTCGCCGTAGAATCATAGAAAGACTATAATAGTCTGTTCTCTGAGGTTTTGGCAGCAAATATATTCAATTCGAAAAAGAAAAACTGCCACATCGCAATTAGGTTTAGAAAAATGAAGGAAAAAGACCAACTGCTCAAAAAAATAGTAAAGGAGCTTGTTTCAGAAGAAGCTATACCTATTATTGAGTATCTCAAAGGCAAATCAAAAATCTCTGAATTCGTGATTTCTGAGGAACTTGAACTCGAAATTCACAAAACACGTTTCCTTCTCTACAAACTTCTAGACCACAACATTGTTTCTTTTATAAGAAAAAAAGACAAAATCAAAGGCTGGTATATTTGCTACTGGGATTTAAACGAGGAAATAATTAATCATCTAGATCAGAAGATGAATGATGACAAACTTGACAAACTTAAAGAACGATTAAAACGAGAAGAAGATAATCAATTCTACATGTGCAAAAACGCGTGCACCAGGATGGATTTCGACCGTGCGATGGAATTCAACTACAAATGTCCTGAATGCGGAGAGCTTATGCACATCCAAGACAACTCGAGAACAATAGAATTCCTGAAAGATAGAATCAACGAACTCGAAAAAGATAATACAAAGAAGAAATTAAAGTAAATTTCCATAAGATATTAAAAAACAAAAATTTTCTTTAACTTATGCCAAAAATTAAACATACTGAGATTTCTAAAGGAATAGATATTGTAGATCTTGGTCTCTTCGTTAAAAAAGAGAAAGTTCTAATTTTATCTGATATGCATATAGGCCAGGAAGCCGCGATGAATAGCGACGGCATTCTTATACCAAGATTCCAGTTCAAAGACCTTAAGAAAAAAACAAGGAATATTCTTGAAGAAACAAAACCAAAAACAATAATTCTAAATGGTGATATAAAACATGGATTTGGAGGTATAAGCCGTGAAGAATGGAAGCATGCTCTCGAGTACATCGACATAATTCAAGAATATGGAAACGTCATTATAATCAAAGGCAATCATGACAAGATTATCGAACCCATCTCCAAACGAAAAGGGATAGACACAGTTGACCATTACTTAATCAATAAAGATATTTATGTTTGCCATGGTGACTTCATCCCAGATGATTGCGAGTATAAAACAAGCAAAATCGTAATCATAGGGCACGAACATCCCGCAATAGGCCTTCGCAATAATAATCGAGTTGAAAAATACAAATGCTTTTTGAAAGGAACATATGAAAAAAGAAGATTGTTCAAAGAAAAAAACAAAGCCAAAACTTTACTTGTTATGCCCTCGATGAATCAATTAACTGAAGGAACTGATGTTCTTTCTGAGAAACTTTTAAGTCCATTCCTAAAACAATCTCTTGCAAACTTTGAAACGTGGATTGTTGAGGATAAAGTTTATTATTTTGGAAAACTGAAAGGTCTGCTAAAAGAATAGAAAAGAATAAAGAAAATAAAGAAAAGAAAAGAATAAAGAAAATATAATACTAAAAAGATAATATGAATGCTTAAATTAGATGAACAAAAAATGAAACCACCATTTCTATGCATAATAGGATTTCACAACTGGAGCCACACGAGACTTACAAGCCACGGCTTTTCTTCAAACGTTTTAGATTGCAAAAAGAAATGTTTGCGTTGCGGGAAAATAAATACTTGGATCAGGGTAAAATCTTAGTTAAAAGTTTCAAATAATAGCATCATCGGCACTCACTGGACAATCCTTCCTAAATTATTTAAACTCTATTCTATTTCATCCCATTCTGAGCAGGCAGCAGTATGCAAGAGAACGTAGATGTAAATAAAGATAGAATAGTCTTTCATAGCAAGCCGTATGCAGATCACGAGATTCTAAGAATATTTAACCCTCTTGTTCTTGAATGGTGGATGTCAACTTTCAGCGAATTTTCCCCACCACAAAAATTTGCAATCGTAAACATACACAAGCGAGAGAACACACTCGTTTCAAGTCCAACTGGTTCTGGAAAAACACTTAGTGCATTCATCGCCATATTAAACGAACTTACATCACTTAGACTTGCAGATAAACTCGAGGATAAAATATATTGTGTCTATGTAAGTCCTCTAAAAGCTCTTGGAAACGATATTCAAAAAAATCTAAATGAACCTCTTGTTGCAATTCAAAAAATAGTTGATGAAAAACTCAAACTGAAGAGAAATGACCAAAAAAGTGCAGGAGAAAAACAAATAAAACTAACGTCCAAGCAAAGCACGCTCAATATTCGCGTCGGAGTTAGAACTGGAGACACAAGCACAAGCGCAAGATCAAAGATGGCAAGAGCTCCTCCACACATTCTAATAACTACGCCAGAATCACTTGCAATCATGCTAACCTCTCAAAAATTCAGAGAGAATTTTAAGAGCGTTGAATGGGTGATTGTTGATGAAGTCCACGCAATGGCAGATAGCAAACGAGGAACGCACTTAAGTCTTAGCCTTGAGCGTTTGAACTCAATAAAACCTTTTTGCAGAATCGGCCTTTCTGCAACAGTTTCGCCGCTCGAAGAAATCGCGAAGTTTCTCGTCGGATACGAAAATCCAGAACAAAAATTATTCAGACCGTGTAAAATAATAGACGTCAATTATTTAAAAAAAATGGATTTGAAAGTTCTAAGTCCCGTCAACAACTTAATTACGACGCCGTTCAAAGACACGCATGTTGCAACATATAATTTAATTAATGACTTAATTCAGCACCACAAAACAACACTCATCTTCACAAACACAAGAAGTGCAACAGAGCGTGTCGTTCATAATTTGAAAGATAAATTCCCAAAGAATTACATGCAAGTAGATGAAAGCGAAGAACCAATAAGTGAAGAAGAGCTTGAAAAACTTGACGAGATAGAGAGAAAATTAACAGAACAAGAAACTAAAGAAGAACAACATCGCAATCAAGAAATTTCAGATTATAAACTAAAAACCATGCAATCCAATAGCAAAGAAATTCAGAAAAAAGAAGCAGAGCGTCTTGAAGAATTTAAATCACAAGAAAAAGAATACAAAGAAGAAATAAAAATAGCAAGAGAACTCGCGACCAAAGCAGGCAAATCACTAAAAGATGCATCATTCATCGGTGCACATCATGGATCTCTTAGTCAAGAACTAAGACTCGCTATCGAGAATCGTCTTAAAGAAGGAAAATTAAAAGCCGTCGTCTCGTCGACATCACTAGAACTAGGCATCGATATTGGATATATCGATCTTGTTATTCTTCTTGGAAGTCCGAAGAGCGTCGCCAGGGCGCTCCAAAGAATCGGACGCTCAGGACATAAACTCCACGACACATCAATGGGAAGAATAATCGCACTAGATAGAGATGATCTCGTCGAGTGTTCAGTTCTTTTGAAAGCAGCAACAGAAAAGAAAATTGATAGAGTGCACATTCCAACAAATGTGTTTGATGTACTCGCACAGCAAATATTCGGCATTGCAATCGAGGACAAACAAAATATCGACCAAGTATATGACTTAGTACGTCACAGCTATTCATATGGAACGCTCGAACGACGCGATTACGACGACGTATTAAAATATCTCGCAGGAGAATATGCTGACCTCGAGGAGAGAAATGTTTATGCGAAAATTTGGATTGATTGGAACACTCGTGAAATGGGCAAGCGCGGAAAAATGGCTAGAGTTATTTACATGACAAACGTCGGCACAATTCCTGACGAGACAAATGTAAAAGTAAAACTAGGCGCGCAATACATAGGAAGCATTGCAGAGCCATTTCTCGAGAGACTCAAGCGTGGCGACGTATTTGTTCTCGGCGGGCAAACTTATGAATTTCAATACGCGCAAGGCATGACTGCATTCGTCAAGACGAGCATAAATAGACCGCCGACTGTTCCTAGTTGGTTCTCAGAAATGCTCCCTTTAAGTTTTGATCTTGCAATGGAAATACAAAAATTCAGACGCTACATGGAAGATCACTTCAAAGAGAGCGAATCAAAACAAACAATCCTTGATTTCATCCACGACTATTTGTATGTCGATGAATACGGCGCAAATAGCATCTATGAATATTTCAAAGAACAATTTGAATATGCAGAGATTCCGCACGACAAAAAAATGATAGTTGAATATTATGATGATCCAAAGAATAGATACATCATATTTCATTCTCTATATGGCAGACGAACAAACGACGTACTTAGCCGTGCTCTTGCATTTGTTCTAAGCAAAATACATGGCAAAGATATCGAGATAAATATTAACGACAACGGATTTTATCTCATCGCGCCGAAAGGAAGATCAGTTCAAGCATCTCGCGCATTTAGTTTATTAAAAGAAGAAAATCTTCGCGAAGTTATGAAACATGCACTTGAAAAAACAGAAGTTTTGAATAGACGATTTAGACATTGCGCAGGACGCGCGCTCATGATTCTTCGAAACTACAAAGGCCATAGCAAAAGTGTTGGACGCCAACAAGCAAGCTCCAGGTTGCTCATCAGCGCCATTCGAAGAATAAGTAACGATTTCATAATACTTCGTGAAGCACGCCGTGAAGTTCTCGAAGATTTAATGGACATCTTCCACGCAGAAGAAGTTCTAAAGGATATCGATAGTGGAAAAATCTTGGTGAAAGAAATTCACACAGAAATACCAACTCCCTTCGCATTCAATTTAATCAGCATGGGCTACCAAGACATCATGAAGATCGAGGACAAACAACAATTCCTAAAACACATGCATGAAATGGTCCTTGCGAAGATAAGCTTGAAAACGAGAAGAAAGATGGAAGAATAAACTGCGCATTACCTGCTTTTTTCGTAAATTTTTCGAGTTTTGTTCAAACAGAGATATTAACAAAACAATTTTTATTATTCTG
>CAITEO010000076.1 GCA_903891505.1 uncultured Candidatus Woesearchaeota archaeon
ATGTGAGGGTACATCAATATTTATGGCGAATGGAGTTGTTGCAGGGCAGCGCGCACCTCACTTTATTATTCATATAATTCCTAGAAAAGAAGACGATGGGATTAATTTAAATCCAGAACTAAGTGAAATTGACACTTCTGCATTTATCTCTACAAAACAGAAGATACTTTCTGCCATCGGCGCAAAACAACAAGCTGCAGGCCAAGCATCAAGTCAGACATCAACCAAAACATCTACGCGAACAGCTAGTTCTGGTGTGAAAGAGTATGCTAAAGGTAAATCGGCTGCAGGAGAATTTGGACAAAAGTCTGGAAATGCTACGCAAAAAACTGCGCCGAGTGCTGCATCTAAACTTGCAGACGAAAAGAAAAAGAAAAAGAAGATTGATGCGGATTTTGTGGATATAGTGTATAGTAAGGGCGAGGGGAATCCTCATAGCTTTGATTCAGCAGACAGGCAGCAAAGAGAAGAGATACGGCAGAACGAAGATAAATCAAAGGGCGCAGCGCATAATGATGAAGAATGGGTTGAGGAGGAACGCGAAAGAGAGGAAGTAACACAAGAATCATCTAATGATACCCAGAATGTAGATGATGAAGCGCGTGATAAAGAAGATGATTCTTCTGAGAATGGCTCCGAAGAAGAGAACGAAGAGGAAGAAAAAGATAAGCAGGAAGAACAAAATGATGCAGGTTCAGGAAAAATAGATTTTGATAAGCTTGCGAGGTTGTTCAAATGAGTGATGATGAAATATTGCTCAGAGATGATGATGTTATGGTTATTACTCCGAAGAATGCTATCGTTAAAGGTCATGTAATTGTTGCGCCAATAGAAGAATATAAGATTATTGAGGAAGTTCCTCATCCATTGCTTGCAAAAATGTTTCAGATTGCGAATAAATTCTCAAGTGTGCTTTTTGATACAATGCATTGTCAGGGCACAAATATTCTTGTGCAGAATGGTGTCGGAGCTGGACAGATTAACAAAAGATTTTCTATTAATGTTATTCCAAGGTATGAAGAAGATGGGCTCGGTCTTGAATGGGCTCCGAAGCAAGCTGAGGCTGAAAAATTGGATGCTGCCCAAGCGAGATTCAACGATGTTGATTCTGAGGAGAGAGAAGCTCATGTCATAATGGAGCAGAAGAAGAAAGCTGAAGAGAAGAAAGAAACCCACATAATTAAATCTGATGACAAGAAGAAAAACTATTTCCTAAGATCACTTGATCGGGTTGCATAGATTTGTTTAGGCAATCAGTCTTAGAAATGAATCCAATTTCTAAGTATTAGAAGAAGAACGTATGCGATTAAAAAACTTGGCAGGAAAGGTATGCCTTCTTTGACGGTTATTGTTTTTTTTCCTGTTTTCTTTAGCATTTTTATTCCTTCTGTTGAAATTCCTGTTTTTGTGTAAATGTATTTGTCTGCATCTTTCTGCTCTTTCTTGCTCTTAAATTTTATTTTCTCAATAATCCAATCTCCTTCCGTCAATTTTGAGACGTTTATTTTTTTTATGAGACAAGTTTTCTCTATTGTTTTTATTATGATTGAAAGGTAGGTTAATATTACTGCCATAACAAGAATAAGGTAAATTAGTGTGATGATAAGGAAATCTGGCTTTACAATAAATACGATGATTGTAAAAATAACAACGGCTAAAAGCAAGACGATGCGCAGGCGTACTATGTTTGTGCGTCGTCTAGCTTCTCTAAATGCAGGCCTGAAAGTATGATAGTTTTTTATGGCAAGTCCTAGTAGCCATATTAATCCATATATTGCGCCTATTAAAATTATGTTTATCATGAATACTCCAAAAATAGGGAAATCTTTACCAATAGTAAATATGTTTATTCCGATAAGGCAACCAACGCCCATTAGAACTTTTGCATCTCCGCCCCCCCATTGTCCAGTATAATATGCAATAAGACCAATTAGCACTCCTGCTGCAAGTCCAATTATGCTTCCGAGTAGCGGTCTATAGCTCCAGAGTAGTATGCTTGAGCATACGGCTGTTGCAATTCCTAAAAATATAAGGCTAAAACTCAAAGTATCAGGGATTTCTCTCGTCTTTATATCTGCATAAGAACCAAGCACAAGCCCTAGAAGAATAATTAGCTCTATTATCATATTCATGGTGCACCCTAAATATTTATATACTTTGTTGTGATTCTAAGAATTATGCTTATACCGAGTATACTTAAGGGGAATGACATGCCTAAGCATCTTGCGATTGATGCGACAAATGTAAGATTATGGGCTACAAAAAATACTATTGATCTAAAAGAAGCTGCAAAGAAAAGTATAGAAAAGATTAGTGATTTGATGGATTTGCAGCTTAAGAAAGATATTCCTATTTTAACTATGCAGCTCTCGACAAAGAATGAGGAAGAGGTTAATGCTCTCAAAAAATTTTTTAGGGAACTCGCAGAGAATGAGAAAATTCATGAGAAAAAAGTGAGAGTGCTTGTGCTTGGAGATTGGTATGGTGCAGAGCAGGAACTTGTTGATGCTATAAAGCTGGTGCTTGACAAGACAAAGAATTATGATCAATATTTCTTGAATTTCTGCGTAAAATATACTGGTCAGGAAGAAATACTAACTGCGGTTAAGCTTCTATTGAAAAAAGTGCAGGCAGCAAAGACAACAACTGATTCAATAACTCTTGAAGTTTTGAAGGAGAATTTACCAAGTAGTTATTTTATTCCACCTGAGCTGATAATTGTAAATGGTGGATTGTATACTGGTCTTTTGCTCTGGGATGCGCCTGGTGCAATGATTTACTGCACTGATAAGTATTGGCTTGATTTCGAGAGACGTGATTTCGACAAAGCAATAGATTTCTTCAATAGAAAAATTGATGTACAGGAAGAATAGTGCTTATTCTTTCTCGTTCATTTTTTTCTGCTCAGATAAACATGGAATCCTTTTGATTTTGCGATTGTTGTTTCGTTGCCGAATACTTCTTGCATTTTCTTCATGAGCATACTACCGCCTTTGTTATGGCGTGCGACTATTTGAAGTGTTCCATCTTTGTTTAGATGAGTAAATGAGTCTTCAATTAATTTGTAACACACTTCTCGTCCTGCGGCGTACGGCGGATTTGTAAGAATAGTGTCGAAATAATCTTCAAGATGAGTAAATAAATTAGATTTTACAACTTTTCCGATTAATTTTAATTCTTTAAGGTTTTCTCGCGTTAGGTCAACTGCTCGTTCGTTGATGTCAGAGAAGGTGACATTAATTCTTGAACTATTTCTTCTTAGTAATGCGATTCCTACAACGCCGTATCCGCAGCCTAAATCAAGAATGGTTTTTGATGTTTTATCTATTTGTGCTCGTTCAATTAGAAGTTTTGTTGCATCATCTAGTTCGTCCTTTGAGAATATTCCTGAAGATGATGTGAGTTTGAACGAATCGTCTTTTAATTTTATTTCTATAAGAAATCTTTTATCTTGAGATTCTTGGTTCTCATCATAGTAATGGGTCATATTGCACTGCCGATTTTCTTACTCTAATTTTCTGAATTCGCGTATTTTGATTCTTGTCATTTATTTTGTCTGTTTGTCAGGTATTATGTTTATAAGTTTGTAGTCAAATAAATCAGCCATTCTGATTGTGTCGTTTGGAGTTGCGGCATAGATGACTGCGCAGTTTGCATTATATACTATTTTGTTTGTGTCTGAGGGTAAGAATTCTAGGACGAATACGGTGCTATTTGCCATTTCACAGTTCACAATTGGATATGTGAAGTTATCCTGTGTTGTATCTGTTAGTGGTGTTGTGAACCCTGATTTTGTTGGTACTCCGAAATATTTTCCTGTTACTTTTGAGACTTCAGTGCCTGCAATTGCTGTTGTTCCAAGTGTTGAGAGCACTGGATCAAATCCTATGTAAAAGTTTCCGCCACTATTTCTTACTGCAATGAAATCTGTTCTTATGTTTTTATCCACAGGTATTTTATCTAATTGCTGTGGGTGGTAGTAAAATTCATAAGTAATTTTGATATTCATCCAGGTAAGATTGGTTAACCAAGTATTTGATAGATTAAGATGATTGAAAGTATAGTTGTTGTATATGTGTGAAAATTCTTTTTGAGGGAATATGTTTTTCCAGAATATCAAAGCAAGAACTAGGATTGCTATTACGATAACAATTATGGATGTTGCAATTATGAATTTCTTTTTAGATACTACTAGATGTTTTTGGTTCTTAGGATTTTTCTTCTCAGAATCTTTGTTTTGTTCGTTTGTTATTTCCCTTTCCATTTGCTTCTTTTCGTTCGTCATTTTATTAAAGCATATTTA
The DNA here is from genome assembly GCA_903891505.1 of uncultured Candidatus Woesearchaeota archaeon. Classification (GTDB taxonomy): domain Archaea; phylum Nanobdellota; class Nanobdellia; order Woesearchaeales; family 21-14-0-10-32-9; genus 21-14-0-10-32-9. The sequence goes on from CAITEO010000076.1 coordinate 4,304, forward strand.
TCTTTTTGTTTTAGTGAATTATCCTAGTTAGTAATTATACCTAATGATTTGTAGAGTAAGTAATCTCTCATTACAAGAAGATCCATTCCGTTTGAGCTTATCTCAAAGCAGTTAGGCTTTTTTTCAGTAATATTGATGCTAGAATAGGTACCTTCTTTTAACATTAGGACAGGTGAACTTGTGTTGGCATTATTGCAGTTTAGGACTATTTGTCCTGACAATGAATCTTCAGTTGTTATTCCTACAAGAATTGTTTTGCCTGCTGTTGCACTTAAGTCAGCGGCGATGCCGCTGAATGTGATTTGCTCAGAAGACGCCTGCTGATTTATACTTAGCGGATCTTTCGTGAATATCAATGTGCTTGCCGCACTTATTCTATCTATTCCAGTAAGGTTTCCTATGCTTGTTATGGCTGCATCAGGAAGAGTATAAAAATAGTATTTTTGGCCGTTTAATTTTGTTGTATACATTTGGCCGCCTTGTATTTGCTCTATGTTAAAACTAAAAGTGTTGTACTTTAATGTATTTGCAGCATCTTGGCTGTTTAAATAAACACCTAGCATGCTAAATATCATTAGAAATATCATTATCATCCCTGCGATTATGATATTTCGTTTTGTTTTTTTCTGTTGTCTTTTAGATTTGCTCTCCATAGTAGAAAAGAAATATTGTCCTTTTAAAAAGTTTTTGAGCAACCAGTGCGTTCGCTCGCGCTCTCGAACCGTGCGACGGTGCCCCCGTTGACGCGCCAGTGGTCTCGCCTGCGGCTCGAGCCACTAATCCCTAGGCTGTTTAAGACGAAAAAGAAGAGAAAAGGTTTTATTTTTTGTGCAGCATTGAGAAAATCCATCCAAGAATTAGAATTAGGGTGCCTATTATTAGAAATCCGTCGCTTCGATTAAGGCCTGCTTCCACTAGTTTGTATGTTACGCCTAGGAAAAGAAAGATGAGCCCGAGCAGTATTAGGCAGAATGCGAGGATTCTTGAGAATAAGCTTTCAGCAATTTTGTTGGCTTTTTTTTTGCCTTCCTCAATTACTGTTTCAATGTCTGTTCGTATGCCGTGGACCGAAATGTCAAGATTAGTAAGTCTCTCCTTTAGTGCAGATAGAATTGATCGTCTAGGTGCTTCCTCTTTTTTCTGGTTTTTTTCAGGCATGTTGCTTCCTTGTTTGAGGTTCTATAAAAATATTTGCCTATTTTCTAAATGGGCCTGCGACAGGGTCACTAACGTTCTCGGCTACATCTCCACTCTCCGAATGGACCTGCGGAGAGTCGAACTCCGTACCTCCGCTTAGTGAGAGCGGCATCATACCGTTAGACCACAGGTCCGTTGTGATTAGTTACTTTGAATGAATATTCTTGAATTATGTTTATATTAGTTGATCATTGAGTAAATCATTCAGGGTATATGTCTCTTCTTTTACATATATACCTGGTTGTTTGCAGTCAAGGTATAACATTTGTATTCGTCCTCTATGTTCAGGCTTTAATAATGTTATGTAGGGTTTTAGTTTATGAGTATTTATGAAGTTGTCTATACTTTTCCAGATATGCTCTGAATATCCATCTGATTCATTAAGTTCTTCATTAGTTGTGCATAAATCAACGCTATCTTTTCCATTTCCAGTTATTACTATGTCAAGATATGTCTCATCAGAGTATTTTTTCTCTGCCATTCCAAGAACTCTTTGTATGATTTCTATTGATGTAATGTAATCATAGCCTAAGAATCCTTCATGTGTTCTTTTGTTAAGGACAGCTATGCCGATGCAGGGAGATAATGGTCCTGCAACATATATTTTATGACGTTTGACTTTTAATGCATCGCCATGGTCCAAATACTTGTCGGGTTCTGGGAATATGTCTGGTGCAGGAAATTCTTTTTTTGTTTTCAATGTAACCTTGGTTGTTTACTATTTTTTATAAATGTTGCTGGATAATGTTACTCTGAAGCTAATTCGTATGTATTTAGTGCGTCCGCTCTAGTACGTATAATATTATGCAAAACCGAGTCTAGTACATTAAGAAGCAGTATAGATTGGCGGACTGGCACTAATTAAATACATACGTCGATTCGTAAATTTTATATACTACTCATAGGTCTTAATTTTGCAGTTTCGAAGAAAACGCTTTCGCGTTTTCTGCGTCCAGAAAATCTATGAGATTTTCTTGATGATCAGTAACGACGAAACAAAGACATACAGAGACGTATAGTTAGAGGGAATATATTTTGGTTCATGCAAGTTTAGAAGATCATTTGGATTCACATTGTCCTAGTTGTGGCAAGGAACATAGCAAGGAGTGGACTGTTCATTTACCTGATGCGCATTCACAGCATCATTTCTATAAGAAACTTAAGTGCGAATGCGGCTACATGGTGTTCTTGAAATTAGATTTCATGACGAGTGGTCATATAGATGTATAAAGAATTGATGTTTTATCTAAGGATTATTTCTTAAGTGATTGTGGATTATTATTGTTGGTCTATTCTTTTACTTTAACAGTTAGTGCTGCTATGAATATGGCTGTTGCCATGCAGAATAGAATTATTGAAAATATTGATGTATCTCCAGCCATCGGTCCACGTTTCAATAGTAGAATTCCTGATAGTAGCATTATTATTGTTACGAACATAAGTATTAATTTTTCTATCATTTTGTCCATTCTTGTCTCTGATTTCATGATGTGCGCTGAGAGCTCCTCGATTTGCTTGTTTTGTTGTTCGTTGTTTGAAAAGTATTTTGAAACAATTGAGGGGATATTTAGGGTAAGTTCTTTTGCGTGTTCTAGTTTTAGCATACTTTTTGCAAGAAACTGTGATGGGGCGTACTCATGTACCATGAGTCTTGTTATGAAGGGTTTTGATTCATTGATAACATTAATAAACCAGCGACTATTACCATTTTCAATTCCATTAGAACAAAACAACATTGCATCATTTGGCCCAGTTTTAGGATCACAAGCACAATAAGGAATTAATTATGGCTGAAGAAATTTCATGGGGCAAGATACCGAATATACGCAATGAAGCATTTGCTGAATCTTCGTGGAATCTTCCAAGTTTAACAAAAAATAATACCTTTACACTCAATAGATACCATTGGTTTCC
>CAITEO010000077.1 GCA_903891505.1 uncultured Candidatus Woesearchaeota archaeon
AAAACAAAAGATTAAAAATAGATAAGAATACAATTTAATTCATGAAGCTAAAAATATACATATTTAGACATGGACAGACATTCTACAACAAAAATAAAATATTTACTGGCTGGAAAGATTCCAAGCTAACAGAGAAAGGATATGAAAATGCAAACACCATAGCTAAAAAGTTAAAGGGTAAAAAAATAGACCTGGCTTTTTGCTCACACCTATCTAGATCAAAAGAAACATTGAAAGCAGTCTTAAAATACCATCCTGAATGCAAAAAAACAATCGTTGATGATAGAATGATTGAGAGAAATTATGGTGACTTGCAAGGACAAAGCCATGCCGCGTTCAAGAAAAAATACGGAGAAGAACTATTCAACAAGTATCACAGAGCATACGATTTCCCACCGCCAAACGGCGAGAGTACAAAAATAGTAGAGAAACGAGTGGATGCATTCATCAAAGACCTTCTAAAATTGATGAAAAAAGAAAAAGTTAATGTGGCCATATCTGCACATGGAAACTCTATGCGACCATTCAGGAAATACTTTGAACATCTAACAATAGACGAAATGACTAAAATAGAGAATCCTTGGGATGACTACTTCGAGTATGAAATAGATGTATAGTTTCTAGAACCAAATTATAGAAAAATTAGAATAAACATATAGAAAATACTAACAAAATATAATAAAAAAAACCACAGAAAATTAAATAAAAGTAAAAAAAATGAAAACTAGCAATCAATTAGAAATGTTGTTGATCCCACTTTGTTGAAGTATACATACTCTCCACACGATCTTCACTATTACCGTAAGGTAAGGAAGGCATGAATCCATCTTCTAACGTTTGAGATCCACATAAAATATTGTTTACTACTTTATTCGCATCTTTTGGTAGGTAAGAACAAGGTATTTCCTTCTTGAAACAATGTTGCTTTTCCTCAGTTGAGAAATATAATGAGCCCTCACCACATTTAATTATCTCACAATGTGTTGTAGCTTCCTGAATAATATCAGCTATTTCATCTGTAATTGTTTGTTTAGGTTTAATACCATTTGATGCTTTAAACAAAACTTTCTTTCCATTCATACTATTGTGCATATATATTGGCTTTATTAGTGCACCATTTGAATTATAAAATATTTCTTTTGCATCTCCATTCCCATTAATACCCATTTTTTATTCCTCCTATATACTTTGTTTTTTCTTTAACTGAAAAATTAGTTCTTAATAGTTTCAGTATAAAAACTTAACTAAGATGTAGAGTAGTAAACTTATTTATATACTTTTCTATTTGACCTTACTATATAGTGATTACAAATTATTAGTGAATTTTAGAATATAAAAGAAAACAAATAAAAACCTAAAGCAACGAAAGAAGAAGAATGGCAACAAAAAAAACTATACCTAAAAAAAATATTGTAAAAATAAACTCGAACAACATCTTTCTTGGTTGCGACCACGCAGGGTATGAAACTAAAGAGAGAGTTACAACAATTCTGAAAAATCTTAACTTTAATTATGTAGACTATACTGAAAAATATGATAAAGATGATGATTATCCTGATTTTGCAGAACTGGTTGGAAAAGCTGTAGCAAAAAAGAAAGATAATAGAGGTATTTTAATTTGCGGAACAGGAATAGGAATGAGCATAGCTACAAACAAAATCAAAGGCGTACGTGCTGCTCTTTGCAGAACAGAGTATGATTCAAAGATGACTAGACTTCACAACGATGCAAATATACTCGTTCTTGGCGCGAGTGCCGAACACACTGACGCTGATCTTACGAATATGATAAGTGCGTTTCTAACAACAGAGTTCGAAGGGGGACGCCACCAAAGAAGAATAGATAAAATACGAAAACTTGAACAACATTGCTAATTAATTCTTTGATTACTTTAATTTTCATCAACTTCTTTTCTATCAATAATTTCTGCGCTACGCGCAGTTTAACTCGCCACGGGCGAGCGATGAGTTGATGGAACAAGAAATAACAATAGAAAGCTTAGTAATGGATAGAATTAATTAAAAAGAAATCTAAAAGAAATAAACTAAAAAAAATAGCAAAAATACCAATTTTAAAAACAAAGAATAATAAAAAACAGAAAATCTTGAGTTGCTTACAAGTGCCACTTCGCGTATGGAACTTTTTTACCAAGATAGTCTTCGATGCGCAAGAGTTCATTGTACTTCGCGCATCTCTCGCTTCTTGCTGGCGCTCCAAGTTTAATCATTCCTGAGTTGAGCGCAACTGCTAAATCAGCAATGAATGCATCTTCAGTTTCGCCAGATCTATGACTAACCATAACTTTCCAGCCATTTGTCTGGGCGAGCTTTGCAGCTTCGAATGCTTCAGTTAATGAACCAATCTGGTTAACTTTTAAGAGCAACGCGTTGCATGCTTTCATCTCAATTGCTTTCTTAATTCTTTCAACATTCGTTACAAGCAAATCGTCGCCAACAATCTGGACTTTTCCTTTGAGCAACCTCATAAGTTCAGCATATGACTCATAATCATCTTGATGAAACGGATCTTCAATGCTAATTATCTTGAACTTCTTAACAAGGTAAATATAGTAATCAATAAGTTCTTTTGGCGTGTATGAAACAGCCTCACTTACATCGTACTTGCCAGTTTTTTCATTAAAGAACTCAGACGCTGCGACGTCCATTGCAAATGCAACTTTGCTTCTATGACCAACTCTTCCAAGTGCGACATCTAGCATGTCAAAGACTTCTTCAGGATTTGTTACCGGAGGCGCGAATCCTCCTTCATCGCCAAGACCAGTAAATTGAGAACCAAATGTTTCAGTAATAACTATTTTCAACGCCTGATATGTTTCTGCAACAATTTTAACAGCTTCACCAAAACTTGTCGCTTTGTATGGCACTATCATGAATTCTTGAAACTTCATGCCATTTCCTGCATGTACACCACCATTTATCACGTTGCAGAATGGAATAGGTAACGTGAATGTTTTGTTGTCATAAAGGGAACCTAAGTACTCATGGAGATGCATGTTGTATGAGTATGCACCAGCTCTCGCACATGCCATACTAACGCCTAGAATTGCATTTGCGCCAAGAATTGATTTGTTCTTTGTGCCATCTTTTTTTATCATGGCTTCATCAATTGCTCTTTGATCATCAACGTTCATTCCAGTAAGAAGTGGACTAATTATTTTATCAACATTATTCACTGCTTTGAAAACAGATTTACCATGAAAATCAGTCTTATTATCTCTTAATTCTAGCGCTTCATATTTTCCTTTGCTCGCGCCAGATGGAACAGCTGCAGTTCCTATAGCATTATCAGTATGTACGTCAACTTCTATTGTTGGGTTTCCCCTAGAATCAAGTATTTGTCTTGCATGAATCTTTTCTATTTTCATGTTATCCTCACCTAAAATTGCAAACACAAAGAAGTATATAAATTTGATGTTTATAGAAAATTACTACAATGCATAAAAAGCATTCATTGATTATGAGAAATCTAGTTTATCCTCTAACCCAAGTTTCTTTTTCTTTATTGTTCCATTTGGCAACTCAATAACGTACGCACATTCTTTTTCTGGGTAGTAATTTGTGAACGGCTTGAAATCCTCTTTTATTTCGATTATTTTCTTGTTTTTATCAAGATATAGAACATCTATTGGAAAGAAAACAAACCACATAGTTAAGGGTATTTTACGTGGTTTTTTGAAGATAAATACATGCGCTTCATCATGAATTCTTCGATGAAACATTAGTCCGATGCCTTGACTAAAACTATTTCTCCTAAAAATTACCTTGCTGCAGATAACTTCACTCTTCTTTTCAGTTATTTTCTTTAGCATATTAGCCCCACTCTTATTTACTATAATTATCTTTCTATATTTCATCATTATTTATTGTTCCATCAATTCATTGCTCGCCCGTGGCGAGTAAAACTGCGCGCTAGCGCAGACATTATTGATGAAACAGAAAACTATTAAGAAACTGAAGCAAAACAAAGCAAAACAAAGCAAAAAATAAAAACATTTGAAAAAAGCAACAAACCGCGAATCTATTTTACTCGTTTTATCTTATCCTTGCAAAAACTTGCAGCAACAAGAAGAGGGAAAGTTATTGTAAAGTCACATCTAACTTTGGCTGTCGGCGCATTTATCTTAACTTTCGCCCAAGTCTTTGCTTCCTCTTGGTTGCCTCCAGAATCAGAACCATCATATTCTGTTGCCGTCGTTAAATAAACTGCATAATCAAATCCTTCTCGAAATATCTGTGCATTAAGACTATAGTGTTTTGAAATTCCACCACCAAGAACTAGCGCGCCGCATCTCTCTTGCTGCAGAACAAAATTAACTAAGTTTGTCTGATCGTTAGTTACATCAATATAGAAATCAGGATGCTGCTGTTTATAGAAATAAATAAGATCTCCCATAGCCCCATCCATTATTCCAGGACAATATATTGGAATGTTATTTTTTGCTGCCCAGTACAAAACAGATTGTTCATCATCCATAATAAGTCCAAGTTCGCGTATAAATTCACTCGGTGAAATTGGCCGCATCAACTCCTTTTCCTTCTTGAGCATTTTGTCAAAGAATGGAGTCATGAATTTTTCAAAATAAAGATATCTATCGTTTGGAACAAATATGTTTCCTATACGTCCAACACCCATCTCAAAGAGAGGACGTCCCTGAACATCAAAATCGCCAAGCTTAAATTTGTTAAGGCTTTTGATTACATCTTCCTCAATTCCAGAAGCCGATGTTATTATGACATGAATTTTTTTGTTCTTGACCAAGTATGCAACTATCTCCCGAAGTCCAGATGATATAGCATTACCCGTCATTGATAGAAATATAGTTGCATTATCTTCTATCATCATATTTGTTATTTCTATTCCCTTGAATAATTCAGTGCCTTGAAATCCTGTTGTTGAATATGATCGCATGAATTCCTGAAAATCAAATTCGCGCTCAAAATCATATCCTTCAATGTCTGGATGATTGTCAAGACTTGTCGTTCTCGCCATATGTTTTTGTTCTTTTTCATAATGAGTCTTATCATGTACATGATTATGACTCTCTTTGTGATTATTACCTTCTTCCTGATCATCACTATGCGTCTTTTCCTTCGAAGACTCCTCATTCTTATTGCTATTGTTCATCATAATACCTCAGAAATTTAACTCTGGTTCTCGCCTAATTCAAGAACAACATGGCCAGTTGGAAGAGGAATATCTCTGCCTAGTGTGCTTTGACAATCAATGCAATTATCAGTTTCATTAGTCTCGCAGACTTTGTTATAATTACAAACTTCGGGTTCACGCATACAAGCACTTAGTAGAACTGCAGCAAGAACTAAAATTAAAATCAGCAAAGATTTTACAACTATTTGTATTTTCGCCATATTACTAAGATGATTTGTTTATTTAAAAAGGTTTTTATCTTCAAAAACAAAAAAACACGATTTATATACCACTTGTTAGTAGTTAATTTTAGTAAACTATATAAATGAGTAATGCTCACCACACACTATGGCTTTAGAACCTGAGACAAAAAAAACACTAAGAAAACTAACAGACATCTTAAATGGTGCACTTGGTGAGGCAATAGAGTGTTTAAATGAAAGAAATGAGCTAAGTAGAGACCAATATACAAAATTAATGTTGCGTAATAAAATACATGAAGAACTTCAAAAAAAAATAAGATTTAACGGCAATAATGGTCGCGCGACTGAATCTGAACAAAAAGCCACTAAAACAATCGGTGAATACATCTCTTCTTTAGATGAAGATATTTTTGAGTTTATGGTTGCATGCAAAGAAGAACAACTAAAAACATTCATCGTACCAAACTTAGAAGACAAATCAATAAAAAGATTAAAACAACTATATCAGTGGATAAAAAATGCAAAATTTGGCAGAAGCAACTATGAACAAGAAAATAAAGAACTAGCAAATTTCGCAACGGCAAATTTTACACTCAAAAATCTATCTGAACAACAATTAGGCCTACAATTAAAAATAACTCCCTTGCAAGAAATATTATTATTGTATCAAACAAATATATTTTCAGTACATCAAAACTTCCTAACACAATTAATTGTAACACAACACTACATTCCAGAAGAAAATCTAAATCTAAACAACTTAGAATCTTTGCTAGATCCATCAAAATACATACTTGAAAACAATCAACTCAAACAAAAAGTAGTTCTATTAGATGGAAAATACAAAAAGAAATTATCCGCAAAAGTATACATAGAAGATAACGCAATAGTTCTAAAGTATCTCTCATTTTCCGCAACAACATCCAAACTAGACATCGTTGTAAAAATATTTGAAAATGGTGACTCTTTAGAACATGTAGAATATGATAAAATACAATTCAAGAAGTACAAAGATAACACATTTAAGTATTTTATAAAGAATGATGAAATCACAGACCTTATAGGAGGCCAAGATAATTTAAAATCTGAGCTCGAACAAACATTCAATAAAACTGTAAAATTCTACGACTCAAATGAAATAAATTACGCCGGTCTTGGCGGTGTTGCGCTCAGAGAAACAATAAACTACCTAAAACAAAACTACAATCAGATATTTGCTCTAAAGAGAAATAGAAAGTAATAAAAAAACAAAAAATTATTTACTTTCGCTCGCTTGGAAGCAATCGTTTGACGTCGATGTTTAAAACACCTTTTTCAAACTCGAGTTTTGCAATCTCAACTGGATTGTAATTTATCTTCTTCAAGTCATCATCACTTAGTTTGATTACAAAAGGCGCACCCATACTAATTTGCAATGATCTTGCACCTATTAGTCTTGCTTTTTCATACTTAGTATACTCGCCTTCTTGAATTCGTCCGTCAACCATTTAATTCGCCTCCACAAATTTCTTTCTAATCTCGGCCGAGATTTCTATTGCCAAATCAACCATTTTATTTATGTCATCAATTGTAAGCACACCATCTCCGCCTTTTTGAAGGGCACAAATCTTGTTGTCTTCAAGCACAGTTATGGTAAGTCTTGCATCAATTGTGTTCTCTTCATCATCAGTTGGATCAACTATCAATAAATCTCCTACTTTGCAAATTGTTACAGGTATAGGAAGTCTTCTAAGTGTGACTTTCTTATCTGATCTTTTATGATATTCCACAGTTCCATCTTCTTTTACAACAGGAAATCTTGCTGTCTTTAATGCGACAAGTGCAGCTAGTCCGCCCATGTCAATTAAATTTCCATCGTAATTAATTGGAACAATATCTATTGCAATAGTCCAAACTTTCTCGCCCTTTACTAGACATAAAGATTTAGTGTCGAGTGTTTTACTTTCTCTAATTCCTCGATCAATAACTCTTGCAGTTTCAATTGATGCAGCACTTGGTGGTCCTGATTCGAAATCAGGATTACTTAATGGTAAAAGTTCTGAATTAACCATTAGCACTCCATCTTCAGGAGTATCTGCATATGGTTTTTCAAGTGCCATCTTAACACCAGCAATTACTTCAGCATCGCCGAATTTTATTCTAGCTGACCCTTCCGCTGTTGATAAAAATCCAGTTTCAACTTTTATTTCTCTAATTTCATGGAGTTTTCTTCCGTCAGGACGTATTCCTTTCTTCAAGTTGTTTCTAACGTGTTCTCTTATGTTTCTATTCATCGTAAGTCACCTACTGTAGATGCGCCATTGTATCTGTTTCGAATGGCTTCTCTTTGTTTTTCAGCAATCAATTTTAATGCAGGTTTTACCATTTCAAGTGCAATCAAAAGATTTTCTTTTGAGACGATTCCATCCATCTGAAGAAGAGTTATCTCCTCAGTGCTAGGAATCATTGCAACTGGAATATCTGCCGCTTCGTTTTCATCCATGTGCTCTTCAGCACCATCAAGATCAACAACTAGTGTTTCTCGAACTTGTCCAACTGATACTGCTGCAACCATATCCTTCATTGTAAATCCAGCGTCAGCTAGCGCAATAGCAGCCGCGCAAATTCCTGCGCATCTGCTTCCTGCATCTGTCTGCGGAAGTTCAATAAAAACATCAACAACAGTGTTTGGGTAATCTTGCAAGTCAAGAACTGGCAAAAGTGCTTTCTCTGTAACAAAACTTATTTCTTTGCTTCGTCTTGATGGTCCAGGTTTTACTCTTGATCCATCTCCTGAGAATGGCATCATGCTGTAGTTGCATCTAAGAACTCCTGTCTTAGGATTTTGCAAGAACTTTGGATGCAATTCTCTTGGGCCGTAAACTGCAGCATATGCTTCAGTATCACCAATTTTGAATCTTGCTGAGCCATCTGCTTTTTTTATTACTCCAGCTTCAGCTTCGATTGCTCGTGTTTCTGTAACCACTCTATTACTTGGTCTAACAAATTTTTCCATGATAATCACCTAATAACTCCTAGGACCATGCCTAAATGGAGGTCTTGAGCCACCTTGAGGTCTATTTTCGTAGCCACCTCGTCTTTCTCCTCGATCTCCACTATTGTAATCACGTCTTTCATGATTTCCCTGGTAGCCACCGTTGCTATTTCCACCATTACCGTTACCACCATCATCATTATCATTTCCGCCATCACCAGATTCATTGTCGTTCATCTCTGGTTTTTCGAAATGACTATTTCCTTCATGATGATCAAAGTCACTATTTTCTGTACCCTCTTGTGGTTCTGGTTCATCAGGAATTTCACGCCCTAGTTTTGCTTCGAGGAATTTTTTGACTGAATCAGTAACACCTTGAAGATGGCTTTCAGCTTCAACTTTGTTTATTGATGCAATTGCTAGAACTTCCATTTCTGGTTCGCCGTCAATCCAAATTATTCCATTCTGTCCAACAACTATTTTGCAACCAGTTGCTCGCTTTATTAAAGATATCATTGTTCCTTTCTTCCCAATTATTCTTGGAACTTTCTGAGGATTAACTTTAAGTGTCATTCCTCCTCTAAGGCGTCTTAGACCCGCACCTTTTGCAGTAACATCAATAAGATTTTGGCTCGTAACATTTGTTATTCTAAGAACTGCATTGTCGTCAAGCGCGAATATCTTTGATAAATCTGCACCTTTTGCAATAAAATCAAAACTTGCATCTTTTAGAGGCAAAACTGCTGAATATGGCGAATTAATATCGAATCTCCAGCCACTCATTAGTATGTCATCAACTCGTCCAATAATTACATCGTTCCTCTGCGGAAGATATCTTCCCGCAATTGGTATTGTTTTCAAGACTTTACCCTCAACGGATAATATTCCTACCCTATTTGCTATTATGTTTTCGTTTAGTCTGTATGTTCCCTGGCTAGGTAGAAAGTCAAGCCCGCGAGCAATGACTTGTCCAGGAACTACAACTTCCTTGTCGTTTATCAACATTTCTCCCATTGTTTCATTCACCTTTTGTATTGATTTGATTATGATTTAATTTATTTTTTATTTATTTTTTTATCTTGTTCATCTATTTTATTCTCTCTACTTCTCTTCTTTTATATCTATTCCACCATGAGTTTTGCCATTTAATTCATCAACAAGATCAGCATATATTCCTGCAGGAACTTTCATTTTGCACGCATACATTTCGCCGTACCAATTCTCATTTTCTATTGTACCATAGCCTTGCATTATTCCTCGAAGCTTTGCTGCTTGGTGCATATTCATTGTTATAGTAATAATTTTCTCCTCTATTTTTATTGGAATTATTGGTTTTAATTTGTGTATTATGTCTTGAAGCTGATCTTCAGCGGATGCATACTCATCAATCTTAACCTTAGCTTCATTCATCGCATTTTCAATTCTTTGCACTGGATGAGGTGTGCCTGATTTTGGTTCAATGCAAAGTCTATGAATTAATTGAACAATTTTTTTTCTTTTTTCTTCTCTTAATTTTTCCCTGTGCTCAGATGTTATTTGAACTTCGCCATCATCAAGCATCTTTTTTGCAACTTTAAAGAAATCTTTTGTTCCAAACACATCAATTAAATCTTTCTCGTCAGCAAGCTCTCCTTTCTGGGCGTCAAAGAATATTTTTTCTGCGCGAAGCATATTTCTTATGTCTTCATCTGATCTATTCTTGCTCGCCTTCAGGGCGATTGCTAAATCAGGCTCGACAACGAGTTCGAATGTCTTTCCGAACTTTTTGTATTTAATTAAATTAAAATGTATTTTTTCCTTGTCGTAGATATTTTCTTTGTGCATTGTTTATTCCTCCGACAATCATCATTCAACAAATATTATTTTCCACTCATATTATTATTTGATTAACTTCTCTATTTTATCCTTGCTAACTTTTTCCATCTGTTTTGTTTTAAGTGGAATAATTGCAGCATCTATTCTCTCAGCACTAAACTGCTCACCAAGTGCTTTCTTGAGAAGTTTTATTGCAAGTGCAAGTCCTTCATCCATCGTCATTGTTTCCTTGTATTCCTTATGAAGCATCTCTTCTTCTGATTCTCCTTCTCCGATAACAGTTGCTTTGTACTGATAATAAAGTCCAGTTGGATCCGTCTCGAAAAGAGTAATTCCTCCTTCATCAATGCCTGCAACGAGCAAAGATACACCAAATGGTCTGTACCCTCCTGATTGCGTGCATAATTGTTTTAGATTACATATATCCTTAACTATTGCTAAATTATCAACAGGCATATCGTATTCTACTCTGTGTTGCTGCGCTTTTAGTTGAGCGCGCTCGACAAGAACTCTTGCATCCGCAAGCAATCCTGCGGCAGTCGCCATGATGTGATCATCAATCTTGAATATTTTTTCAATTGCATCAGGAATAACTAACTTGTCAACGAGTCTTTTGTCCGCAACAAGTATTACTCCGTCTTTGCATGCAATACCTATTGCAGTATTTCCAAGTCTTACTGTTCGTTTTGCGTATTCAACTTGAAGAAGTCGTCCGTCTGGACTAAACATTGTTATTGCTCTATCATATCCCATCATTTGGTGCTGAACTGGTTCCATGTTATTTACCTCGTATGTTTTTACCCTATGCTTTTGATTTTCTTATTTTTAATTCTCTTATTTTTGATATTTACTTATTATACATCGCTCTGAACATTCTTTGCTCGATTAACCATGCCTGATGCTTTAAGTGATTTTAGTATGACTTTTTGCGTGCCTAGTTCAGATATGAATAGTAAACTCGCACGTGTTCGATCAAGCATCGATGCAGATACTCGAATAATTGCAACTTTGTTCTTTGAATCGTAATCAACAGGCATTATGCCTGCTTCTGCAGCATTAAAAACACCCAACACTCCGCGAATTTTGGTCGTTAATTCTTCCATCGGATTTCGTAAAAGAGCACTATCTATAGTTTCAATCTGCACGGTAAGATACCGTTTTCGCTCTTTTAAACTAGGCATTAGGCTCTTAATCTTCTGCATTTTCCTTGTCCCTCGAGAAAACAGCCTTGAACTCCCCGCTTCTCTCCAACGTCTGAGAAATGATTGGAAGTTTATAAAGTTAACTGCAAAATAGGTTAGGATAAAAATAAACTGTAGTGCCGAACTTGCCACTAAGAAAAAAAATAAGCAATTACACTAGATTTGGCATTCAGTAAATAATTACTTAAATCAGCGAGCGCACTATATCACCCTAATGTTCTGAACTAACACATCTCATAGTCAACAAGCATAAACCACACAAAAGCTATTTTTATTTATTCGCTCCTCTTGTTATATGACTTATGTTGGTTTAACATTATAAGTTCAAGCTTTTGTTCTAAACGATTAATCTCACTCGCCATTTTTAGAATTGTTCCATTCATCTCCCCAACAGAGAGATGATCTGATGGAATTGAATCAGTATTTGGCAAATCGCCTGATTCATAATTGAGCCATTTAGCGAATTTTCTTGACGGATCAAAAATAAATCTTTCTTCGAACTTTGTTTTTCCTCCAGAAATGTAGAATTCATGAAGTGTGTTGTAATTATCAAGCAGTTCACGTGCATCCGTAACCACTTTTGTTAGATATGTTCTTTCTTTTTGAGTTAATTTGTTTAGCATTTCAACTTTAGAGACAACATCTTCAGAGTGTATTCCTCTTATAAGGCGGCCCATTATGATTAACTCTAAATATTTTCCTGCAGTTGCTTCATCAATTTCAAACGAAGATATTACTTCTTTTTCTTTTCGGGACAAATATACTATATTGCCCTTCCTATTACCCTGTTCCTGTATTTCCTCAGCTATCCTATCTTGGAGTCCTTCTTGATTCTGGGCAGTCTGAGTTTCTAGATTAAAGGGCACATCAATTCTTTCTTCCTTTAATTTTTTAAGCTTTCTTTCAGCATCCAAAAATTCTGATTTTACATACCATTCGTTTCTCAGGCATAGCGCGAAACTCTCAGGAAGATTTAATTCCTCCTTTAATTTTGATAAATCATAATCTGCAGAATATCCGTTTTTTCTTAGAACTATTTCTGCAGGAACAAGTAACGCTGTATTTTGTTCAGAGCGTATTCTTCCAGCTTTTGTTGCCTTTGTGAATGCAGTTATTTCTGAAAGCACTCCCACAACACTTTTTTGAGTTATACCTGGAATATTTGAAACAGAATCCACAAATTCAGCATATGTTATTTGTCCGCTTATTTCTTTTAGAGTTAAAAAAACAATTTTGCCGTAATTTTGCTCGAAGACAAAATTATTTTTTTGTGAGCAACTTTTATCGAGACTTGTTTGAGACTTAAACTCATTAGTTTTATTATCAGCAACATCAAAATTAGCCTCCACTACTTTATCAAGTGTATCTTTTGCATGATACGTAGAACTTAATTCTTGTGCAGCCGCAACAATAACGGCGTTAGGCTCTTGCATTGCATCTTCTCCTTTAGTCACATAAGACTCTTTTTGTCCAAGTAACGAATTTTCACTTATTTGTCCAATCTGACTTTTTCTCTCTCTAAAAATTTGTATAACCTCTTCATTAAAATATTCCTTTTTTAGAGTATAATTAGAATTAAGATATTTTTTGTTAACAACCCAATGAACTCCTTTAGATGTTGCAAAATCTTCAGGAAACCCGAAGCGTTTTTTTAACTCTTTCATTGAGTAAGCTGGAATCTCATTTATTATTCTCATTTGAGTTAGTGTTATCTCTTCTTCCTTTTCTTCAATCGGAGTTATTCTTTTTATGAATTCAGGATTAATTTTTAAATTATTTGTTAAATACGCTTTTTTAACATAAATAAACCGTCCTACTTTCTTCACGAAATCTTCTGGAAACGTATAATTTTCTTGCAGATCACTAAAATTTTTAAGATTACTTCTATAACGAACTTCTGGAAATATCGCCCTATACTCTTCAAGGAATTTATCTGAAATAGTTGCTTTTGCAGCTTTTGTGAGTCTTGTTTTCTTTTCAGGTTTTACTTTTTCTTCTGGTTTAACATCAGTAATTTTTCCTTCACCTAACGCCGACCTAAACCGACCTAAACCAATCTCTGCATCTTCAGAAATCACATTCCCAAATCTGCTTATAAAATATAACCCAACATCAGCAAATTTTTTTGCAGAGATAAAGTACGATGTGTGCCCATCTTTATGTGCCCCGATAATCATGTTCAAGAAATAATCAGGCGCCTTTTTGCATTTTACAGCTAGCTTCTCAATACGCTCAATTTCATCAGGATCTAATTTTTGTCTTAGTTTTATAAAATATTCACTCTCTAGAATTTCCTGATCTTTTCTAAATTCATGTTTTCTTTTTACAGGTTCTAAATCCTTACTGAAATCGTTTGAATCGCGCCCATCACTCTGAACACTCATCTCAACGACGCTTTCTAAACTATTAAACGCATAATTTAATTTATGTTCAAATATCCTTCTAGTTACATGTTCTACTCCTGCAATTTTGTATTTAGTTGCACCTTCGAGAGAAACGCCTATTTTTGTCAGTAATTCAGCAGGAAAGTAAGTTACATTCACACCAGAATAAGATTTAGTAATAACTCTCGAGTCACTTATTTCTTTTTCTGTAAGATTGATTGTTTCTTTGTTTGCAGAAATAATTTTCAACAATTTTAACTGCAGAGATTTGTCAAGTGAAGATTCTGATTTTAATATTATTTTTTTTCTTTTTGTCGCGTTAGCGATCGCTCCTTCTTGCAGCCCGTAACTTTTCACATCTTGCATTGCATCTTCTCCTTTGAAAGAACTAATTATTTGAGCAGAACTTTTTGAGTCGTTACGTCGTCTCGTCATTACTTTTTTTGGGAGAGGTTCACCAACAAGTAATTTTTTGAAATTCTGAAGAGAGACAAATTCCTCGCCACTGTATTTATACACTTTTAATTCAGAACCATTAATTCTAAGTTCACCCAGTATATTTTTTGAGATGTAGAAATTTTGATATTCTCCTGCTTTTACAGTTCTAATTTCTGTATTTGTCAAATCATCTATTTGTACATCATTTTTTTCAGCAAGAACCTTAAGAGATGAAACATGTTTTTCTGCAAGTAAGTCTACAAGTTTAACCATTATTCCCCTTGAAAAAAGTATATTCACCTATTTTAAATACTTTACTACCCACCAATGCTCCTAATTTAGATTACACTAGGCAACTTCTTTTTTCATGAGAGCGTTCAATCTATATATTGAGTGTTCAAATACATTAATAACATCTAATATTCAAGATAAATTCTCTTCTATAAATATTTAAACACCATCAAATAATGCCTAAATTAAAATCAACTCTAGATCTATCTTGCAAAAGCCATTATGTTGTTAATTTTCTTAAGAAGCACATCAAGCTCTTTTCTTGTGCCTGCTTCTGCATTTATCCTTATAGTATTTTCAGTATTGCTCTTTCGAACATTGAACCAATAACCATCATAATATATCGAAATACCATCAATAAAAAGAATTTTCTTTGCATCAGTAAATGCTTGCTCAGTTAAGAGAAATGCTTTGCTTTGATTCTTGACTTTGAAATTAAGCTCACCTGAATGACAATACAAATTATTCCTCGCAGCAATCTCAGAGAATGCTTTCTCTTCCAAAACAACTTTTCCAAGCAACTTTATTACTGCGATTCCAGGATTATCCATGTAGCTAAATTCTTTGAAGAAGAAATGACCTGAATTCTCAGCACCAATCTCCGCCTGCTCTTGTTTCATTGCCTGAACAACATATGTTCTTCCAGACTTAGACATAATTCCTCGAAGCCCTCGCTTTTCAGCAAGCTCATGAACTGCCTTCGATGATCTTGTATCAAATACGACAACTCCTCGTTTTATATCTTCTGTTAAAAGACTTAAAATAATATCAGGCCTTGTAAATTCTCCTTTTTCATCAACAACAATTACACTATCTGCATCACCATCTAAAATAAGACCAAGTGCTGCTTTGTTCTTTTTTATTTCAGCACTAAGTGTTTTTCTATTCTCAACTCTTAGTGGATCAGGCGAATGTCCTGGGAACGTTCCTGAGACTTTAGAATTTAATATCTTTATTTTAGGAAACATCTCTTTTAACACTTGAACTTCTTCTATACCTGAGCCATTGCTCTGATCAACAACAAGCTTGAAAGTTTTTGCTTTATCTAAAAAATCCTTTGATTTAGGAAAGAATCCTTTCAAGAACTTCACATATTCCTTTGACCAATTAGCCTTCTTGACCTTTCCTTTCTTCTTAGGTTTTGGAAATTCATTCTTTTTGATTAAATTATTTATCTCAAACATTCCATTATCAGAAAATATAGGTTCTGCTTTTTTACTCATCAACTTAAATCCATTGAACTCTTTAGTGCTTGAGCAAGCAGTTATCATTATTCCAGATTCATATTTGCCCTCAAGAATTGAAAAATAACATTTAGGAGTACTGCAAAGTCCAAGATTAACTACATCCGCTCCCTGTTCTTGAATTCCTTTCGCGAGTGCTTCATAGAGCACTTTAGAACTAGTCCTGCCATCGTAGCCTACTGCAACTTCTTTAGCGCTAGTAAACAGAACGAACGCCCTCCCAAGCAAATGAGCAAACGTCTTATCCAAATCCTTTGGAAAGACCCCCCGTATGTCATAGGCTTTGAATAAAGGCTCGTAATCCTTGATTTTAGCCATCAATAAGCCCTTTTACCTCTTAATATATAAATTTTTGCAAAAGGAGGGCTGATATGCACCCCTCTTAATTAATAGAAATTTTTATATAGTAGCTCTCGTCTAAAATTAGCATTCTTACAACAAATTTATTGACGAGGTGCTACATTGGA
>CAITEO010000078.1 GCA_903891505.1 uncultured Candidatus Woesearchaeota archaeon
AAGATAAAAAGTAGATAACAAAAAACTAGAAATAAAAATTAAGTAAAAATAAAAAACAAATTTATCATCTATTAATTCACTTCGCCATGATGTGAATTAGATCGATCATTCTATTGCTGTATCCCCATTCGTTGTCGTACCATGCGAGGACTTTAACGAATCGCTTTCCGATGACCATTGTCGATTGTGCGTCGAAGATGGACGAATGTGGGTTGCCAATAATATCCGAACTTACAAGTGGTTCCTCGGAGTATTCAAGTACATTCTTAAGTGGGCCGTCTGCCATTTTCTTGAAGAGTACATTGATTTCTTCTTTTGTCACATCATTTTTTAATGTGCAAACAAAGTCAGTTACTGATCCATCTTGTGTTGGAACTCTAAGCGATATGCCGTCTAGTTTTCCTTTCAAGTGCGTTAGAACTTCGCCAACAGTTGATGCTGCGCCTGTTGTTGTCGGGATTATATTTGCAGCCGCACTTCTTGCTCGTCTTAAATCTGCATGGGGTCCATCAACCAGTCTTTGATCAGCAGTGTATGAGTGCACCGTTGTCATGAAGCCCTGTTCAATGCCGTATGCATCATCAAGTATTTTTACAAGCGGTGCTAGGCAGTTTGTTGTACATGATGCGTTGCTAACGTATGTCTCGCCTTTGTACAAGTGATCATTTACTCCTTTGACGACGGTCATGATTGCTCCTTTTCCTGGCGCGCTAAGAAGTAATTTTTTAGCGCCAGCATCGAGGTGTACTTTGCACTCTTCGACTTTTGTGAATCTGCCTGTGCTCTCAACGACGATGTCGATGTTAAGTTTTCCCCAAGGTAAATTCTTTGGTTCTTTTTCTGCGAGAACAAGAAGCTTTTTGCCATTGACAATTAATCCTTCATTGTCATATGTTATTGTTCCTGGAAAGATTCCGTGCGCGGAATCATACTTTAACAAGTGTGCAAGTGTCTTTGTGTCTGTTATGTCGTTGACTGCGACAAATTCTATTTCAGGGTCTTTGTATCCTGCACGAAAAACCATTCTTCCGATTCTTCCGAATCCATTAATTGCTACTCTTATCATGTTAGTAACCTCTCTATATCTCTATTGGAGGTAGAATTTGTCTCCTTTTTTATGTTTTGTGATGTATAGGCGTTTTTTAGGAGAATTTTGCAGGTGCGGATGCATCTAGTTTGCGGAATTAGTCCTGATTAGGGCTAAAATAAATTTTTGTAAAACGCTTCTCGTCCTATTTCGTTTGTTTCTTTGACTATTTTTGATAAATTTAAAAACAAGTCTTTTCCTTTCCATTTATCGTACATAATCCAAGCCATTATCATAAGGGATGCGAATTGCATGGCGTCGTATATGTGCTCTCGTTCAAGTTGTGTGAGTGGATTATATTGCTCATATGTTTTAATTATGTTTCTTGCGTCGTCGAAATTTATCTTTTTGTGGCGAAATCTTGCCCAGTACATGATTAATATTCCTACGTCGTGAATGCGATAATCATAATGAGAATCGTCGAAATCAAGAACTCCTGAAAGAGAGTCTTTATCAAATTTTAAGTTATGTTTATCAAAATCGCAGTGGATTATGCTCTTTGGCATTGTGCTTGGTAGTTTTATTTTTTGGAGTTCCGATTTGATAAATTCAAGTCTTTCTCGACCTTTGTTTTTATCTTCGAATTTTTTGGACTCTTTTTTTGCAGCGGACAAACAATATGCAACAGTTCTAGGTTGCGCGTGGATGTAATTTTTGACGTCGTACTTTTTTGTTAGTTTGTGAAGAAGAGCAAGCGCTCTAACCATTTCCTCGAATTGTTTTTTGTTTAGATTCTTAATGTGTCTGCCAGGAATATATTCGAATAGGATAAATGGTTTTTTGTTATAAGTTCCAATGTATTTGTTGTTTTTGTTTTTTATCGGAGTTGCTAAAGGATATTTTTTCTCAGCGAGAAAGTTAAGCAAGTTCGATTCAAATAAGACGCGATTTTTATTTCTATTCTCATAATATCGTAGAACATATTTGCCTTTTGTAGTTTTTAGAAGAAGATTTGTTTGAACAACTCCTGCTCTAAATGGTTTACTTGTTATAAATGTGCCTAAGTCATATTCAGATAATATTTTAATAAATTCTTCTCGTTTGAAATGAGTTTTTACAGTCATAGAATTATTTATGTTAACGTCTATTTAAATTTAGTTGTTGTTTTACTTTTTTCGCATTATTTGTATTTTTTTGTGTAGTAAAAAATCTAAGAATAGGGGGTACAAACAGAAAATAATATAAATGAACAAGAATAGAGTCTTTAGTATAGTCATTATCAATTAATAGGGGATGAGAACCACGAAAGAAAAAACAATCAAACATACGGCCATAACACATGAGGTGCCAAGACCAGTAAACGTTGCATCGAGTGCAAAATTACAAAGTCAACCAGAAGTGATTGATCGCGCACCTGCAAAGCATATAAAAGTGCTAAGTATTATTGGCTACGTGATTTTTCTGCTCGCTACAATTTGCGTTGCAATATTGTTCTCAGCAAACCTAGGTCCTAATGGAGCTGCGTTCTTATTTTACTTTATAACAATCGCGAGTTTGTTTTCATTCATATTCATTTTGCTTGCATTGAACAAGTACAACAAATACAACAAGCAGATAAAACATTTGAACATCAGGGAATTCTTGGGTTTGCATATAATGAACTCAATAAATATTGTCGTGATGGTTATTTTATCGATTGTAATATTGTTTGGAATAATCGCGATAATTTCTATATTGATGGGTGCAGTCGCAGGAACGATTTAAGATTTTTTGAGTTCTTTTAGTTTTAGTTCTTTTTTTATTTCTATTCTATTTTCTTTATTTCTTATCTATTTGCTTTATTTTCATCTATTTGTTCTGTAGTGCTCAATTATTAGTTTAACTTTCTTTATTTTTAGTTTGTTGCTCTAATTATATTTGAACAAAGTTCAAAAAGATAATTAAACAATTGTGTATCTCGCCGTTGGCGAGTATTTGCTGCGCATAGCGCAGCAAAGTTAGAGCAAGAAAAGGAGATAAAAAAGACTAAAAAGTTAGAGCAAAAAAAATAATATAAATTAAAAAATAAGAATAGAAAAGATTAGAAAAAAATAAAAAAGGAGTAAATTAGTAAACGCCTGAAAAATTTACTTTCCAAGTTGTTTTTCTTTGTATTTGCTTTAGCAAATGCTAGAAAAGTTACTTGCCGAGTAACTTTTCTTTGGCAGCGATTGCGATTCTTGTCTTAATCACAGTATCAGGATTCAAGCTTATGCTCTGAATTCCTGCTTCGACGAGGAACTCTGCAAAGTCAGGGTAGTCCGAAGGTGCTTGTCCGCAAATACCTATGTATTTTTCGCGTCTATTCGCAATCTCGATTACGTTCCTAATTAATTTCTTGACTGCTTCGTTTCGTTCAGCATAAACATGGCTAACAAGTTCTGAATCTCGATCAACTCCAAGTGTTAATTGGGTTAAGTCGTTGCTGCCTATGCTAAATCCGTCGAATATGTCGAGGAATTCTTCAGCGAGGATTACGTTCGATGGTACTTCGCACATTCCGTAAACTTTCAAACCGTCTTGTCCTTGTATGAGTCCATTTTGACGCAAGATTTCAAGAACTTTCTTTCCTTCGTCGATTGTTCTGCACATTGGAATCATTATTATTATGTTTTTGAGTCCAAAGTCGTTTCTTGCTTTGTAGAACGCGCGGCATTCAAGATCAAATGCTGGTCTGAATTTTGGATCGTAGTATCTTGCTGCTCCTCGCCATCCAATCATTGGGTTATCTTCTTTTGGTTCGAACTCGTGTCCGCCTATTAGGTTTGCGTATTCGTTCGTTTTGAAATCAGATAATCTTACAATTACTGGTTTTGGATAGAACGCTGATGCTATCATTCCTATTCCTTCGGCTAGTCTATCAACAAAGAATTTTGATTTGTCAGGATAACCGTATGTTATCTCGTCGATTTTCTTCTTTGCATCCATATCTTTTAGTGATCCGTAGTTGATCAAAGCCATCGGATGAATTGAAATGCTTTCATTTACAATGAATTCTTCTCTTGCAAGTCCAACTCCTTCATTTGGAATGAAGCTTAGTTCGAATGCTTGACTTGGATCTCCGATGTTCATCATGATGTGTGTCTTCGGTGTTTGCATGTTTTGCAAATCTGTACTATGAACTTCAAAGTCAAGAAGACCGTCGTAAATTTTTCCTTCATCACCACCCGAGCAATCAACAGTTATGTTTTGTCCTGATTTTATTGCTTCAGTTGCATTTGTTGTTCCGACAACACAAGGAATTCCAAGTTCTCGTGAGATGATTGCGGCGTGGCACGTTCTTCCTCCTCTATTCGTAACAATGGCTGATGCTATTTTCATGATTGGTTCCCAATCAGGATCCGTCATTTCAGTTACGAGGACTTCGCCTTTTTTGAATTGGTTGATGTTTTTTACTTCTTTAATTACGTTCGCAGGTCCTTTTCCTATTTTTGATCCGACGCTTCGTCCGATTGTTAGAACTTTGCCTGGCTGCTTCATGACGTACTGGATTAGTTTGTTGCTATCTTTTCTGCTCTGAACAGTTTCAGGTCTTGCTTGAACAATGTATAGTTCTCCTGTTTTTCCGTCTTTTGCCCATTCCATATCCATTGGTTTGAAGTGGCCTGCTTTTTGCGAGTAGTGATCTTCAATGATGCACGCCCATCTTGCAAGTGTTAAGACTTCTTCATCTGTCATGCAAAATACTTTTCGCTCATCATCCGCAACTGTTATGTTCTTTGTTGGTTTGTTTCCTTGTGTATCATAAACCATTCTTTGTTGCTTTGTTCCAAGTTTTCTATAAACGATTGGCTTGAATCCTTCTTTGAGTTTTGGTTTAAAGACGTAGAATTCATCTGGGTTTACAACTCCTAGAACGATGTTCTCTCCAAGACCATATGATCCTGTTACAAGAACTGCATCTTTAAATCCAGTTTCTGTGTCGATTGAGAACATTACTCCTGAGACAGCAAGATCTGAACGTACCATTTTTTGGATTCCAACGCTTAGCGCTATAGAGAAATGATCAAAGCCTTTGTCTTGTCTGTAACTTATTGCTCTATTTGTGAAGAGGGATGCAAAGCATTTCTTGCACGCTTCAATTAGCATTGATTGTCCTTTGATGTTAAGGTATGTTTCTTGTTGTCCTGCAAAACTTGCATCAGGTAAATCTTCTGCTGTTGCGCTGCTTCTAACAGCAACATCAGTGTTAGGTCCATACTGGATACAAATGTTTCTGTATCCTTCAAGGATTGCGTCTCTTAGATCTGGAGGAAATTCTGCTGATCGTATGAGATCTCTTATTTTATGTCCTCGCTCTGAGAGGTTTTCCATGTTTCCAGTATCAAGATCTTTTAGGATGTCGCGGATTTTATCCATTAGTTTGTTTGAGTTCAAGAAGTATCTGTATGCTGTCGCTGTTAATGCGAATCCGTTTGGAATCTTAACTCCTTTAGGAACGAGCAACCGATACATTTCACCGAGGCTTGCGTTCTTTCCACCTACTAATGGAATATCCTCTATTCCTAATTGATCGAACCATAGAACTAGCATAGTATTTTTATCCACAATCTCCACCTCTTTACTGTCTCCTATTAAGGAATATCCTCTTAGCAAACCCTTTTTAATAAAATCTACTGACCACGAATATATAAATCTTTCTTAATCTCATTCTTAATTTTATTTTTCTTTAATTTTTTTTAAATTCTGTTTTTTTAAAAGTCTTTTTTAACTATTTTTTTTAATTCTGGGCTGATATGCACCCCTCTTAATTAATAGAAATTTTTATATAGTAGCTCTCGTCTAAAATTAGCATTCTTACAACAAATTTATTGACGAGGTGCTACATTGGA
>CAITEO010000079.1 GCA_903891505.1 uncultured Candidatus Woesearchaeota archaeon
CATTTTAATGAATGAATTGATTGACGCTCCAGGATCATTGCGAGGAAAATCTGTTGGAATAATTAAAGGTTCAAAACTTGCGCATTTGGCTCCACCAAGTGAACAAGTAAAACCATTAATGAAAAATCTTTTTAATTATTTAAAAAAGGATAAAGATATTTTATTAATAAAGAGTTGTGTATTTCATTATGAAATTGAATTTATTCATCCTTTTATCGATGGAAATGGAAGAATGGGTAGATTATGGCAGACCGTTATTCTGATGAATAAATATCCTGTTTTTGAATTCTTACCCATTGAGTTATTAATTAAGCAAAGACAAAAACAATATTATGACTCTCTATCTAGGTCGGATGCAGCAGGTAATTCAACAATATTTATTGAATTTATGCTTGGAATAATTGAAGACTCTCTTGAATCATTGTTGCAAATTCAAAGTACTTCTCTGACCGGTCTTGACAGAATTACAATTGCTCAAGAGAAGTTTCAAAGAGACAGTTTTTCCAGACAAGAATATTTGAGATATTTTAAAAATGTTTCGACTGCAACTGCAAGTAGAGACTTGAAAACAGGTGTAGATGAAGGAATTTTAATAAAAGTAGGGGATAAAAGAATGACAAAATATAAATTCAAAAAGTGACATGAAACCAACTAAGCCTAACTTAGGTCTGCAATCAGCTGCGGTTCCGATAGCTATCGGGGGTGGTTGACGGAAACTTTTGTAACTTTGAGAAATATTTGTGGGGGCAGACACGGAAGTGCTCTATTCCGATAGCTATCGGAACCGTCGCCGTCAGACTGTCTAAAAACCCAACAAATCAACATTATTTTGTTAATAAATAAATCAATTAAGACTATTTAATTTACTGGTATTTTCATAGCTTTACAGTATGAAATTCATAATAGGACAACCCCGCCAGCAAACAAATCTTTTCCCCATTTCACTGGAAGAATCAATAGACCCTAATAATGAAGTAAGAGTAATAGACCTTTTTGTAGATAGCCTGTCGTTAAAAGATTATGGATTTGACATGGATTATATAGAGAATGGTCGCCCTGCATATCATCCTGCCGACCTGCTCAAGCTTTATATTTATGGTTACCTGAATAAAGTACGTTCTTCAAGGGATCTGGAAAAAGAGTGCAAACGCAACATTGAGGTAATGTGGCTTTTAAAATGTTTGCAACCCGACCACAACACCATCTCTAACTTTAGAATGGATAATCCAAAAGCGATAAAGAAAGTTTTTCGTGCAACAGTGCAAATAGCCAAGCACTTTGACTTGATTGGCGGGAAGCTTATAGCTGGTGACATTACAAAGCTACGCGCACAAAACAGCAAGAAGAACAATTACAATCAAGGCAAAATAGATCGTCATTTGGCATATATAGAAAATAGGCTGGATGAATACAACTCAGCATTGGCTGAGCAAGACGGCGACAACAAAGAACAAATTCAACAAGAAATAAAAAAACAAGAACAACGAAAACAGCAGTACGAAGAAATTGAGAAACAAATTAATGAAACAGGTGAAGCGCAAGTATCAACATCCGATACTGAAAGCCGGCAGATGATTACCCGAAACAATATTACCGAAGTCGCATACAATGTTCAAACCACGGTTGATGGCAAACACAACTTGCCAATAGATTATAAGGTTACCAACAACAACGATAGCAAAGCTATGGGTAATATGCTGCAAAGAGCAAAAAGTATTTTGCGCACCAACGACTTTACAGCATTATACGATAAATGGTATCATACAGGATCAGAACTAAAGATAGCGCAGGAACTTGGAATAAACGCAATAGTAGCAATACCAGATATAGCATCAAATGCACCTGATCAAAGGTATAATTTGATGAACTTTACATACAACAAAGAAGATGATACATATACTTGTCCCGAACAACAAACACTAAGAACTAATGGTAATTGGTATGGCAAACAAGGCGGAATGCTCAGAACGAAGATCAGAGTTAAACATTATAAAACGAAAGCTTGTAAAAATTGCCCTGTATTAACTCTATGCACCAAAAATATGCGTGGACCAGGCAGGGTGATAGAGCGCAGCGAATATGCTCAATACATGGAACAAAATCGTGTGAATGTTGAAAAAAATAAAAGTGCTTATAAACAACTACAGGCAATAGTAGAGCA
>CAITEO010000080.1 GCA_903891505.1 uncultured Candidatus Woesearchaeota archaeon
CACCCTCCCCGAAGCCAGCTGCGGTCCGATGGCCGACACCGGCAAACGCACCAGCGCCTCCGCGCACCCGTCGGCGGCTACGAGGGACTCGGGCGCATGGCGCAGCAGAGCGGACGGAGTAAAATAAAAGACTAAATAAAATAATATATTAAGAAATATTAGAAAAATTTTTATAGATGCAAAGTTAGAACAATGTTGGTGATTTTATGGAACAAAAAACGTTGTTAGAAGGTGCAAAACATCAAATTAATTCTAGTTTGGAACTCATCGGGAGTTTACTAGAATCACAAACTAAGAAACAAATCAATGTTAATCTTCAAAAAGCAAAAATATATTTAGATGAACTTAGGGTCTAAATCGCGAGGTTTATATTCTTCCTGTCTTGATGTATTCTTGGACTTCTTCGTCGCTAAGTTCGATTGTGTCTTTCTTCTTTACGTTCTTTGGCTTTTTGTTCTTCGATGGCTTCGCTTCATAGTATTCGACACCAAGGATTTTTTCTTGTACTGCTTTTTTTCGTCTAATCAAATACCAACCATAAAGTAATCCGCATGCAAGTCCGATTAGATGAGCAATGTTTGCAACACCCATTGGGATGAAGATTCCAACAATATCAACTATTGCGAAGATTATTCCTGCAGTTCTCATTGACATCGGGATTACAAAGAAGAATAAAACTCTAAGGTCAGGAAGTAGAATTATTGTAAGGCCCAGTATACTCATTATTGCGCCGCTTGCACCAAGTGCTTTTGGATAGAAAAATGATGCGCCTATTCCTGCAACAATTCCGAACAAGAAGTATGCGAATAAAAATCTCTTTGAGCCTATTCTTTGTTCGATTAATATGCCGAAGATGAATAGGGCGTACATATTGAAGAGTATGTGCCAGATATCTGCGTGAAGGAACATTGAAGTAATAAGTCTCCATGGTTCGCTCCAAAGTTTTGATGAATCAAGAAGCAGCGCTTCAGTCATCCCTGGGATGAATTGCTGGAGTATGAACATAAGAACATTTATGCCTATTAGTGCTAGGACTACATTCCAATAATATTGTTTCTTCATGTTCTCAAAGGCCATTATGTGTAGAATAGTATTTTCTTTTTAAAAGTTGTGAATGGATTGAGTGTTTT
This sequence comes from uncultured Candidatus Woesearchaeota archaeon, assembly GCA_903891505.1. Lineage (GTDB taxonomy): Archaea > Nanobdellota > Nanobdellia > Woesearchaeales > 21-14-0-10-32-9 > 21-14-0-10-32-9. The sequence goes on from CAITEO010000080.1 coordinate 1,131, forward strand.
GTTTATTTTATATTTTATAATACACATTTTTTTAATTATGCTAATTATAAATTTTCCTTTTCTTAATTATGGTACTTATAATCATATAGTTTTCAATCATATTTTTTCTATTACACAAAACTTTAAATAGCAATTGTCGCATAGAAGTTTATGCCTCTTCAAAATGGTCCAAAGTGGATAGTTGTGACGGGGGGAGTTATCTCGAGTTTAGGTAAAGGAATTGTTTCAAGTTCTATTGGTGCGCTTCTAAAAATGAGGGGTTACAGCGTAACTGCTGCAAAAATAGATCCGTACATAAACATTGATGCAGGAACAATGCGTCCAACTGAGCACGGAGAAGTCTTCGTGACTTTTGATGGAGGCGAAACAGATCAGGACATGGGTAATTATGAACGTTTCTTAGATGTTGCGCTTCCAAAGTATCACAACATGACAACAGGTCAAGTTTATCGTGATGTAATAAATCGAGAAAGAAACCTTGAGTATCAAGGAAAGTGTGTTGAAGTCATGGTTCATATTCCGCAGGAAATACAACGCCGTCTGAAAATGTGTGCGGAAAATACGAAAGCAGATTTTGTTCTTGTGGAAGTTGGAGGAACTGTTGGCGATTACCAAAATATTTTGTTCCTTGAAGCACTAAGAACGATGAAACTAAAAGGCGCGCCAATGGCGTTTGTTCACGTAGTTTATCTGCCGACGCCAAAGACTGCGGGCGAGATGAAATCAAAGCCAGCTCAGCAATCATCAAGAGAGTTAAATTCAATAGGTATTCAGGCAGATTTTCTGGTTTGCCGTGCAAGTGAACCAATTGATGATGTGCGCAAAGAAAAACTATCTCTTTTTTGCAACGTTTATCCAGAGGATGTTATTTCCTGTCAAGATCTAAATTCAATTTATGATGTTCCATTTTTATTTTCAGCTCAAAAATTTGATGAGTTGCTTTTGAAAAAACTCGATGTTGTGCCAAATGCACATACAGATGAATTCAAGAAATGGGAAGAATTCATCGCAAAGAAAAATGCAGCGAAAGAGAGTGTTCGAATTGGAATTGTTGGTAAATATTTCGCGTCAGGAAACTTCGCACTTGAAGATTCATACATCTCAGTTATTGAAGCGATAAAACATGCGTGCTTCAAACATTCAGTGAAGCCAGATATTTTCTGGATTAGTGCACAGGATTTTGAGACGAACAAAAAAGAAATAAATGTTCTTCAAACCTGCGACGCGATAATTGTTCCGGGAGGATTTGGCGCATCAGGCATCGAAGGAAAAATTCTCACGATAAAATATGCACGTGAAAATAAGATTCCTCTTCTTGGACTTTGCTATGGTCTTCAACTATCAGTAATTGAACACGCGAGAAATATTCTCGGATGGAATGATGCGAACTCAACAGAAATAAACAAAGACACAACGCATCCTGTTGTTGATATTTTGCCTGAGCAAAAAAAGAAACTCGAAACAAATGATTACGGCGCATCAATGCGTCTTGGAAATTATCCAGCAAACCTTGTGAAAGGAAGTCTTGTATGCAAGTTATATAACAACGAGGAAAAAGTTGTCGAGAGGCATCGGCACAGATACGAAGTAAATCCAGAGCTTGTCTCGCAGCTTGAAACAAAAGGATTAGTATTTTCCGGAATGTCGCCAGATAGACGCCTTGTTGAATACATAGAAAGATCTGATCATCCATTTTTCGTCGGAACGCAAGCACATCCAGAATTTACGTCGAGAATACTTCGGCCTAATCCACTCTTCGACGGTCTAATAAGTGCTGCAATTGAAAGGAAGAGGAAATAGATCTAAAAGTGCAGTTCTTGTGAGTTTCTTATTTTCTTAGAAATATTTATAATCAAACCCTGGTTTTTCTTGTTAATGACAATAGTTAATGTAAAAAACAAAACCAAAAACAGCAAGATCGGAAAATCAAGTAAAAAATCTATTTCAAAAATTCCGCTCACGAAGAAATTACTTATTGCGATGTTCATCTTGGCATTCGTTGCGCTTTTCGTAACATCCATTATTAAGTATCAAGAGCAAGCAAAAAGTGCAG
>CAITEO010000081.1 GCA_903891505.1 uncultured Candidatus Woesearchaeota archaeon
ATTTTATTTTTTATTTTTTATTTATATTTCTGATTTTTTTATTTTTTTTGTTGGGGTTCTCTTATAATAAAAAATAAATACTATAAATATACATTGGTTGTCATTTTTGGTACAAATAGGAAATATTTATATATTAGGACTTCTAAAAAAACTATTGTATATTAGGTTTAAAAAAATAGTTGCATGTAGATGTGGCATTTATGAGGTGAAATTAGAATGGGTATTTTGAAGAAAAAAGGACAGGCTGCTTTAGAATTCTTGACTACGTATGGTTGGGCATTCATGGTTATATTGGTGATGATAGGCGCTCTTGCTTATTTTGGTGTGTTGAATCCTCAGAAGTTGATTCCGGATCAGTGTGCAATAACATCAGGTTTTACATGCAGCGACTTTCAAGTTTCAGATGCTAGTAAGTCTGGTTTTACGTTCATAAATAATATGGGTGAGCCTATTACTGTGAGTAATTTCGTTGCAGTAATGAGTTCTAGTACAGTAATTGCAGCTGGAGCTTGTACTCCAACACCAGCAGTAAACGCATATGTTGCAGATGGTTCAGTATTTAGTTTTGCTAGTTGTACTACAACTACAGGTAAAGTTGTTGGATCTAAGATTAAGATGTCTTACTCGTTTGATTATGTAAAACAGTCTGGTTCATACCCTCATACTGTATCGGGGTCTATAACGGCGACGCTTAAGTAAGTTAATATTTTTTTGTTTAAGTTTTTGTTTATTTTTTTGTGTTTTTGTATTGTTTTATTTTTATTTTAGGGATTAGTTTTGGAGGATGGATGTTTTGGTGAAGAAAGCGCAGGCGGCACTTGAGTTTTTAATGACGTATGGTTGGGCGCTTATTGCTATTACTATTGTTGTTGGTGCTATTTATTTGGCTTTTGATATTAATCCTAAGGATAGAATTCCTGATTCTTGTTCGTTTGGTGATTCGTTTTATTGTAAGGATTTTACTATATCAAAAGCAGGAGTTCTGACTATGAATTTTAAGAATACTGTGGGTGTGCCTTTAACTGTGAAGTCTATAACTTGTGTTGCAAATGGTTTGACTGTAAATTCTGCTGTTTCGGTTCCTGTTGATTCTGGTGGTGAGTTTCAGTTATCTTGTGATTTGGGTAAGGTGTTAATTGATAAGACGAAGTTTTCTGTGTCTGTGCTTTTTTATAAGCAAGGGATGTCATTTCCATCTACGTCAGATGGTTTGGTTGTTGGGTCTCCTATTTAAGTTGTATTGCATTTTGTGGTGTGGTAGTTGTTTCTGTTGAATTATTGTTGCATACATCTTTACTCTAAGAAATATTTATATATCCTTGGCTGTTCTTTGAATATAGATACGGGATAGAAAAGATATAAGAGAAAACTAGGGAAATAAGAGGGAACAAGTTGATTGGAAGTTATAATTTCAGGGAAATAGAAAACGAGGCTAGATTGCACTGGAGAAAAATAAATCTTCTAAAGATGCTTCAGGATAAGAATTCTAGTGGAGATCCGTATTTCTTACTTGATGGTCCGCCTTATGCGAATAATGTTCCTCATGTCGGGCATGTTAGAAATACTGTTTTCAAGGATTTGTACATAAGACTTGCATTCATGAAGGGAAAGAATGTTTTGTTCCAGCCGGGTTTTGATACTCATGGTTTACCGATAGAGAATATGGTTGAGAAACAGCTCGACTTGAAATCTAAGCAAGACATAGAGACTCTAGGTGTTAATAAGTTTGTTGCGCTCTGTAAGGAGCGAGCGATAGAAAATAAAGATTTGTGGCTTAAGGTGTATGATAAGCTTGGAAGTTGGTATTCTTGGAAAACGCCGTATATTACTTTTGAGAATTCTTATATTGAAAGTGCTTGGTGGGGTTTCAAGCAATTGTGGGATAAGGGAATGGCGTATGAGGGTAAGAAACCAGTTTTTTGGTGTCCTCATTGTCAAACAGCGCTCGCGGGTTATGAAGCAACAGATAGTTACAAGAATGTAACTGATCCTCTTATATTCATAAAATTTCAAGTTAAAGAATCTAAACTGAAGTCGCTTGTTGGGGCAAATCTTTTAGTTTTCACAACAACTCCTTGGACTCTTCCAAGTAATGTTGCAGTTGTTGTGAGAGGAGATGCAGAGTATGTTCTTGTTCAAAGTGCAAAAGGGAATTTAATTCTTGCAAAGAACAGACTAAATGTTCTTGAAGATCTTGATATGGAATACAAAGTTCTTGAGACGTTCATTGGCGAAGACTTAGATGGTACAAGGTATGAACCTATACTTGATGTTCCATCGCAGCAAGAACTCACAAAAAATCCTTCAGCACTAAGAGTTTACTTATCAATTCCAATTTTGAAGGAAAGAGTTGCAAGTAAAGTTCGAGCAAAGAGAGGAGTCACAACGGGCGATGTGTTCGAGCATTTTGTGAGTGTTGATGATGGTACGGGTCTTGTACACTGTGCGCCTGGTCATGGAAAGACGGATAATGAACTTGGACGAAAATACAATCTTCCAGAGGTTAGTCCTCTTGATGATGAGTGCAGATTCACAGATGAAGTTGGTAAATTTGCTGGTCGATTTGTAAAAGAAGCAGATTCGGATATAATTGAAGAATTAAAAGTTACAGGACGATTGCTTCATAGCAGTCAAATTGATCATTCATATCCTCTTTGTTGGAGATGTAAGAGCCCTCTTATTTATAGGATGAGCAATCAGTGGTTCTTAAAAGTTGATCAAATTAAAGAGCAAATGCTTGAGGCTAATGAGCGGGTTAATTGGCAGCCTGATTTTGCTCAGGAAAGATTTAGATCGTGGGTTGCAAATGCTGAGGATTGGAATTTCTCGAGGCAAAGATATTGGGGAATACCTATTCCTGTTTGGAAATCTGAGTCTGGCGAGATAAAAGCGATAGGTTCGATAAAAGAACTTGAGGAAGCATATGGAAAGAAACTTCCTCTTAATTTTGATTTGCATCTTGCAGCTGAAATAGTTTTGAAAGGAAAAGATGGAAGCGATATGCATATGGCGAGAGACATATTTGATGTTTGGTTTGATTCTGGAAGCGCACCTTTTGCTGCATTTCATTATCCGTTCGAGAACAAACAATTGTTCGAAAGCCATTATCCTGTCAGCAGAATAAACGAAGCACAGGATCAAATAAGAGGGTGGTTCTATTCGCTCATGTTTGTCGGCGTGGGTATTTTTGACAAAGAGCCATATGAAATTGTAAGTATGCCTGGATGGGTTGTCGATAAGAACGGCAATAAGATGTCAAAGAGCCAGGGCAATTATATTTCTGCAGAGCAGGCGATTGATGATTTTGGCGCAGATAACATAAGGTTTTATTATTGTTGGGATGTAGACCCTTCAAGTCTTCAGAAATTTAATCAGGACACTGTGAAGATGGAAGTAACAAAAGTTCACAATATACTTTGGAATTTGCACAAGCTTCTTGTAACTGAATCTGTTGCGCAAAAGAGCATGGATAAAGAATTTAGTTTGGCGCTAAATCTTAATGATTTAGAGTTGTGCACAGAGGATAAATGGATTCTTTCAAGACTTGCATCAACAACTGTTGCAGCAATTAAAGATCTTGATGATTTCAAGTTGCATCAAGCGGGCCGTGGAATATATGATTTTGTAATTAATGATCTTAGCAGAACATATGCGCAGATGATAAGAGAAAGATTATCTGAGGATAATGTCGCGCTCAGTGTCTTGTTCAGATGTATACTTGAGGTTTCGAAGCTCATGGCATCTATTAGTCCTCATACGACTGAAATGATTTATCTTAACATGAAAAACAACATAGCACAAGCAACAGATTATGATTTTAAGGAATCAATCCATCTTGAACTTTTACAAAGCTCAAGCGAAGAGGGCACATCGGGTGTTGGTCTTTCAGGTTTTGTTGATGCTGATCTCGAGAAAAACTTCGTTATTGCGATGAATGTACTTGGAGGCGCGCTTGCGTGCAGAGATAAAGCGCAGATAGGAATAAGGTGGCCGCTAAGAGAGGTTATAATTGATTCGATGGATGATTCAGTTATTGATGCGGTGCGCGAACTTGAAGATGTAATTTTAACATCTGCAAACATAAAAAGTTTAGTCTTCAAAAAAGTTGACATGGATGCTGACTTTAAATTAAACTACAAAGAAATTGGAAAAGCGTTCGGTCAAGATACTGCGGCGGTTGTTGAATTATTGTCGTCGAAGAAAGAGGAAGTTTTGAAGCATCTTAAGAAAGGAGATGAATCATTCAAATTTCATAATTATGAAATAAAGAGATCTTATTTTGAGATTTCGCAGATAACACCGCACGGATTTGCAATGGGTGAATTCAAAGGCGGTTTTGTTTTCTTGAAACTTGGCGTGCATGATAAGAAAATGGAAGCTGAAGGATTTGTTCGTGAAGTTACAAGGCGTGTTCAGATGCTAAGGAAGAATATGAACCTCGCAAAGCAAGATAGAATATTGCTTGTCATAGAGTCTCTTGACGATGAACTTAGAAGTTATCTTGAAGAAGAAGAGGATTCAATTTCTTTGAAAGTTGGTGCATCATCGCTCGACGTTGTTGAGAAGACAACATCGAAATTTACTGATTTTCTTGAGGACAAAGTCAAAGGGAAATCATTCAAAATACTTGCGAAGAAAGTATGATGCAATAATTCGTATTTTGCTTTAAGGCATTTAGTTTTTATTTATTTGTTGTAAGAATTTATTTTATTGTACTTGATGTGTAATTAGACTAGTATAATTTAAATTAAAATTTAAGAAGAGTTCAAAATTTTCTTTATCTCGTCGTATATTTTTGGGTTCTGTTCGGGATCTGGAAGGCCTGTATGAAATCCTCCTGTGATTGAACATATACCTGTGAAGTTTTTGTTCTGTGCAAAACTAAGAGGTACGCTCTTTGATGGTACAATTCCATCTCCATCTGATCCGAATGTGCCGCATCCAGTTCCTGCGATTGTAAAAATTGGTGTCGTTGTATTTTCATCTTTTTCCAGATTTATTATGAATTCGCTGTTCTCTTTCATTTCATCACATTCAGTGTTTCTTCCAAATGCTTTGCAAATAGGCATTATTTCAGATGAGACTCCGTTATTTGGAGTTCCAATTAGTATGATTTTATCAATGCTCTCGCTTCCATAATCTTTTAGGTATTTTCTTGTTACAAGTCCACCCATAGAGTGGGCGATTATTATTACTTTATCTTTTCCAGTTTCGCTCTTTGCTTTTTCTATGACTGTATTAAGTCTCGACGCGAAAACTGAGATGCTCTCGGAATCATTATTGTGATCTAGTGGATAATAAGTCATTTTGTAGATGATTGTTTTGTTTATTTTTCCAAGAGAATTAGGGGTGATATTTTCATCTGAGTATAATAGTCCTGATGGTATGGCTATGTTGTCGTTGAAAAGATTGTTTACAAGATTGTTGTAAACATTAGTTGGTGATGTTGGCTCGTTGTTAGAATAGAAGCCGTGGCCGTGCACAAGTATGATTGGATAATTTTTATTAGATGCATTATTTAGGCACGTTTCGCATTTGTTGTTATAACAACATATTGGAGGCAAGGCAGGTAGTGTTGTTTTTTCGACAGTGATGCTTGTATCTATTGTTTGAGGATCTTCATTGCTTAAATTGATTGGGTTGGTTGTTATGCTGTTTGTGCTGTCGCAGTTTATATTTTTATCGAGTAAAAAAGTAGATGGTATAAAAAACTCGGATAAATTGGAGTTGTATGCGGGCTCTGTATTTGTGTTATTTGTCGTTGCATTATTTTTGTTTTTTTTTGTATGGCTGTTAGTTTGTGTTGTGTTTAGATTATTAAGATAAGTAAGGTAATCATCAAGTATGGATTTTGCTTCTTTTGCAAACGAATCATTTCTTGTGCTTAGTTCTTGTTTATGTCTATTAAGATTTGCGATTGTTACTCTGAGGTGTTCATTATCTACTGCTTGCAAAAATTCTGGTGTTTGATTGACTCGTTTAGCGACTATTGCTGACTTTAATGTTGTGAATTTATTTGATAGTGGCATCTCAATTGCACAGAGTTGAATTGTTTTTGTGCTAACTTCATCAAAACATATGCATGTTGCGTTTTCTTGGTTTTGGCAGCTACAATTTTTTTCAAATAATAATTGAGATACATCATTTGTGCACGGATCGCCAGCATTTTGTATCATACAGGTTTCTTCGTTAGCGAGTATTATGTCAAGATCTGTTTCAGAAAATAATGTGCTAGTTTCTAGTTTGGTAGAATAGTTCGCTTCAGCATTCATGATTGAATTATTTATGTTGGATATTACTGAAAATAAATCTGAGTAGCTAGAAAAATCTTTTTTTTGAATGCTATTTGATGTAAATGTGAGAAGAGAATTAGCTTCTTGAAGATCTGTTGCTGCATTAAATGTGTTTTTGTCGACGAAAGATTTTCCAAGCTCAGTGGTTTTGCTCACAAGTTCTAATTCTTGGGATAATTTGTATGTGCTATTTACTGCGTTGTTGTGGTCGGTTATTCTTTGAATTGAATTGAGAAGTAAATTTGATGCACTTGTATTAAGATTATTTGCAGCAGTATTGATTGCGGTTTTATCAATTACTGCTTGTGTGGATTCATGGTCTCGAAGTATCCACGCAGATAGAGCGGCATTGAGGGAGTCATTGACTTTTGCAAGAGATAGTTTGTTCTCTGATTGGATTTGCTCAAGATCATCTTTTTTTGCAGCTATAAGTTTTGAAATTATTTTATTTGCCTGAAGATATTCTATTTGAGCATTATGGTAGTTGATTATTGCTCTGTTAAGTAATTGCTCTTGTGAATTCTTGAGTTGTTGTTCTCGCACAGTTAGTTGTCTATTAACTGTTATAATTGCTGTTCTTTGCACGCTGTCGTTGTTTTGAGGGCATTTATTTGAAATATTATTTATACAAGTTATCTTGTAGGCATACAGGTCCTGTCCTTCACCAACGTATTTTGGGCTGAATGTTTTGTTTAATGTGATTTTTTGACTTCCTGTGAAATTCAGCGATCTATTGAGAAGATATTCTTTTGTGCTAACATCAATTAGAGTTTCAATGCATTCAGCTCTGCAAAATATGCCTGAGTTTATAGTGGTAGTTATCTTAACATTTCCTGAAGTTTTGCTGTCAACAGTTATATCTACATGTCTTGGTGTTGTTTGGATTGTTAAATCTTCCTTGAAGGTGAATCTGATGTTAAGTAGAATTATAAAAATAATTAGTGCGGCAACTATGCATAGTAGTGTATACACTGTACGTCTGAAGTTTTTATCTTGTCTTAAAGCGCGAGCTTTATCGTCAGTTGTTGAAGCGCTGTTAAGATTTATTTGATCTTTTTGATATGCTTTATTATTTTGTTTTTCACTATCAAATTTATTGTTATGCACCAAATTCGCCCCTTCAATAAACATTTAAGTATTTGAGTGTGTTAGAGGGTTCTCACTTTTAATTATTTGCATTTATTTGCATTTTATCCGTGCTTAAACAGGGCTGATATGCACCCCTCTTAATTAATAGAAATTTTTATATAGTAGCTCTCGTCTAAAATTAGCATTCTTACAACAAATTTATTGACGAGGTGCTACATTGG
>CAITEO010000082.1 GCA_903891505.1 uncultured Candidatus Woesearchaeota archaeon
AAACCCAAACAACTACTACAACTCAACAACCATACCAACATACCAAACAGGAACAGAACTATACAACACAACAACAGAAATGCTAACAGCCACAGCACCATACAACGACACCAACAAAATCAACAGCATAGGAAACTGGAGCGCAGACAAAACAAGTTATGCGCAAACAGGAACTTGTGCTATAGGAAGTCATGTAGTAAATACGACGACAAACGGAGTTCAGTGTGTAACTGATACTGTTGGTGGTTTAAGTATTTACGGTGATGGTTCTGATGGAAGTATAACTGCAGATGGAAGCAGTGTTCTTGCATGTTTAGGAACACCAGTTGCAAGCACATACACTATGACTAGAGATTGTTACTTTGTTAATCTGACTGTTAACAATGGAGTTGCAGTCAAACCAGATGGATATCGTATCTATGTAAAAGATACTCTCATCGTTAGTTCTACAGGATCTATTAATGCATCAGGAGGAATAGGAGGAACTGGAACTGCAGGAGCAGGAGGAACTGCAGGAGTAGCGGGCGCTCAGATAGATGGAAATGTTAGAACTATTGGTTTTGGTTCTGCAACAGGAACTGCAACAAATGGAGGAGGAGCAGGAGGAAGAAACGCAGCAGGTACTGCTGGAAATCCTACAACTGCATCTAATTGGGCGGCAAGACTTGGAGGACTTGCAGGAGCAGGAGGCGCAGCAACAAACGCAGGAGGAGTTGCAGGAGTTGGAACAGCCGCTGCAGCAAAAGATGGAAGCATCCGTGCAATGCCCGAAGCAATGACATTTTTCTCAACGGATAGAACTGTAGTTACATACATTGCTGGAAGATTCAAATCAGGTACAGGTGGAGGCGGCGGAGGTTCAGCAGCTACTACTTGCGGAGGCGGCGGAGGCGGAGGCGGAGGCGGAACAATTGGAATCTATGCAGAAAACATCATCAATAATGGAGCCATAAAAGCAGATGGAGGAAAAGGAGGAGATGCATATCAATCCGCTGGTAACTGCGGAGGCGGCGGAGGCGGCGGAGGCGGACTTGTCTTGCTAGTGTATAATACATTTTCAGGAAACGCCCCAACAGCTGCCCTTGGAGCAGGAGGAGCAAAAGTTGGAACAGGTGCTGTTGGAAGCAACGGCAACGCAGGCCTTGTTGTTACATTAAGCAACACATGAAACTGAAAATGATTGAAAAATATGAACTCAAGAAAATAAAATTTGATAGAACAAAATGAGAAATATGATGGAAGAAAATCAATAAACGAGACGATTTAGAATGAAGAGAACAACTGAAACAAAAATAAATGAATCGCGAAATAGAATGCGAACATTCAAGATAGTTTCAGTTATTTTCCTCTTCTTTTTGTTCCTTCTTGCATTTTCTATCCAGAACGTAACTGCTTCATGGTCAGGAGGAAGTATAACTGCTAAAGTATCCTCAAGCACAACTACATTCTCTGCAAATAGTATAGATGTGATTTCGACAGGATCCGCAACTACAATCACTGCAAGATACAACAACATATATGCCGGAGTGCTTTGGCATCTTGGAGCATTACAGCAAAATTATCCACCAATAATTTCTCTATTGTCTCCTGATAATAATCTCATGACTCGCAACAGCACGATTGATGTAAGCTACAGCGTAATAGACCAGAATGACGATCCTCTAAATTGCACATTGTACCACTCTGCAAATTCAAATCCTGCTTATTACACGAGCACAAGCACAACCAGTTGGTCAACTATAACAAATAGCATAACATCTCAAGACAACACCTATTATTGGTATGTAACATGCAATGACGGAAAAAATATTACTCAAAGCGCCATGAGAAATTACACAATAGATACAACTCCTCCTGCAATAACATTATACTATCCTATGCAAAACAACATAGATAAAAATGAAACCACTTCATTTCAATACGTCGTGAACGAAACGAATGAAGTTACTAATTGTACTCTTTTCACAAATGAAACAAATTCTTGGCAACCTATACAAAGCGAGCTATTGCCATTGAAAGGAACACTAATAAATTTCCAAGAAATGCTAGCTGATTCTCATTATATTTGGGGAATAGAATGTATAGATAATCTTGGAAACATTGGTTGGAGCGAAAACAGAACATTCGAAGAGAATAGATTATTCCCTGACTCAGTAAGCGGACTTGCAAATGTTAGCAATAAAAACTCTAGCATAACTTGGATGTGGACAAATCCAACAAATCAAGATTTTGTAGGAACAATATTATATGTAGATGGAATAAATTCATTAAATTTATCTCCTGCTAATTCTACATATAAATTAAGTAATCTCCAAGGAAATACAACTCATATTTTAACAATAAACACATATGACACTGCTGGAAACATAAATTCTACAAATGTAACAAGCACATCAACAACTATGCCTGGATTCCTCAATGTATCATCTATAATAACAATAGATATGCCTCTACCAAATATAACCCTATCAACTAGAAATGTTACAGTACACTACAATGTTTCTAATCCTGAGGATGTGTCTTCATGTACATTCTATCTTGACTCAAATAATATTGCTAGTGATACAAACATATCAACGAGCACCACAAACAACAAAGTGCTCTATAATATAACTGACGGATCTCACAACCTAACAATATCCTGCACGAGTTTCTATGGGAAAGTCGGTTGGTCAAATCCTTTAAGCATAAGCATGCTCGATCTTAGCGGATTTAATCAGGACACAACAAACATAACAAATGCAAACATGACTCAAGTAATAAATTTCACACTAGAAGTTGAAAATAATGCTAAGATAACATTCCCTGGCGTGATGGATTTAAGCAACACAACAAATATATCTGCGAACGTAAAAATAGAGGACAAAAAAATAACTGTGAACTCTGAAGCTCTCCCAATTCTAAACAGAACAGCTATTCTTGAAGTATACAACGTACCATACAATAACATACTCATATGGCGAGATGGACAAATATGCCAAACTTGCGAAGTAATATCAAAGAATGCCAATACGCTCACGTTCAACGTCACAGGATTCTCAACATATATTGTCACAAGCACTAGTTCGTTAAATATTGATGATGATACGCGGAATGGAATAGTATATGCAAATGAGAGCGTAACTTTCTACGCTAACTATTCAAACATAACAAGCGGACTACCTTTAATTGGAAGCTGCGACATAAGCATTAACGACGGCGGATGGAGTGTGCCGACGACTATGATGTATAACTCTACAATAAAGAAATTTACATATGACCATACATTCACAACGCTTAACTCGTTCCCATACAACATATCCTGTACAACTACAGATTCAGGATTCGACAATCTAACAGCTACAAGTGATGCCGAAACATCACCATTACCGACAGGAACCCAACAATTTGTACCGACGACCATAACTCAAATAAACACAACAAGATTTGGACCAACAACGCCAACAACAAGCATTAATACTGCAGGCAGTAACGTATCAGAGATAAATATAAATTCAGTAATAAGCACAACCGCATGGCAAGGCTACTACGGAAATATAACATCTAGCACATTACTCGCTGATAAAAACCAGAACGTAATGTTCAAATGGAACGCAAGTCTTAGCACAGGACAAGTATTCGCGTCGAGAAACAACAGCATAAGTTGGGAGACAGTAAACTGTGCAACAAATGATACAATTGTAAATGAAGATGTGTATCTAGGCAAAACAGGATCTGAGATAGATAGTGTCAACAAAACATTCTATGCAAGAAACCACTTGCACTTTGTTGTAGGTGCTAGATTACTACAACACTGCGCATCAACAACACTTGGTAGCAACGAAACATCAGGTAACTTTTGGAACATACTAATAGGCGACAATGAAGGAACAGGTAATGCCATCTATACTGGACTTATTAATTCAGATACTTCAGGATTCAAAAACGAACCAGTCGACTTCGAACTCCTTGTACCAGTCAATGGAAAAATTGAAGGTAATGTTGTTCCATACTACTTCTATTTAGAACTAAACTAAAGAATAATAAAGAAAATAGTTATATCAATGAAAATTTAAAATTTTCAAGTTTATTATTCGCCCTACAAATCGCAAACAAAGAAAATTTAAAATTTTCTAGTTTGTGTTCTGTACAAAACACAAACAATGAAAACATTCTGTTTTCAAGTTTATTATTCGCCCTACAAATCGCAAACAATATAAATGAACCCGTCGTCCTGAGAGGAATAACACTAATAGCTTAGTGGGACCTTAGCTCAGACTGGGAGAGCGCCACGCTGAAGAGTTTTGATAAGAAACTACAGAGACGTGGAAGTCCTGGGTTCAAATCCCAGAGGTCCCATTTCGCCAGAAATGGGAAGAGAGCGCAAGCGAACGTCCTTTGGGATTCGAGAATGAAATGAACGCATCCCAGAGGTCCCATTTGGTTTCTTGTGTTGTTAGAAAAAATATTTAAGCCAGAGCAACAAAACACAAAATATGGAAACTATTTCTTCAAAACCTGCAGAAAAATTAAGTCTTGACAACGCAAAGCCTAACAAATTATTTTATTTTGTTGCAAACGTGATTGTTTATCGAGAAAGCGATGGACGTTGTTTGATATTAAAACGACATCCACGTGAAAAAGCCCACCCAAACAAATACGCAGTTACAGGCGGAAAGCTCGAGTGGAAAGATCTTGATTTGAAAAACCCAACGAGAATAAATGGAAATATTTTGGATTATCAAGACGCGATTGAAAAATTACTTGTGCGAGAAACACTCGAAGAAGCAGGCATTGAAATAGACGACGATTTCAAATACATAAACAACCTAGCATTTGTACGTCCTGATGAAGTTCCAGTGATAATGATTAAATTCGCAGCGAAGTACAAATCTGGCGACGTCAAATTAGAAGAAGATTCGTTTTCAGATTTTGCGTGGGTGAATGAGAACGAAGTAGACAACTATGATTGCATCAAAGGAATTCCTGAAGAAATAAAGAAAACAATAAAATTGTTCAAGGAATGAAAGGCTTGTTGCTAAATGCTCATCTTTGAGTGTATTTCAGAACTTCCCAAATTCTATCTCTAACTTCTTCTGGAGTGCCAACTCCATCAATCACTTTTATTCTATCCTTTTGCGGACTGCTTTCTGGGAGAGAAGAATAATAATTAGCCTCTGCAAGATACCCCTGTCTTATTTTTTCATGGAACGACACATCTTTCTCATCAAAGAAATCCTTTGTCACAGATGAGAATTTTTCGCTTCCTTTCCTGCAAAATTTCCTTTTTGCTATTTCTTCCACAGGAATATCTATCAGGAAGGATATGTCAGGGGTTACGCCCTCGACTGCTTCGAGATTAAGAGTTCTTATTTTTTCAAGCAATTTCGGATTCTGCGCCCAGCCCTGATAGACAGGGGTAGAATCAAGAGACCGATTCAGAATAACAAAATCATAATTCCTGTGGTTAGGAATAATTATTCCATGATAAAGCATGTTTCTCGTAGCAAAATAAATATGCATCTGCGCCTCAGGAAATAAAACTTCTTTTGAGAAATAATCTTTCAACAAAATATCCGCAGGAGTTGTCGTCTGATGTAATTTTGCGAGTTTTTCTTTCATTTCATCACTGTTAAGCTCTGCAATAATTCCTTCCAACTTGCTATCTTTTGTAAAAGAATTCCTGAGAAGGAAAGTGATTGTTTCATACTTCATCCCTTCAGGCATTTGCTTTAATGATTCAATAAGATGCTTTTTCGCGACGACTGGAATCTCCTCATTTTCGAAGTGTTCCCTGTATTTGCTGAAATCAAGAGTTGAAATGAAATCGCCAGGAAAAACAAAATCCGTATCGTGGCGGTTCTTCACGAGCATCCTGAGCACTTCCGCTTTTAGCGTCGAACCTGGTTCCTGAAGATGATGGAGAATCTTGTAATCTGGATTTTCTTCTCTTAGCCTATTCGCAAGAAGTTCTATTTGAGAATCCTTCCCTGCACACTCGCCACCTTCGAACGTTATTAACACACATATACCTTCTATTATTTTTGTAAATCAACTCTATCCTGTAGGCATCGTTCTAGTTATTGCAGGATAATGATTATCCTTATAACCAGTTATTTTGAAATTATTGAAATTTATATTATTCAATAAATCCTTCGGTGGCATATCTTTATCTATAATTACTTCAAGTTTTGCAAAAGGATATTTATTTGCATCATTCGCCAATTGTTCAAGAACGCCAGTTACATGATCGTAATCTTCTAGCTTAGGATTATTCTCTCTATCTGCAGTTGTATCAATCCAATTTTTTATCTCGAGATAATCATCTGACTTATTTGCGGAGGATACTTTTTCCTTTAAAATTGGTAAATTATTTTTATACCATTCTGCTTTCTTTCCTACACCGCAATAAATGTGCGCATCCACTAGCTGATGCGTGAATATTCCTGGCTTGAGATTAGCATATTCGCTAGCAAGTCTTCCCATAAGCCCGTACTGCATAATATTGAATGGAACTCCTAAGAATGAATCTGCTGATCTTTGATTCATAACAATATCTAATCTGTCATTCATAACTAGAAATTGAAAACTCTTATGACAAGAAGGAAGAGCCATATTATCAAGTTCGTCAGGTCTCCAAGCCTCAACTATTATCCTTCTGCTATCACTGTGGTTTTTTATATCTTGAAATGCATTCGCGAGCTGATCAACTATTTTTCCATTGCTCCCTCGCCAATCTCGCCATTGAGCGCCGTATGGTCTTCCTAAACTTCCATTTTCTGATCTAAATTCTGGATCCGAAATTAATCTTTCTTGGAATACTGCAAAATCAGCATCTCTTTCTTCAACATTTTTTATTACTACTCCTCTTTTCTTATTGTAAAATACATGAAGGTCTTTATTCCAGAAATTGCACTTATTATCAATCATGTAATCTATATGCAACTCGCCATCTTCTTCAGGACCTCTCATAAACCAAACCATTTCATGAATTACTCCACGATGGAATAATTGTTTGGTGTTTATTAAAGAAAAATTATCTGCGAGGTTAAACTTCATCGTAGCACCAGAATTAGCAATAGTTCCTCCTGCTCTGCTCGTCTTGTAAACAGAATTTTCATCAGACAAAATCCACAACAAATATTTATTATATGCTTGATTTGCATTATTCATAACGCGCCCCCTAAAAAACCGTAGTTTTCACTAATGAATAAGAACTTATTTATAATGTTTTGGAAATATAAAACATATGAAATGTATTTCAGCACGATTCAGTCCATCATCTGTTTTATCGCCATGGTTGCGTATGCGCCTTTCTCCAGGAAGAATTCTACCACTATTTTTCTTTTTCCTAAATTTAAATCATCATCTTCATAATCTGAGATTTTTAGATTTTTTATTTCCATAAATATTTTTCTAGAGTTTCCTTCAAGGCTTAGCTCTGGAAAGTCTCTTAGAATAAAATCTCTTTTTGTGAGATTTTCTTCTTTTAGCAACTCTGAAATTATTTCCTCTATTTCCGGAGATGCTTCAGTTGCGAACCCAACAAGAGGTATTTCGAATGAATCTAATACGTTTGAATTGTTTTTCAAATACCTCTCGACCGCTTTGTTCCAAAGCAAGCTCTGAAAAGAATGAACATACATCAAGAGCAATTTCTTCGGAATCGTCTTTATTGCAGCAAGATAGTTATTAGGATTTTTTATGAGCGCCTCTTTAAGCAACAGAGCATCCCTTGAATCTTCCTCGGACAGCAAGGCGCACGCATCCTTGTATGCTTTTTTTATAATAAATCTTCCAACGTCTGCGTTGTTCTTTGAGAATCTTTGACTATCAAAATAATTCACAAAATTAGCTCTGTGATTTATTTTCTCATCTTGTTCGAGATTCCTAATCGTGATCTTGAAGTTGTTCCCTTCGAGGTTCCCGAGAGATAAAGGTTCGTTTGTAGTCCCCACGTATTCTATAGAGAGATCTTTATTCTCAAATGACCTATTAAATGATTCTACTCCTCCTAGAACTGAAATAAACTGCGATGTAACCGCAGTTCTATCTTTCACCCCAGCATAACTAATGTTCCTTCTCTGAATCCTAAGTTTGTCTGCGACTGCAGCGATTGCATCTTCTGTATTATAATTCCTCTTTTTCAATAAAAATACTGAGTATTTACCCAATCCAGAGTCTATCTTTGTAAACTCTCTATCCGGAACCTCGTCGACAATGAAATCTTCAGGGAGTTGTTTTAGTTTGAACATAATGTTTGAAACAATAGACATATTATATTATTTGTCATTAGATGACCTAAAAAAACGAAAACTCTTTTAAAAGAAAACTTCGTTCTAATAATAAATGCACCTGTAGCGCAGCCTGGATAGCGCGGCAGCCTCCTAACAATAGTTACTGAAAATACAACTATTTTCAGAAACTCTGACAAATCAAGAAAATCCTAGATTTTCTGGATGCAGAAAACGCAAAAGCGTTTTCTTCACTTTGTTTGTCTGAGTTACGCTTATTGGATGTGTATGTTGAGTAGAGAGTTGCAGGTCGGGGGTTCGAATCCCCTCAGGTGCGTATGAGAAAGGAAAAATTATGGAGTGGGACCGAGCGAAGCGAGCGTCTCACCCTAGTAGGGCGTCAACGGGCGTACTGGTTGGTGGGAATCACCCTCAGGTGCGTATGAATAGTAATAAAATGCGGAGCGGGACTTAAGTGAAAGGAAAAACGTCAAAAGAAAACGTGGAAACTATGCGCTTAAATAAACAAGGAAAGATTTTCAACTTTAGGAATTTCTTTTTAGTGCTTTTTATAGTGCTCGGTATAGTTGCACTAGTATTAATATACAAGACGGTAAAAATTAGTGAAGTCCTAAAGACGCTTAGCAACACAACTCCTTTGTTGCTTATTTATTACATAATAATCCAATTTCTAATGATAGTAATTCTGACTTGGAGATGGCAAATCATATTAAAATCCCAAGGCGTGCATCATATAAGCTTCTGGAAACTGAACAACTACCGTCTTGTAGGACAGGGAGTTAGCTTTCTCACACCTTCAGGAAAACTAGGTGGTGAACCTGTACGTGCTGGACTTACATCATCAAGAGAAAACATATCATTCGAAAAATCACTCTCTAGCGTACTAATAGATAGAACAATAGATATAAGTTCAGCTCTTGCATTCTTTAGCATTGGTGTGATGATTTTGCTCTTAAGCTTTGTCATCCCTGCAGCAATTGCAACAATACTTGTAGTTGTGTGTATTATTGCGCTAATCTTGATAATAACATTTAACTATCGTATGCTTAAAGGAAAACCTTTTTTCCACTATCTTTTTAGATTCCTTGGACTCTCAAGAATAAAAAAACTCGAGAAATTCGAGGAAAAACTCGTAGATGTTGAAGCACTTATTATAAAATTCTACTACGAGGATAAAAAATACTTTTTTTATGCTCTAGGAATATCAATGTTAAGTTGGATACTTATGTTTGTAGAATATAAAATAGCTGCATTAATGGTTGGCCACAATCTTACACCCCTTCAAATATTCCTAGTATTTTCATTCATAGGCATCGCATACATGGTGCCTGTTCCTATGGGTATAGGCTCTCTTGAAGCAAGTCAAATTACTGCATTCTCACTCCTAGGAATAAGCTCGGCTGCCGGCCTTGCATTAAGCTTCCTTGTAAGATTGAAAGATCTCTTTATTGCAATAATAGGCGTTGCACTTCTAGGTCTGTACGGATTCAATATTAGAAAAACAGTCGATGATACAAAATACATAGATACAGAAGTTGAAAAACTAAAACGACTTGAAAAAGGAGAGCAAATCACGAATTTGCACATCAAACGAGACAAAAATAGCAAAAAATATAGTAAAACATAAAAACAACAACGCCTAAACAACATTTGGGGGATGATATTTTGTTAGGAGATGAATTTGTCGCATATGCTAATAGAACAATATATGTGAATTCTCAGTATCTTCTTTCAGCTAGAGAATTATTAAAAAAAGCTGTTGCATCAAAAGAGCAAATACAAGCAATAAACTTAATTTGGACAGACAAAGACAAATTAAACGAAACATATAGAATATCTTGGTTGAACTCATACTCAAAAAAGAAAGATTCTGTTCTTGCGAATAATGAAATGTTGCCAGATACCCATAAAACTGATTATTCACTTGATGAAAAGGCAGAGCTTTTATTGCACATAACCGAAAATGATTCCGGAAAACACAAAACAGTGCGAATAGATAGCCTTGATTGTATATTAGATATAGCAAAACGAGCAGGGCTAAATATTGATTCTGATGGAGGATACAACTTTTTAGAACTCGTCAGCAAGCAAATATACTTACACAAAAATCCTAAAGTTGCAGATCCATTAGGCATTTCCTTCTGAAAACAGGCGAAAATACGACTAAAATATCTAGAGTTCGAGCTAAGAATACGTTTGCTTCGTTTAATCACTCCTAAAAAGGAAAGAATTAAAAACTTGCTCTTCTGCGTGATTTTCACGACAAATTGGGGGACTACTATTGCAAGATATCACGACGAACAATTTAACAACTATAAGGAAAGATGAATATACTGTTTGTTTAAATCCTCAATATATCTCTTCTTTGAACTTAAAAGAGAATAGTGATTTAGAAGACGCGCTAGCAACCATTCAATCAGATTTGACCACAGCCGAAGTTAGACTTGGAGAAATTGTTAATGCTGTTTTCTTCAAAGATTCTGCTGAAGAACTAAATGAGATAAATGACTTAACAGATGATGTTGTTCTTTGCCTAAATGTGATGTATCCTGCTGAAAAAAGAGAAAAAATTGTTGGCGCGAGAAAAGTAAATCTAAGTGTGCTGCTTGAAGAATATGAAATAAGAATAAATAACGAAGAACAACTAAAAGATTGGCTAGGTGAAGCAGGATTTGTTTATATAATTCCATTTAAACAGCCAAAACTATCCGTGCAGCCTAAAAAAAATAAAACAAACGAATACAATAAAACAAAAGGAAATAATAAAATAAAAGGAAATAAAACTGGGAATATCAATACCACAACTATTGATGATGAATTTATGGAACGTGAACTAGATTCTCGTGTGTCTAGCTATCATTTCATACATAAAGAAGTTAAAACGTACCATTCAAACACAAAAGACCGCATCTTAATAGGCATGGCGTTCACAGGTAAAGACTTAAGTCCTAAAAAAGAAATAGACAAAAAAACATATGAAAAATGAAAAGTAACACTTTATCAAAAATAACTACTTCAATATCTACTTCAACAATTCGTTCAAGAACAACATAACACAATGCTTGCGCCCATTGCAGAAAATTTACTAATTTTCTGAAACCTCGAAAACCGACGGTTTTCGTTGGTTGACAGCGCACGCGTTTCGTGCTATGCACTCAAGCGCGTAATCCCAAATAGCTAATCATAGCGAAACAAATCACGAAAAAATATCAAAACTACTTCAAAAACTCATTCAAAAACAACATAACTTTCTTGCCGTCAGCACGGCCGCCTAAAGATTCCATTATCTTCTTCATTAGAAGTCCTTTGTTTGCACCAGGATTTTTAATCACAACATCATTCACCGCTTTTTCTATCGATGAATCGTCAATTGATGCATATTTCGCAACATCAAATTTTCCTTTCAGAGCAAATTCTATAAGAACGTCTGTTACTGATGAACCTGAAATATTCCCGGATGATAATGCTGCGAATAACTCATCTTTTAATTCAAAAACATCAAAATCTTTTCCTGTTTTTTTAGATACATCTTGAGATTTTATTAAAAGTATATCCGCCATCGTTGTTGGAGAGAGCGTATCTGATTTGTATTTATCAAAATCAGACTCGAATAAATAACCATTATCTAGTTTGCTCTCAAATCGCACCGCGATTGACGCCAAATCGCGACTAAGCCCGTAATTTTTAGCATACTCTTCTTCTCGTGCACTTAACGTCTTAGGTATTTTAATATGTAAATGCAATGGAATTATTGTTTCTATATCTGTTTCAGGGTACATCCTATCCATTCCAGGCATAGGTCTCAAAAAAGATGTATTCATATCAGGCTCGGCTTTTCTAACTTCAGGTTCCAAACCTTTGCCCGCGACTAACAATGCCTGCTGCCTTTTAATTTCGTGATTGATTACATCAGGAATGCTTTTTATCTCTTGAAATCCTTTTATCTCAGTTCTCGCAGCGCCTTTTATTGAAATGTTAACATCTTGCCTAATCGTACCAATTCCTCGCAAACATTTGTTTGTACTGCGAAGCAACATACCAATATGTGCTGCAACTTCTTTGCATTCATCGGGATTTTTTATATCAGGTGCAGTCGCTATTTCAAGAAGAGGAATTCCAAGCCTTGACAAATTGTAAATATCTTTATCATTTTTTCTCTCAATTACTTGAGCTGCTTCTTCTTCAAGACATAAAGTGTCAACTTTTATTTTTCGTTCATCAACTTCAACAAATCCGTCGTAGCCGACGAGGGCTGTTCTTTGAAAGCCTGATGTGTTACTTCCATCAATCACTGTTTTTCTCATGAATTGAATGCTGTCAACAATTTTCATGTTGAGAAGTTTCGCCATAACAAGTGCGGTTTCAATCGCTTCTGGATTTACACTATGAGGTGGCTCCTCATCCATTTCAACTAAACACGTTGTATCATTATACCCTTGGTATTCAAATAATTTAGATTTTTGCTGCTCATGAAGCGCAGCTTTGTCTACTTTTCCAGTTTCGCCAGCACTTGCTCTTAGGCGACGTACAAAAGTAAAATCTGGAGCATCCTTACGAATCATACAGGGGCAATCACAAAATAATTTCTTTCCAGAGAGTTGCTGATGAATCTCTATTCCACATTTAAATCCTAATTTTTCATAGTCTAGTTTTTTAGATGTGTTTTCAGGATTGTGCTCTGATTTATTCTCTGATTTATTTTCCGATTTATTCTCAGATTTATTCTCAGATTTATGTTCTGATTTGTTTGTTTCGTGAGAGCTCATGAGAAGTCCTCCTTTTCAGATCTTTTTGTTATTTCTCCTCTGAGATTTTCTGAATAAAGTCTCTTCGCATCATTTGCATTGTAGTTGCTAAGCAACCACGCAAGTTTTATGTACGCAGTTTCTGTTGTAATATTTAGATTATGACCAAGAACGCCTGCATCCTTTAATGCTCTGCCAGGAGAATAAACATTCATGTTAACTCGTCCACTTGTTGTTTGCGTAGTCATACAAACAATTTTTTCTTTAGCAAGATTCTTTAGCTCCCTAAATATTTCAACATTCTCCTGTGTATTCTCGTCAAATGATTCTATTGGGAAATGACCTAATCCTGTTCCTTCAAGTATAAGCCCGTCATAATGCTTGAAGAATGCTATTTCATCCGAAAACATACTAGGTCTAGATCTTAAAATTCCTATTTTTAGTTTGCTGTTAAAAAATTTAACGTCCACATTTTCAGTTGTGCTTTTCTCATCCGACGCTGCTTTGTGTTTTTCGTTATTTTGCGAATTTTCCCTGAGAATGTCTACAGTTCTCATCCCCACATTAACTCTTGCAATAGGAGATGAATTTATTGCTTTGAACGCATCTCTTCTGCTTGAATGCATTTTAATTGTATTTACTCCTGGCAAAATCAAACAATTATCATCGCTCGTTCCTTCATGCATACAAACAAAAACTCCACCTAAGTTATGTTCATTTTTTTGTTCTTTTGATCGTTCTTTAGATTTTGATATGAATATTGCTGCACTCAAAATATTTAGTGCTGCGTCGCTGCTAGGTCGATCACTGCTTCTTTGTGCGCCGACAATTATAACAGGAACTCTGATATTTTCTAATATAAATGAAAGTGCTGCAGCAGTGTAATGCAATGTGTCAGTTCCATGAGCAAGAATTATTCCTGCAAGATTTTTATTATCTTTTAATGCATCCACTATGACTTGTGCCATTTTGTTGTAATGCACAAAGTTAATATTTTCAGAGAGCATGTTGCTTACGAATTTACTATCTATTGTGGCTATATCAACAAGTTCTGGAAACAGTGTTAAAAGATCGTCAGTTGTGAACTTTGCGCTAACTGCGCCTGTTGAATAATCGACCCTGCTCGCAATTGTTCCACCGGTATGAAGAACTAATATTTCTGGTTTGGAACATTTCTTTATTTTTATATCGTGTTCATCAACGAGCTCTTCTTTTTGTTCTTTTCTTCTTTCTTCATTTCTTTCTTCGTTTAGTTTTTCTTTTTGTTCTTCTTTTTTCTCCTTATTTGGTTTATTATCTTGTTCGTCGTCTAGCACATCTTTTTTAGCTATCTCTGAAAATGTTTCTATTCCCGCGCTAGAAATTCCTATATTATACCCTGATTCTAGTTTTAAGTATATGAATGAATTCGTCTCGAACACAAACACTCCTTCATGAACTTCCCCATTTTTCATGACAAGTCTGTATTTAGAGCCTTGAATAAATGCTTCGCTTCCCTTATTTAGTTTCCCTGATGCATCCATACAAACGAAGACGGATAAATACTATTTAAAGATTGTTGAATTGCTCGCAAATCTTGCTAGTTTACAGCCATCCTATAAATGCTTGCAAAGTTTAGCAGTTTAAAAACGAAATAAATATAAACACTGTATAGAGGATATACAATCATAGGGGTTGGCACGAGACTCGTAAAAAAAGAGGGTGTAGATTTAGTGATAAAATCAGTAGATAATAGACTTATATTTAGAGGAGCGTGTTCTTATGTCTGACGAGACAAATCCATCTAAAAATAAGGATTGGCACCTTAAAACAACCGAAGAATTATTCGCTGAACTTGGAACATCTCATAGTGGCCTTAACGAGCAAAATGCGATTTCTAGACTGGGAACTGCTGGACCAAATAGCATCGCTAAAGAAAACAAAAATACCTCAATAAAAATACTCATAAGAAATTTCAACAGCATCCTAATCTATATTCTTCTTGGAAGCGCCTTAATTTCTCTTCTGACGAATCACGAGTTAGAGTTCGTAGTCATAATGTGCATAATACTTTTAACAGGCGTACTTGGATTCATACAAGAATATAGAGCGAGCAAATCAATAGATGCTCTCGCCAAACTAACCGCGAAAAAAGTTCAGGTTGTACGTGCAGGAATAACAAAAGAAATACTCGCGGAGCATTTGGTTCCTGGAGACATCGTAGCTCTTAGACGAGGCATGATAGTTCCTGCAGATATACGAATTATAGAATGCATTGGACTTATGGCTGATGAATCAATACTCACGGGAGAATCTACGTCAAAATTAAAGCATTCAGAAAGATTAGACAAAGATGTTCTTTTAACAGAACAAGATAATATGCTCTTTAGCGGAACGAGCATAACTGCAGGAACTGGTAAAGGAGTGGTTGTTGAGACTGGACTTAATTCTGAAATAGGAAAAATATCTTTGACCCTAAAAACAATCGATAATAAAAAAAGTCCTCTTCAGAAAAAAATAGATGTCATGAGCTCGAAACTATCGTACGGAATACTTATTGTTAGCACAATATTCTTCTTTATCTTGATGCTAAGAGGATTCTCACTCTATGAAACTCTTCTCCTTGTTTGCGCAGTAACAGTCTCAGGAATACCTGAGAGCTTTCCGCTCGCACTAACCCTCGCGCTTTCAAACGGCGTCAGAAACATGGCAAAACAAAATGCGCTCATAAAAGATCTTAATGCAGTTGAAACTCTTGGAACAACAACAGTTATCTGCACAGATAAAACAGGGACAATAACTGAGAATAAAATGCGCGTTGTGAAAATATTATTTCCTGACGGCAAAGAATACGAAGTAGAAGGACGAGGATACGATCCTCGAGGAGTATTCAAGCACAGTGGAAAAATAATAGATCATAAAGAACTTGCAATAAGAGATGAACTATTCAAAACGTGCATCTTGTGCAATAATTCTGAACTGAAATTCAACGAAGAAACATGGACTGCGATTGGAGAATCTACTGAAGGTGCACTTCTCACCCTTGCAAAAAGTGCAGGATATGATGAAGCCATCCTAAAAGAAGATAATACCCGCATATACGAAATACCTTTTGATCCTACAATAAAGCACATGATAACTGTGCATTCTGATAAAAACAAGAAAGGCGCACAAACAGCATACATGAAAGGTGCTGTTGATGTCATAATACATAGATGTACACAAATACGTTTATCTGACGGTAAAACAAAGAAATTAACAGAACATCAAAAAGAAAAAATACTCAAACACGTCCATGTATATAGTTCTACAACTCTTCGAGTTATGGGCTTTGCGACTAAAAAACTCAACAAACATATACGCGCAGATAAACAAGGAAGAATAAAAGAAGAGCATTCTAAGTTCCTTGAAACAAACTATGTGTTTGAAGGTATTGTAGGAATGGAAGACCCTATACGCCCTGATGTTTTTGAGTCAATAAAAACATGTCATGAAGCCGGAATAAAAGTTATGATTATAACAGGCGATCATAAAGCGACAGCTGAGAGCATAGGAAAAACTCTTGGTTTAATAAAATCAAAACACGATCTAGTTATTGAAGGATCAGAACTAAACAATATGACAAACGAAGATCTTGATGCAATAATTGACAAAGTCGCAGTATTTGCAAGAACAACCCCTGATCATAAACTAAGAATTGTTAGTTCTCTTCAAAGACGAGGAGAAATTGTCGCCATGACTGGTGACGGGGTAAATGATGCTCCAGCACTCAAGAAAGCAGATATTGGAATTAGCATGGGCAAAAATGGAACAGATGTTGCACGTGAAGCATCAAACATGATACTCGCTGACGATAATTTTAGCACAATAGTAAAAGCAGTCAAAGAAGGGCGATCAATCTATAGCAACATACGACGATTCGTACATTATTTAGTATCTGGTAATTTCACAGAAGTATCTTTAATGGTGATAACAACGCTAATCGGACTTCTAACTCCACTAACTGCGCTCATGATTTTATTCGTGAATGTAGTTACAAGCACATTCCCATCACTCGCACTTAGCATCGAGCCACCACACATGAAAGTGATGAAACAAAAGCCTAGAAATCCAAAAGAGAGTTTGCTATCTAGTTACATAATGCTAAAGACTCTTGTCTTAGTTCCGCTTATGTTCGGAGGAACACTCCTTTTATTCATATGGGAACTCGCCGTACATAATGTGGGCATAGATAAAGCGAGAACTGTGGCATTTGCAACCCTCATACTCTTTGAATTATTCCATGCATACAATTCAAGATCGCTGCATACAAGCATATTCAACAAGCATTTCTGGAAGAACAAGATGATGTTTGTAGCAACAGGAATATCAATAACTTTGATGTTGCTTGCGATATACACTCCATTCGGCCAGAACATATTCAAAACAGTCTCTCTTGGCGCAGTTGATTGGATAACAATAGTTATCATTAGCAGCCTTGTACTTGTCGCATCCGAAGCGATAAAGATGCTAATTCGCAGCGAATTCGCAGAACAAAACAAACTACGCGGAACGGAATTGACAGTTGAATAGAAACAGAACTAATAGTAAAATAACCTGCAGCTTTTTTTCTTTTATTGTTTTATGTACTTATCTAGAACATTTATTAATTGGTCGCGATCTAGTGGTTTTGAGAGATAATCGTCGCATCCTGCTGAGAGGAATTTTTCTTTATCTCCTACCATTGCGTATGCGCTTTGTGCGATTATAGGTGTTTTTATTCCTCTTTCTCTTAGCTTTTTTGTCGCAGTTATTCCATCCATTGTCGGCATTTTTATATCCATAAAAATTATATTTATTTCAGGATCTTTTTCTACTATGTTTAGCGCTTCTTGTCCGTTATATGCAACTACAAAATTTACATTCAATTTTCTAAAATATTCTTTAAATAAGTTGATGTTACAATCTTCATCTTCTACTAGAAGAAGTTTGGCACCTTTATAATCTTGGTTTAACTTCGGCGCTATCTGTTTGACTTCTTCTTTAACTGATTCTATTTTTCCTTCGAATGGTAATGTGAAATAGAATTTGCTTCCAACGCCCTCGTTTGATTCCACGCCTATTGTGCCACCCATTAACTCAACTAATTCTTTTGAGATTGTGAGGCCGAGGCCAGTTCCACCATATTTTTTCCCAGTATCTTCTTCAGCTTGTCTAAATGCATTAAATATATTTTCCTGATTTTCTTTTGAAATTCCTATTCCTGTATCTTGAACGTAAAATAGCAGGGTTTTTGAATCTGTTTTATGACATCCAATCTCAATTATCCCATTTTGCGTAAATTTAATTGAATTACCGACTAAATTAATTAGTATTTGTTCTAATTTTTGATGGTCTGTATTGATGAGATAATTTTCTTCCTCGAATTTTATTTCTAAATTTATTTTCTTCTCAACAATTTTAGTGTATAGTAAGTTAATTACGTGGCTAAGTGATTCACCTACTATTTTTTCTTTATAGTCTAATCTCATTTGTTTTGCATCAATTTTTGATAAATCCAAGATGTCGTTTATTAGAGTTAGTAATCTCTCTCCTGAAGCATATATTCTATTTGCATACATTTCTTGCTCGGATGTTATGTCCTCGATGTCTTTTAGCAGGTATGAAAAGCCCATAATTGCATTCATAGGAGTTCTTATTTCATGGGACATATTGGCAAGGAATGCTGATTTTAATCTATCTGATTCTTCCGCCTTTTCTTTTGTGGCAATTAGTGTATCCTCCATTTTTTTTCTTTCATCAATATCACGAAGCACACCTATTAGTAGTTTAGCGCCGGTTTCATCAAGAATTGTGTTGCTAATCGTGTTAACATATTTAGTGTTGCCGTCTTTTGTTTTTATACGCCAATCCATTGACTCATAAATTCCAGATAGTCTTTTTTTAAATTTAGTGAGTATATTAGGTAAATCATCTTTATGAACATAAGAAAATAAAGAAGTGTTTATGATTTCTTTAGGTGTGTATTTAGTTATTTGCGTTACTGCAGAACTTATATATTGTACAACTCCATTCGAATCAAGAATGTAAATTGCATCACTGATATTTTCAACTACTTTCTTGAATTTTTCATTGCTTGCAATAAGCTTAGCTTCTGCAATTTTTTGTTCTGTTTTAAGATATATGTTTTTTATGCCGAGTGAAATATTTTTCGCAACTTCATCTAAAAGTTTTATTTCTTCTTCTTGGAAGAAATTCACATCTTTTGAATAAACTGAAATGGCCCAAGTGACAGAATCAGATATAGGTATTGGAAAAACAGCTGAAGATTTTAACCCGAAATTCAAAGCTCTATCTCTCCAAGGTAATGTGTTCGGGTCGTTGTGAAAATCGTTACAGATGTATATTGTTCCAGATTTTATGGCAAGTGCAGTGGGCCCGTGTCCAATTGCAGAATCATCAAGGGATATGTGTAGTCCGTGCGCGTATTCTGAGGCTTCGCCTTTAATTACTATAGGTGTTACAATTTTTGTTGAAGAATTTGTTTTTCCAATCCACGCAAGCTTAAATCTAGATTCGGTTACAAGAGATGAGCAAATATCTTCTATAAAAAGTTCAAGAGTGCCAATTGTGTGTTCTTTGAGAAGAGCAGTATTTACTTTATAGAGAATTTTATATAATTCGTTTAATTTGTTTAGTTCTGAATCTTGAGCATCTAGTGCATTAATTCTTTCTTTAATTATCTGCTTTACGTCTTCAGGAATATCTTCTCGTTTTAAGAGTTGTTCAAGTTTCTCCATTTTTATCATGAATTATTTTGGAATAAACTCGTACTAATAAGACTCAATATATAAATGTTACTCTCAAAAAGGAAGGACAAATAACGCGTGGTTTTATCAAGTCAAAAATTATTAGTTCTAAGTTCTATCACAAATAGAAGAGCGCGAACACTTATTGATCCAAAACTAGTAATTTAGTGCAAGATCTTAATTAATTAGTCTGCCACATGAACAAAAATCAGGCATTGGCTTACCATATAGCGGAGATACACAACTACTTTGCGTAGCGCAGTAATAGTTAAGAATTTAAAGCGCGAAACTAAATAAAAAATAAATGATAAAAACTAAAAGTAAACAGCCAACACAAAGCAAAAGCTCATTCAAGGAAAACATTATAATCATCCATGGTATAAATGTTGGACGAGGAACGTACCGAATAAAATATTATGGTTTGCTTGAAAAAGAGTTATCTAAAAAGTACAACGTACTATTTTTCTCTTGGAATCGCGAGCAAACAACAAGCGAACTCGCAGATGACCTTAGAGAATTCATAACGAAGAATAAAGTAAAATCTGCTCATTTTATCTGTCATAGTTTTGGCTCTGTAATATTCAGAGTTTTTTACCAAAAACCGAATTGCGAAATAAGAAAAATCATATTTATAGCGCCG
>CAITEO010000083.1 GCA_903891505.1 uncultured Candidatus Woesearchaeota archaeon
CAATTCCGACAGCATCACGAGTTCTTCGTGTCGGCGGACATTTCGTAATATATGCACCTAACATAAATCAAATTCATCAAACAATAACGTCTCTTCCTGAGAATCTTCTGCACGAACAGACAATCGAAGTCATCGAGCGGGAATGGAGAGTTAAAGAGCGAATTTTACGTCCAGTAACAAAAGACTTCGGACATACGGCTTTTTTGAGTTTTGTTAGACGGATTTATTGAACAAAATTTCTTAACGTTCATTTATTTCTTCTTCCCGAGTAATCCAACACCTAGCAGAATAATTCCTGTACCGAGCGAGAATAGAAATGATGCTATTGCAGCCTTCACAAAAAATCCTTCTGAGAACACAATTATTATTACGCTGTTAAATAGAAACATCCAGTTTCCTTGAGGAAAGAGTAGTGCATGAAATAAATAAAAAACTCCATTAAAACTAATTGCTATTGTAATTAAAAGAAGAGAAAAAAAAGAAATAATCATAATTCCAGACAATCTTAGCAATCTATAAATCTCCGATTTATCGAGCACAAAAAATAAAGTCAAATACATTAAAACAAAAAATGACAAACCTAATGCAAGTGCTTTTGCAAAATCAAGAACGTGTTTTACATCTCTAAAATGACTTTGTTCACTAGAACTATATCTTGAATCAAGTTCCCCTTGTCCTTTCAAGTAATTCAGGACATTCATCGACAAATCAACGCAATCCTTCTCTGAAATCATAGAATAACAATCGTTCTCTGCAAGCCTATGCATATAAAACGATTTGCTCCCTGAGATAATTATGAGCGGCAACGCTAAGACAATTATTAGAATAAATAATGAAATTACAACTCTTGGAAAAATAATTAATTTGCTTTTTTTCTGATCAATAGTTTCCAATATTTTTTTCATTTTAATTTTATGATTAAATTCATCCTGTATAATACAGTTGTCCTGCTGATTTCTGCTCTTTGTCCTTCTGGCTGTCAGGCTTGTTTATTCTCGGGCGATTGCTCTCTTCATCACGACGAAATGTTATCTCAAGACCATTGAGGAAATGATTCATGCCTTGCACCATATCGTATGGCCCGAACGTGACTCCTTTTCTCGCAGGAATTCCCTCAAAGACAAGCAATTTCTTTGAGAGATAGTCAATAAATAATAAATCGTGATCTATTATAAGTGCTGCTTTTCCTTTTTCCATCATCATTTCTTTTATCACTTTTGAAATTACAAGACGTTGCTCAACATCAAGATATGCAGATGGCTCGTCGAGAAGATACAAATCCGCATCCGCACTTAAACATTCAGCTATTGCAACACGCTGCAATTCTCCTCCTGATAACTGATTCATCTGCTTCATCATAAGTGGTTTCAAATTAAGAGGTCTTGCAAGTTGTATCTCATATTTTAATGCATTTTTCAGATGCATGGCGACGAGTTCATCCGTCTGCGCAAGATACTGCGGTTTGTATGAAATCTTGAGTTTTTTCTCTAGAAGTTCTTTCTCAGTATTAATTTCTCCTGCAATTATTTTTGCAAACGTCGTCTTTCCTATTCCATTCTCGCCTAAAATTCCGATGACATCATGGCGCTCTATTTCTCCTTCATTTATTTCTAAATTAAAATGACCTAATGAAAAATTAAGAGAATCCCAATTTACAAGTTTCTCTTCTTTTTGCGTTTTCATCTCGGGATTCTTCTCGAATTTTATTGGATGATCTCGAAAACGCATATTTTCATCTTTAATATATCCATCAAGATACGTATTTATTCCTGCTTTTGTCGTCTTAGCAAGGCTCGTAATTCCGTACGCGCCTTCTTCTCCATACATTAAATGAATTAAATCAGTCATGTAATCAAGAATTATCAAATCGTGCTCAATAACCATCACTGCTGTATTTTCATTTGCAAGCGACTTTATGAATTTGCTCACATTTATTCTCTGTTTTATGTCAAGGAACGATGATGGCTCGTCGAAAAGATAGAGATTTGCTTTCTTTAGAACTGTTGCTGCGATCGCAACACGCTGCAATTCTCCACCTGAGATTTCTTTAATATCATTATCTAAAACAGGAACAATATCAAGCATGTCCGCAATTTCCTCAAGTTTGTCTTTTTGATCTGCACGTTTCAAAAGATCCCTAACAGTTCCATTGAACTGCTTCGGGATCTGATCGACGTGCTGAGGCTTGTAGGAAACTACAACCTCGCCCTTCTCTAGTTTCTCAAAAAATATCTGTGCCTCCGTTCCCTTAAAATGCTGCACAAGTTCTTTCGGAGTTGCTTCTTTACCCTCTTCGCCAAAGTTAGGCTTTAATAAACCACCAAGAATTTTCATCGCAGTCGATTTACCAATACCATTTCGTCCTATAATTCCAACAACTTTTCCAAAAATAGGAATTGGAAGTTTGAACAACGCGAATCCATTCGGAGGATATCTATGAATAGGCTCCTGGTTGAGCTCTTCAGGAAGATTCACCATAACAAGTGCTTCGAAAGGACACTTGTTTGCTGCAATCCTATCAGCATCAGTTATGACATTCTCATTCACTTTTACTTTGCCATCTACATCTTTCACAATCGCTTCTTTCCCTGCACGGTTGCTCGGACTAACACGCATACACAAGTAGCCGCCGCACCCGACAGGGTTGCATTTATCCTTCTTAACAATCATTATTCGATGTTTCATCTTGATGTGCCTTCTATCCTACTTTAATTTAACTCTCAAAAATATCCTTGATTTTAAAAGTGTTTCTTTATTTTTGATGAAAAACTTCTGCATTCATTCTTCACAAGTTTTTTAAAAGAAAAACTGAACCTAACACTTGATAAAACAGGAGGAACAAAAAATGGTAAAAATAGGCGAAAAAGTCGAAGAATTCCAGGCGGACGCATTTCAGGATGAAAAGATAAAGAAGATCAAACTCTCAGATTACAAAGGCAAGTGGGTCGTGATGCTATTCTACCCTGCGGATTTCACGTTCATCTGTCCGACAGAACTTGAGGAAGCAGCAGATATGTACGGCGATTTCAAGAAAGAAGGGGCGGAGATTCTGAGCGTCAGCACAGATACAGTGTTCGTGCATAAGGCATGGCATGATGAATCACACGCAATAAAGAAAGTCAAATACCCTATGCTCGCAGACCCAACAGGAAGAATCTGCAAGCAGTTCGGAACGTACATCGAGACAGGCGGAGATGAAGGCCTTTCTTTGCGTGGAAGTTTCATAATCGACCCTGATGGTGTACTCAAAGCAATGGATGTACACGACAATAGCATTGGTCGAAGTGCACCTGAAATACTAAGAAAACTTCAGGCATCA
This sequence comes from uncultured Candidatus Woesearchaeota archaeon, assembly GCA_903891505.1. Lineage (GTDB taxonomy): Archaea > Nanobdellota > Nanobdellia > Woesearchaeales > 21-14-0-10-32-9 > 21-14-0-10-32-9. The sequence continues at coordinate 3,320 of CAITEO010000083.1, forward strand.
AAGTTCGTGCGCGAGAGCGACGGACAGGTCTGCCCTGCGAGCTGGAAACCAGGCGGAAAGACGCTAAAACCAGGACTTGACTTGGTTGGGAAGATATAGATCAGCCTAAGCCCTTAACGTCGACAAAGAAACATTTATAATTTTAAGTCTATTCCCTAGAGAATGCAAATTCCTCAAAACTGGGAATATATTGATTCTGGTTCTGACGCAGCAATATACAAAATCAAAAATGAGAATTCCGTCGCCAAAATCTACAGATTTCTAAGGGAAAGAAAAAACTGTACAGCAGAAGAACTATTGCCAAGAATAGAAAAATATGCCCGAGAAACCCTCGCAGTCAAAGAATTTTTTGACATCGCAACTCAAATCTATCCTAATCTTAAGGACACGATAATCACGCCACGCCAGCTCAAACTAAAAACAATTATTCTCCCTCAAGGCACCATAAAAATAATAGACGACGAAGTCATATTGATAGGTCAGGAATATGCACTTGGACCAACATTAGACGACATAATGACCTTCACTCGCGGTTTCGTTCCAAATACCAAACGCGAAGAAAATTTAAAAGAGACTATTCTGCAAAACAAAGACCTCATCAACCAATACATTCAGGCACTATTCTATTCGACATTAGACCATACGCACGTCGGCATTATTCTGCACAAGAGAAACATCAAACCACAGATTGATTATTCTACTAACAACCTCAACCTTATCATCACTGACTTGGTAGCGAATCTTCGTTATCACAATATCTAGTAATTTCTAGCATTATCTCGTTATTCCAAGCACTCCGCTGTTGCCTAGGAATTCTTCTCGTTTCAAATCTTCCATGACAAAATATTCCTTTCGCTGCAATGGATTAAAGTCCTCAAGGCAATGCATGAACTCATCTAGTTCTTCCATGTCTTTGAATAATGCCTCAACAAGAAAGTCGAAGCCGTTGTTTATTCTAAAAACAGTGTTAACTCTTGGATGTTGCACGAGGAATTTCTGTAAAGATTCTCTTAGATCCTTGCCTGCAGACAATAAGATTTGCATCCGTATCTCATAGCCAAGTTTTTTGAAGTCAACAAGCGATGTGCACTTCTTTATAATCTTGGCTTTCTTGTATTCATTTAGCTTGTCAAATATTGTGCTGACAGGTATTCTTGTTATTTTACTTAGCTTCGTCAGACTTATTCTCGCATCACTCCTAAAATGGCTCAGAATTAATAGTTCTTTTTCTTTCAACATTTTATTTCGCCTCCAGATATTTGTTTATATTTCTTCAATCTTTGCAAAGCCCCAAACTTACCAATTCAAATCCATCGGAGTGTAAATCATATAAACATTATTTTTGAAACAAAACCCCCTGTTTCAGGATTTCCCTGAAACAAATGGGTTTTTTCATAAAAAGAAGGCAACCTAGTGCGGAAAAAAGTATATTTTCTCATCACCTGTTCAGATTTTCCTGAAACAAATACTGCTTTTTGGAGATTTTCCGGCTTTGTTTCAGGGAATTTAAGAACTATCTCTTAAACCAACCCATCTGAACAATATAAACAAATACCCCTCCATCGCCAGAAAGTTTATATAATAAAACCATCAAGAAAGCTCCATGAACGGGGTTGAACAAAAGATTCTTCAGATAATGGGAGCTAGACCTGAGACTGAGATATCCACATCGGAGCTCGTCAAACAAGTCTTCTCATCAGAATATGAGGAGATAAAGAAATACATCTACAACCCACAAAAAGACCCTGATCTTGTTAAACTCGGTAAGCGAAACAAAGCAAGAATGCATAGAAAACTTCTCTATCATCTAAACACTCTTGCAGAAGAGGATCTAATCAAGATGACAAGAACTGAGGGAAAAGGTGAGAAATTCTTCAAAATAAACAGCGACAAACAAGTCCAGACTGATAAGGATACAAAAGCGAAACGTATAATAGATAGCATGTCCACCGTAAAACCTGAGTCTTCTTTCCTCTCAGGTTTTGAGCAGTATGAGAATGACAAAATAATAAAACGCTTCGACCCTCAGAATTGGCTAACAAAAATAAACTCTTATATCATAGAATCATCTTATCAACAGGACACTCGAAAACTCTATGAACTACTGACAAATCTCTATCCTACTTATAACGACGTCATTGCTTTGAATGATTTTCAATTGATTGTTGAAAAAGAAGAGCTTGATCTTCTATCTAATTTTTTGAAGAAGATAAACATCGACACAAAAGACTATGACAAATATCTAAATATTATTATTGATTTAACTCAGGTAAAGAATGCTATTAAAATGAGTGATTTTGTAGCTGCATATACTGATTTGGAATCTGAGAATGTTATAATTATATTCCAGACAAACACAAAAACTATTTCTAACCAGACAAGACTTATATCACAAATACTAAAGAATTTTGCCGAGCACAAACTCAGAGTTAATATTCAAAACAAAGACATTCATAAAGCACCATATATGATTGGCAGAGCAGGAGCATACACATTTAACGAGGAAGAATGGATTTATTATCAAGAAAATTTCAAAGGAAGTACAATTGGTCTTTGCTGCTCAAACACAAGCCTCTATATCGATGTAAATAAATTCTTCAAAGAAAAAAGCAATTATACTGAGTTCAGAGAACTTCTAATTAAATCATCTAAAGCTCTATTGATGGCCACTTCTCTTCAAAGAAGAAAGTCTGACTCCATATTCAAAATAGTAAATTCTCTTAACGATGTCAATCAGAGCAAATTCTTTTCATTATCCTATAACTATATACGTCTGTGGAACTATGGTAGTGTTTTTATAAACCACACAACTCTCGAGCAGAATGATGAGGAATTTGAAAAGTTTTGTAGCTTACTTGAAAGTGCGAAGAATGAATTAAATGAGTTCTGCAAAGCAGAAGAAACAATTTTCAAATCCTGCGGAATACCAATAAGATTCAGAGTTGTTCTTTCAAGTGCATTCGAAAGGTTCGATAGAGAATTCATGAGCCCTAGGACATACAGGAAAGTGACTATAAGAAACATAACTGATTATCATGATGAAAAAACAGTCTCTGAAATACGACGAAGAGAAGCATTATTTAACGTATTTGAAGGAGGAGATAGAGTAAGATTCTTTCGAGACAGGAATTTCTCACCTGAAGAAGCAATCTCGGAATTGAACTTCCTTCTTAACACATTCACATTACCTTTGATAACTTACGACTTCGAAGCGTTGAAAGGCGAATTAACACTAGATAAATTTTTGTGAACTACTAACCTAAAAAAATAAAATAAGAACTAAAAACCAAAAAAAACATGATGAAAAATAAAATTAGTAAATCTGTTTCCTCGACGCGCCAATAAAATCTGCGGCGTACGACAGATTTACGGAAACTAAAATGGAACTAATAAACAATGATGCAGTTGAACTCTGGAAACAGGCACTTCACATAATAATAAATCAAGGTGAAGAGTTCAAAGACAACGATGGAAGATTTTGCATTGAAATAATCAATCTTGCACTCACTCTAACTGAAAGCTCTCCTAAAATCGGTGAGCCTGTAGATATTATGATGGAGAGAAAAAAATGGGTTTATCCTTCAAAAGAAGAGCTGTCAGGAATAATGTTCAAAGAATATCAGGCACCAGCTTATGACTACACTTATGGTGGTAGAATATTCTCGTTCGGAGAGGAACTTGATCAAGTCAATAGTTTCATAATTCCTCTCTTAAAACAAGATCCAACATCAAGAAGAGCAATCGTAGTGCTCTATGATCCTGTTGAAGATTCTAAAATAACAAACAAGAACACGCCAGGAATAATATACATTCAGTTCAGAATACACAATAATAAATTAGACCTGAACTGTCACATCAGAAGCAATGATTTGTTCTTCGGATGGCCAGCAAATATTTACCAAATTTATTGCTTGCAAAAATTCATCGCAGAAAAACTTCATGTTGAGAAAGGAAGTATTTCTACAATTAGCAACTCAGCGCACGTATTCAAGGACGACCTTGATGACATAAAAAAAATTACTGGATAAAAATGGCTAAAATTGAAAAAAAAGTTGCACGAAACGAAAAAGAACAGAAAAATAAGGAACAGACTTTAATCAAAGATATTCCTAAATTGAATGATTTAACAAAAGAAGAAATTCTAGAAATCTACAAAGATGAATTAAAAAGAAAGGATGAAATCATCGACAAACTTGAACGCGAAAATAATATTTTGTTAAATCTTACGTTGAAGAACACAAAGCGACGACTTGAAGAGAGCGAAACGACAAAAAAAATAGAAAAGAAATAAAAAAATATAATTAAAGTTGACTTGTGTGTTCTATTGCAGCTTGCTTCATATCAAGTGCTTTATAGATTCCTCTTCCAACAATACCATGGAATCTATCTCCCGCAACTTCTGCTGCAGCCGCAATTTTTCCGCCTTGAGCAACAAACCCTGGAGCATATAATATAGGCGAAACTCCCTCTGCTTCAACAATTCCTTTAATTTGCTTTATAACAGCCGGTTTGTTTCCAGGTACAACAAAATTATTTATTCCCGCTCTTGCTGCAAGTCTGTACATGTCTAATGCGCCTTCATCAGTGATGAACCCGCCTTCGCTAACTGCGTATGCTGGATGCGTCATTCTTCCGCCGACAATCACATTTAATCCATTATCAAGTGCGTGATATATCCACGCTCTTTCTGTTTCCGGACCTGCTTGAGGAAATAATATCACTGTATCAATTCCTGCTCTTTTCATCACTCTTGCAAAATTTTTGCCAGTGTCAGGAATATCTGTTCCCGCCTTTTGATGGTCGTATATAAGTGGTTTGTCAGTATATTTCCTTGCTGCTTTAACGACTGCGGGCAAGCCAAAACCTAATCCTAGCTCGAACCCTAGTTTATATCCTCCTATTCCAGGAACATCAGCAGTTTGTTTTACAAGTTCTTCAAACTGTTCTAATGTTTCAACATCACATGCGGGAATTACACTTCTGTCTCTCCCAATTATTTTTTGCTCTAAACCACCCTTCATTGCAGAACGTGCTTCTTTTGTTCCGTAAACCCTAATGTAATTTGCCAATCTGTTTAATGCGCGATCAGAAGCCAATCCGCCTTCTTTTAGGACTTGACGCACATCAACTGCATTAACAACAGAAACCACTCTTGTTCCTGTTCTTTCTTGATATTCTGCAATCGCCTCTCTGCTATCGATTGCTACTTCCTGCCTATCAACAGCTATAACAAGCAGAGGCAGATTATTTCTGTTTAGGCTTTTCAAAAATACATTCGCTTCATATTTTGCATCGCCCGCAGTAAAAACATCATCTAATTGAACAATGGCATCTGCTGCTTTAGGAGCTCTTCCAACAGTCAACGCTTTGATTCTTTCTTCAGGACCAAGATTGGATGCTTCTCCGTGTTTCTTTTCATCTTTTCTTGAGAATACCCATCCAACATTATGCCCTTTTTGAGCCATAGCCATTGCAACAGGCGTGGCTAAACCAACGCCTTTATCAGGAATTCCATAAAGAACATCCGCCGGAACACCTGAGTTGATTATCGCATCAGCATAAAACCCAGACAATGCAGTTGACGATGCGCCGTCATTAAAATCACCAATATTCACAAACCAAGGAGATATCCTTCCACTCTTCAAGGTTCTGTCATCATCAGAATTTTCAAAAACTTTTAATGCGCCAGTTTGCAGTAAAAATTTGATAAATTCGTGCTTATATTCTTCCATTTTATCAGCCCCCAAAATTAATTTGAAAAAAATAATATTTACTTATAAATATTCCTATTTTAGAATAGTGACAAGAAAAAAATACGAATTAGTCGCCCTGCATTTTGAGTGTGATTGCCACATTCTCAATCATCATCTGTACTTCATTTCATTCCTAGAATTTCTTCAAATCCGCGCCGAGGTACTGCGATTTCCTAAGGCCGCAGCCGAAGCATCTTTGTTCCAATGAATCTTCGACGTGAGTTGAACAAAGGCCCATTCCCTTCGGGAGATTCAAATAGAAAGGATTTGTTATCTTCGCAGCAAGATATCCCTGGCCTGTGACCTGCCATCCTCCTTTGTCGCTTTTCGCTTCGTCCCAAGTCATGCCCGTGATTATTTGGGCATCCTTTTTTCTTGTAACCCTGAAATCAAGGAAAGCTAAACCCCAGTTGTTTTTGTATTTTTCATTGTTCTTTATTTTTTTCTCGTTTTTATGTTATTTTCCAGGCTCTAGTCTTTTTTTTATTTCTTTTATTCTTTTTTTTCTTCGCGCTTATCTTCTATAATACTCTTCATTCCAAGAAAATCAGTTTCAAGATCTGTTCGTATGCTTGGTTTGTATAGCATTGCTGCAGGATGGTAAAGAGGAACAACTACGAACTTTAGATCGTCGATTTCTTTTTCCACATGTTTACCATGCAAGAAAGATATTCCCCCTATTTTTTTCATTCCTTCAACATTGAAATTCGCAAGCACAAATTTCGTTGAGTAATTGCCAAGCGTTGCAACTATTCTTGGTTTTATTATTTTAATTTGCTCAACGAGAAATGGAGTGTGTCTCTCAATTTCTTCATTTGTCGGATCACGATTATTCGGCGGGCGATACTTCAATATATTTGCAATATATACATCATCGAGCGTCAAACCAATCAATGATAATAATTTATCAAGCTGTTTGCCTGCAGCACCGACGAATGGAATTCCTTGCAAATCTTCGTTCTCACCTGGTGCTTCACCTATAAACATTATTTTAGCGCACGGATTGCCTTTGCCAAAGACAAGATTGTGTGTAGTAACTTTCAGAGGACAATCAAGCTCATTTAGAATTCTTTTTCTGAGCAATTCAAGTTTATGATTGGAAGACTCATTGTAATTATCCTTTTCTGACTTAGACAAATTATTTGGAGTTTCATCTAAAACTCCTTCATCTAAACGTATTTGTTTTTCCCCCATAAACTAATTATGCTTGTCTCCTATTTTAATTTTTTGATTAATTTTTTGATAAAGGATTCTCTCGTTTAGTAAAAACTAGCTGAAACTTACCAAATTTAGCTAAATTTTGGTAAACTTTTTATACTCATTTAACAGAAATACACCACTAAATGATTATTTATCGCTAAGGGGGCACCAATATGGGAAAAATGATGAGTGAATTCAAGGAATTTCTGCAGGAGTACAAAGTAATTGGTCTCGCCATTGCATTCATCATGGGTGTCGCTGCAACCACACTCATTCAAGCACTTGTTAATTATATCATAATGCCAATCATAACTCCATTCATACCAGGCGGAGCATGGCAAAGCGCAACATTTAAAATAGGCCTAGTAGTAATAAGCTGGGGTGCATTCCTAGCCGCAGTTATTAATTTCATAATAATTGCACTTGTTGTATTCATAGTTGCGAAAAAGTTCTTCAAGGAAGAAAAAGTCGCGAAGAGATAACCCTGAAATAAATGAATAGATACACCATAGAAGATTTATTAGTTAAAAAAAAGAGGAGAGAAAATATGGCAGCAAAGAAAGTAAAAAGTAGATCTAAACCTGTAAAAAAAACAATAAAAAAAGTTGTGACTAAGAAAGCAATACAAAAAAAAGCAGCACCTAAACGGGCAGCACCACGAAAGGTTGTTTCTAGAAAACCAATACAAAAATCACCTACAGTTGCACTAAGCGCAAATCCAATGATTAATAGTGTTGATGATAAAAGTCTAGATGGAACACAAAATACAACTGCTGCTGAAACATCGTTTCAATCAACAACTCAAAATTCAGTTCAAGAACCAAGCACTAAGGTAAATAAAATAGATCCTAATGCTGCACCTCTTGGCGTCGTAGGAGTAATTATTGGCCTCGCAGGACTTTTCTTTCCATCTCCATTGAACATTATTGCAGGAGTTATAACAGGAATTCTAGCAACATACGCCTTAAAACACAACCATAAAGTTTTGGCATTAGTTGGTGGAATACTTGCAGTAATAGATATATTATTTTTCATCTTGCTATTGTAAGAACTAGGTAATAAGAATGCATTATTTTTTATTTTTTTACTTGTAAGCGCAGGTGAGATTAAACATGATAACAAAAAAAAGCAAAATTAAGAAAACTATCGTGAATACCCAAGTCAAACACACCAAAAGGACAAAATCAAGAACGAAAGTAACACCTAAAGTAACTCCTATTGTTTCAAAAGAAGACTCAGTTTCACAAAACATATTTGCAATACCAAGCGAAGAGCCAAAACAAGAAAAACTTGAAGATCAAGCATTCAAAGAAAACTTGAAGGAAGCAGTTGTCGAGTCAAAACAAGCTGATCCTAACGCGAAGAATTTGGGAATCATGGGCATCGTAATAGGTCTCATTGGTTTATTTGTTCCTCCACCAATAAATGTCATAACAGGAGTGATGATTGCTATAATCGCCGTCTATGCAAATCACCACAAACAAAGATTGCTTGGAATTCTTTGCGGAATACTTGCACTGATAAATTTACTTGGCTTTTTTATAATTGCACTTGGCATCTGGCCTGGACGATTATAATACTAAAACCTGAGTTTAAACGCTAAATATTATTTTTTATTATTTTACTGCTATTCATTATTTCTTGTTCTCATAATAAACACCATAAAAAGCATAACACTTATAAATAAAAAAATTAGAATTCACATAAAATACACTTAAAGTATTTTAATAATCAAACAAAACAGAAAGGTGATGTGTAATGTCAACGTCTGACCACATGCTTGATGCATGCATCATAGGATTTGAAAATGCAGAAAGAGCACTCGAAAAGCAAGCAAACCAAGCTAAAAAGGAAATAATAGAAGCACAAAAACAAGTTTACCTAGATTTGGTAAAACAGTTTGGTGATGAAATAAATCCGAAAAAACTCGAGAACTTTAAGATAAAACACAGTAAGTACTTCTGGGAATGAATCAGAGTTAACCATATCAACTCAAAATACTAAACAGAATAAAAAAAAGAGGAAAGAGATGAAGTTAGCCAGGGCCAAACTTAAGCCTTTAATTACACAGGATAGACTGATACGTCAGCACATGAATATTCTCAAGCAACTGCAATATGAATCTGGTCTTTTTGCAGCTTCAAGAAAAGATGTAGATACTGGTTATGATAAGTCTTGGCTACGAGATAATTTCTATGAATGCCTTGCATTCGAAGTTCTTGGCGACTTTAAAACTGTTGAAAAAACATATGAATCAATACTTGCCATATTCTTGAAGCACGAATATAAAATTGATTATGCAATCGCGAACAAACCGCAGCACAAACACGAATACATTCATGCCAGATACAATCCACAAACTTTTGATGAATACTGGGAGGATTGGGGAAATAAACAACACGATTCAATAGGCGCAGTACTATTTACAATCGGTGAACTTGAGTGCAAGTACAAACGAATGATTCTTGACAACGATGACAAAATACGCATCGTTCAAAAACTCGTCAAGTATCTTGAGAGTATACATTACTGGGAAGATGAAGACAACGGTGTTTGGGAAGAAGCTGAAGAAGTCCATGCATCATCTGTCGGCGCATGTGTTGCAGGACTTGAATCAATAAATAGACTTGGCTGCATAGATGTCCCAAAAGAATTAATTGAGTATGGAAAAAAAACATTAACTGAACTGCTTCCAAGAGAGTCAAAACACAAATTCGTAGACCTTGCTCTTCTTTCACTTATTTATCCGTATAATATTGTGAATGAAGAACAAAGAAATAAAATACTCGAAAATATTGAATACTTACTCTTAAAAGAAAGAGGAGTAATAAGATACAAAAACGATCATTATTACAACAAAAACCCTGATGGCTATAGTGAGGAAGCAGAGTGGTGTTTCGGACTTAGCTGGCTCGCAATAATCTACGAACACTTAGGAGATAAAGAAAAAGCAAAATACTTTGTTGATAAAATGCTCGCAACACAAACAGCAAAAGGAATCCCTGAATTATATTTCTCACACACAAATAAACCAAACGATAACACCCCGCTTGGCTGGGCAGAATCACTTTTCGTCGTAGCCCTACACGATATGAACGAGAAATTCATCAACATGAAACCACACCTTGTGCGAGGAACGCCACATACAATAAATAAGTTCTTGAAACTTGTCGGACGAAAGAAATAGATTAGAACATATTAAAAAATCATTTAGACCTATTTTTCCTCTGATTTTCTAGTAAATTATTTAAATCAAGTCGCAGTCATTTCCTCAAGGGAAAAATACATGGATGAATTACCTAAAAACTATGATGCAAACATATCTGAACAGAAATGGGCAGATTATTGGAAAGAGAAAGGAACGTATAAGTTCGATGAGACGCGCAAAAAGAAAATATTCTCAATAGATACTCCTCCACCATATGCGAGCGCAGATCATCTTCACGTAGGACACGCCATGCATTATTCTCAGTTCGAATTCATCGCAAGATACAAGAAAATGAAAGGCTTTAATGTCTTTTTCCCTATGGGCTATGACGATAATGGCCTTCCAACAGAGAGATTCGTCGAGAAAAAACACAACGTTAACAAAAATACAATCACAAGAGCGAATTTCATAAAACTCTGCCTTGAAGAAACCAAGAAATGCGGTGTTGTTTATTACAATCTATTCACACGCCTCGGGTTTTCAATCGACTGGGATTTGCTTTTCCAAACAATAGATGATAGAAGTAGACATGTTAGTCAAGCAAGCTTTATCGCGCTATACAAAAAGAAATTACTTGATCACACAGATCAGCCAACTACTTGGTGCATGACTTGTCAGACAACAATCGCTCAGGCCGATTTTGAGAATGTTGATCTTCAAAGTACGTTCAACGACATAGTTTTCAAGTCAGAAAATCAAGACTTAATTATTTCAACTACAAGGCCTGAATTAATCCCTGCATGTGTTGCTCTGTTCACAAATCCTGATGATGAAAGATATCAAAAACTAAAAGGAAAATTTGCAGCGGTTCCGCTCTTCAACTACAAAGTTCCAATACTCTTCGATGAAACAGTCGATAAAGAAAAAGGCACTGGCCTTATGATGTGTTGTACATTTGGAGACAAAGAGGATGTTGAGAAATGGTACAAATACAAACTACCTCTAAAAATCGTCTTTACTGAAGATGGTAGATTAAATGATTCTGTTCCTGAATTCAAGGGGCTTAAGATAAAAGACGCTAGAGCAAAAATAATTGAAGCGCTAAAAAATTGTGGCGCGCTAATAAAACAGCAACCAATTACGCATGCAGTAAATGTTCATGAAAGATGCGGAACCGAAGTAGAATTCATGAAGAAAAAACAATGGAGCATAAGAGTTCTCGACAAAAAAGACGAGCTTATTGAAGCAGGCAATAAAGTAAATTGGTACCCTGAACATATGAAAATACGATATGAACACTGGGTTAGAAATCTTCAATGGGATTGGGGAATTAGCAGACAACGTTACTACGGAGTTCCATTTCCACTATGGTACTGCGACAAATGTGGAAGTGTTAAATTTCCAGAAATAAAGGACTTACCAATTGATCCTAGAGAACAAAATCCAAAAACTCCTTGCCCTTGTGGAAATAATACATTTACTCCAGAAATGGATGTTATGGATACATGGATGACAAGTTCTATGACGCCTTATATCAATGCTCATTGGACAATGCAAGATGAGAAAAAAGATTTTGTTCCTATGAGCTTAAGACCTCAGGCACATGACATAATTAGAACATGGGCCTTTTACACAATCGTAAAAGCACATTTCCTCGAGAATAAATCTCCTTGGGAAAATATAATGATAAGCGGCCACGGACAGGATCCTCATGGCAAAAAAATGTCAAAGAGCAAAGGCAACTTCGTTGTTGCAGATGAAGTTATACAAAAATACAGCGCAGATGCACTTAGATATTGGGCGGCAGGTGCAAAACTCGGAGAAGATATGCCCTATCAAGAGAAAGATGTTCTTACAGGAAAGAAAACAATTACAAAAATATGGAACGCTTCAAAATTCACAATGATGAATTTGAAAGATTACAACGCCTCTGCGATAAACGAGCTCGATATGCATCAGCTTGAAACAATGGATAGATGGCTCATCTCAAAACTCATGCGACTTGTTAAATCATCGACTGATTCATTCGAGAAATACGAGTACTCAACAGCGAAAAGAGAAACTGATGTTTTCTTCTGGCAAAATTTCTGTGACAGCTACTTAGAATTCATCAAGCACAGAACATACAACTCGACAGATGAAGAGTCAAAACTTGCTGCACAAAAAACACTCTACTATGCACTGCTCACTCAGCTAAAATTATTCGCACCAATAATGCCTTTCATCACTGAAGAAATATATCAAATGTACTTCAAAGAATTTGAAAGAGAAGATAGCATCCACACAACCACGTGGCCAGAGTTCACAAGTGAGCTCGTTGATGAGAAATCCGAAAGAACAGGAGATCTCGTTGTGCAAATAATATCTGAAGTTAGAAAATACAAATCAACAAAACAATTATCCCTCAAAGCAGAACTAAACTCTGTAACAATTGCGTGCAAAAAAGACGAACAAGAATTACTTGCAGGTGTTGCTCAAGACATCAAAGCAATTGGTCTAATAAAAGATTTAAGTTTCGAAACTAGCGAAGAACTTTGCGTGGTGATAGAATAAGAATAATTTCTATTTTATTTCTTGGTTATTTTTAGTTTATGAAGAAATAAATATCTCAAATTTCTTCTAATTCGTATTCTTTACTTCCAAGACCAATAGATGCACCATATTCAATGCAACTTCGTCCACCAAAAACTTTTTTGTTCTCTGATTTATCGACAGCATCCATGCACGCAGCATCAATCGCAACAGGATCTTTTGATATGAAAACACCTATATCCTTTGCAACCGTTTTCATTTTTGTGCCCATGCAATCACATTCATGAGTAATATTGAGCGCGAACGTTAAGTAAATATTATTTTTTCCCTTCTGCGCAGCAAGTGCATACTCAACTAATTTCTCTTTGAATGTCCCAGGCATAGTGCTCATCCAATTTATACCAATCGCACCATACGAACAAACTGCAATACACGTCGCACAGCCAATGCATTTGTCTTTCTTTATATGCGACACCAATCCAATCGCGAGTGCATCAGTAGGACATTGCTTTGTGCAAGCCATACACTTCTTGCATTTCAGCGGATTTAGAAGAGGAAATGAATTTGCATGCATGGCAAGTTTTCCTCCACGGGCAGCACAACCCATAGAGAGTTGCTTTAACGCAGCACCATACCCTGCAAGCATATGTCCTTTGAAATGACTTATAACAATTACTTGATTAAACTCAGAAAATCTTTTTCCTATTTTGCATTTCTTGAAATGTTTTCCGTCAATTTCTACTTCATCATAATCTTCTCCCTTCTCACCGTCAGCGATTATGATCGGTAACTGAGTAAATCCATGCTCTTTTGCAAGAGCAATATGATAATCCTTAGTCATTCTCTCCCCACTATAAAGCGCGTTAGTCTCAATGTATGATGCATCAATATTTTTTGATTTTAGAAATTCTATTAGTGACTCAAAATTCTTCGGTTCAATAAAAGTGGAGTTTCCTTTTTCTCCAAAATGAACCTTGAGTGCTGTTTTCTTTTCGAGAACTATTTTCTCATCATCAATAAACTTTTTTAAAAGCTCTAAAACTGCTTTATTTATTTCGTCCGTTTTCTCGTATGAATCTACTCTCTTGAAATAAACTTTACTCGTCAAAAATACACCTTGATATCTCTTTTGTTTTATTCCGCATTATTTTATTTATCACACTTATTTATTTTAATTTATTACTCTTATTAATTTTTATAATCTCATAATCATTATTCCACAAATCAAATCTCTGAAGTTCTTTCGAGTAATTTGCACCGACAATAATTTTTATTGCTTCTGTTGCTTGAATGCACGCAGCAACTCCTGCTGCAGGACCGAGTATTGCATTCTCGGAACAATCACCGAATGTTCCTGTGCCAAAATATCTTTCATACTCTGATGGTTCATCAATAACAAGAACATTGCATTTCGTACCTGATGCTGCAGCATGTATCCATGTTCTTTTTTGTTTCACACAAAAATTCGCAATTAATTTTCTTGCAAGCATATTATCTGCGCAATCCAAAATCACGTTTGCCCCATAAAGAAGCACATCTGCATTTTTATCTGATAAAAATTCATTATGAACAACGACGTCAACATCAGTGTTTGCTCCCTCAAGCTCTCTTTTTGCAACTTCTACTTTACTTTTTCCTAAATCTTTTTGCGAGTAAAGCAACTGACGATGAATATTCATCTCTTCAACTTTATCCTTATCTATTAGAATGATTTTACCAATACCTGCCCTGGCTAAATAATCCGCTGCAAGTGAACCTATCGCACCGACACCGACGATTGCTATGCACGATGATTTAAGTTTCTTCTGACCTTCTTCGCCAATTCCTGGAAGAAGCATTTGACGAGCGTACTTTTTCATAATACTTGCGAAATACGTGCTTTGTTTTTATGTTTTTCTAATAAACGAGATAACCACACGCGCACCTCTGCAGAAAAAACAACATTTATTAATTTCTAGCGACTTCTATCAAATTATGAACTCTGATTTTTATGAACGCATAGCAAAATTTTCTCAAGTCCTCTATGATCGCGAACGAGGAACAAAAAAAGCAGTTGATCAAGGGATTATAACAATGCAGGAATTAACAACATACCATTATATTAACACGTTAACAAATCATTTTGTTGCTGCAGAAATGGGAGATTCTACGAATTTTAAAGAATTATGGACTGAAAAATTTCCAAAATCAATTGAAGATGCGACAAAAACGTTTAAAATCAGCGAACTTGAAGCCAAAGCAATCTTTGAGAAAGTAAAAGATGCAACACATTAAAATAGAATAACGCAATAAAAAAATAATGAGGCTCTGAAAACTTACTTCTTTTTCACGACGAAGAATGCATGATCTTTCTCAAATGGATCAAGTTCTCTGTAATCAACAACTGGAATTCTCTTCTCGAGCTGAAATCTTACATCACGGAAGACATCTTTTGGTTTTTTTGAAACATCCACGCTTCTCGCTTTTAATGCAAGCATTCCAAATCCTCCTGGCTTCAAATACATATCGCAGTTATCTAGAAATATCTTGAGTTGATCACGCTGAGCAATGTCTTGAAATATCACGTCTACTTTTGGAACTATTTTTTGATAATCTTCCGGATGAGATGCATTTTCAAGCATTGGTGCCATGTTATCTCTGCGCTCGCAAACAAAAACAAGATCTTTAACAACTCTTGGCGCGAAGTCGAGCGCGAACATGAATCCTTCTTTTCCTATAATATCAGACATAAATGACGGAGTGTATCCGTGGCTTGCACCAAGATAGAGCACAGTCGATCCTCTCTTTACCCCTGATTGAGAAAGTCCTTTTGCGATTGCTGCAACGAATTTGCTGCGTTCAGGCCTAACTTCTCTATACTCCTCTCCTCCTTCTCGCTCGATTCGCTCATCGAATCCTCGAAAACCAGGGTAAGCACTTTTAGTAAAGTAGAAAATCTTTCTTCCAACTCTTTTCTGATAAACTCCGAACTTGTTTATTTCTTCCATGATTTTAACCTGTGAACATTCTTTGTTTTGCACATTCGCCGTGCACTAAATTTACTTACTTGCCACCCCGAAGGGGCCGACCCCCGTCAAGACGCGTCGTCAATGCCGACGGCGTGCAGTAAATTTACATTCTGACCTTTAACTATTGAACCTCTTCTGCAAATCTTCAAGGAATTGCTTGCCTAGGAATTCTCCTTTGAAGTAATCGAGCCTTGCAGCAATGCTAAGCTTGTCCGCAAGTGCTCTTGCTGCTTTTCCTTTATCCTCTTTTCTTGCATTAATAACAACTGGATGATTTACAATATGACCATACTTTGGAGATTTCGCTCCTGTTTTTATGTGTCTAAACAATGCTTTTTCTGCGCCAAGAAGCTGCATTGTGCTGCTCTGAAGCGACGCAAGCCTCTTCAAGCTCTTCGCTTCCCTAAGTAGCTTCGCACCAATAGTTGGACCTGCAAGCACATAAACATTCTTACAGTATTCTTTCATCGTTTTCTCAAGATATAATAAAAGGAAAACTTTTGTCTCAATAAGCCCTTGAGTTATTAACGCAAGCGATTGAATCGCGGCTTCATCATCAGTCGTAATTTCCGCACCCATTTCTGTAGGAGTATCTTCCTGCGTTAAAACAACTTTAACAAACACTTCGTTGTCAGCAAGTGTTCTTTCAAGCTCGGGATTCTTTACCATGTACCATTCACGAAGACGACTTGCAAGAGAATTAATTGATTTTTCAATCTCCTCTATGTTATTAATCGCATTAATTATCATTAAATCCTTAGAAAATGATTCTTTAACCTGCTCTTTAGTATGAGCAAGTGCATTCTTTCTCATCTCACTGAAATTACTTGCAGCACTACTTGTTGTATTTTCAATTGTATTTCCAGCCATATTATCAGCCATAGCATAAGAATACTCTTCTTGTTTTTAAAGGTTTTGAGACTAATAGCTAATATTAAATTATTACTAATTAAAATATCGCCCGAACTATTGGAACAATAATTAAAATTGCAAGCAAGAACACAAGTATTGCGAATGTAAACTTCCAAATTCTATGCGCTGCATCTTTCGAGAAGAACTTCTCAAGTGCAACAAGGTACATTCTTCCTCCATCCATAGGCCCTATTGGTAGCAAATTAACTATGCCGACACCAAGACTTATCAAGAATACCCACATAAGTAAACCAAGCTGATCAAATCCTGGCGCGTATGGATTACCAAACAACCAGAAATATACATCCATGAAAACAACATTATTAGCAACTTCATTATTGCCCTTTACATGATTGTTCAAATATATTCCGAGATAAGGCTGGCTCAAATTTTCAGGTCTTGCATCAAGAGTTATATTTTTTGAACCTTTATCTGTATTCATAACAACAACATCCCCTGGGCTTTTGTTTTGAAGAGAATAAGATAAATTAGCAAGAGTCTTTATCGAAACGTTATTTACAGATAAAATAATTTCTCCCTCAGATAAACTAGCAAGTCTTCCACCAGCAGCATTCTCGCTTTGGTTCGTAAAACCATTCACTTGTATTCCATCTGCAGAATACAATGATGCTGAAAGTGGAGCTATAAGAAAAATCAAGGCGATAATAACTAATGACAATAGGACGTTTGCGAAAGGACCTCCTGCAAATATAGCTAATTGAGCTTTAGGCTTTGCTTTCTGAAGCTTTTTCTCATCAGGCTCAACAAATGCGCCAGGAATTGGACCCATCATTACAAGTCCTGAACTTTTGACCTTAATACCATATGCCCTTGCCAAAATACCATGAGTAAATTCATGCACAACCACAACCAAGAATAACGCAATTATTCCCTCAATGAGCGGCAGAGTTACTGGACTGCCAGGAATGCTTATACCTGGAAGTATAGGCGAAAATAAAGGAAGCGCAGTAGGTTGGAAGAACAATTGATATGTTCCAAGACCAATGAAATATACCATTAACAACATACCTGCAAAACCTATTCCTATAATTGCAGAAGGAGCATGTTTTGGTTTTATTACAACTAATAACTCTCCTGCTAATATTAATGCAAGTATTATTATCTTAATTATGCTCCCTACTTTCCAAACTTGTCCTCCTGATTTAAAAATTGTATCAGACATCATCAATATGCATATAATAGTCATCAAGAGCATAATGGAAAAAATTACTCTGATAAATGAATCAAACTTTTTTCCAAACTTATCCATCAGTTTAAGACCGACCTTAGTCTTGTATAGCGCAACAATTTTTCCTTCAAACTGAAATCTCTTTCTATAGATATATATTAGAAGAATTATGACAAAATAAAATAATATTACGAACCAATATCTCTCAAACCAAGTCTGCATGATTAAACAGATGCCAGTTATTATATAAATCTTTCTAGGAACGGTTGCATTAACTATACTCTTAATTCTTGAACTATTAACTCTCGAAACTTTACTCTCGAAACTTTTTTATATCAAAGGCGACTGCGAACTCCAGGGGGATGAAAATGGAAAGTTTAACAGAGAATAATTACCAACATAAAATAGCCAAAGGAAAAGTAGCAGTGAAATTCTGGGCGAGCTGGTGCGGTCCATGCAAAATGCTTGCACCAATATATGAAGATTTAAGCAAAGATATGAAAGATATTCATTTCACAGAAGCTAACATTGATGAAACGGGCGATGTTCCATCAGATGCTGCTGTTCGAGGAGTACCAACCATTGTCTTGTTCAACAACGGCGAAGAAGTCGCAAGAGTTGTTGGCTTTGTAACAAAAGATGCACTCAAACGAAAAATAGAAGACGCGTATGAGTAAATCGCCTTCTTGTTCAATTCACTTTTTTAATTTTTCAATTTTTTTAAGTTAAATCAATCAAGAAACCAAAAAAAAATTAATCATTCAAATTAACTAATCAATACATAATCAAAATGTTCATCCACAACATAAATCCAGTATTCTTCCACGTAGGACCCATCCAAGTTAGATACTATGGTCTTGTTTACTTTCTTGGATTCTTATTCATCTATTTTTTCTTCAGATACCTAATCAAGAAAGGCAAACTCAAAAGCCTAACTGATGACACGCTTGATTTATTCATGATTTATCTAATGATAGGCGGCATCGTAGGAGGACGAGTGTTCGATTTTATCTTCTTTAACACGAGTATGATTTGGACAAATCCGCTTGAAATCCTAAAGATATGGCACGGAGGAATGTCAATTCATGGCGGTCTTATAGGCGCATTTATCGCAGTGTACATTTTCGCAAAGCGAAACAAAGCCAAGTTCTATGAACTAACTGATGCAACAGTCATTCCACTAATGTTTTTCCTAGGTGTTGGACGAATAGCGAACTTTCTCAACGGCGAACTATGGGGAACAGTATCAAATAATACTGCGCTATGCATCGATTATTCACATAGCCAATACATAGTAAACCCTCCAATGGGCTGCCGAGCACCATACCAATTCTACGAATCAATAAAGAACTTCGCCGTTGCAGGAATACTTCTTGCAATGCATGCGAAAACAAAACTAAAAGAAGGATTGTTGTTCTGGTACGGAATGCTAATGTATAATTTCTTTCGGTTCTTCATAGATTTCTACCGCGATGGCGGAGAGCCAAGACTTGCACTCGGACTTAGCATGACTCAATACTTGTGCATTGCTTTCACGATTGTATCTGTTATCATGCTCTTTGTTATATACCACAAGAAAGAGAACAAGAAAGAATCTGAAAAAGAAAAGAAGAACGGAAAACAGAACGGCAAAATTGACAAAAAAAAGCTCTGAACATCATAAGTAATAAAAAGAAAATAGGAATAAGATAACAATAAACAAAACAAATTACCTCTGCTCCCCAAGAAAACGTTAACGTTTTCTTGGCCCGGAAAATCTTCGATTTTCTTGGGCACCCCGAGGGGGCAACCCCCGGAGCAACGCGTCAAAACTAATGACCGCGTACGGTAATTTGTAAACACTAACACTAACAAAAACAAAAGCGGAGATGAACTAAATATGGAAATAAAAACACCAGTGCTTGTAATCAACCTAAAGACGTACCAAGAAAGCCTTGGCAAGAACGCAATAACACTTGCAAAAGCAGCAGAGAGCGTCGCGCACCATAGTGCGACATCATCAAACGTTGTACTTGCAGCACAAGCAACAGACATCTACATGCTCTCGCAGCATACAAAACTGCCAATCTTCGCGCAGCACATCGATGCAGTTGAAGAGGGAAATAGAACTGGCAGCATTACGCCGCAAGCAGCAAAAGAAGCGGGCGCAATCGGAACACTCATAAACCACTCCGAGAAACGAATACCTGAAGCGCAAATCGAGAAAACAGTTGAACTATGCAAGAAGCATGGACTTATGACAATTATTTGCGCAGAAAGTCCTGAGGAAGCAAAGAAACTTGCAAAATTCAACCCTGACTTTATCGCGATTGAACCACCTGAACTAATCGGCGGCAAAGTATCTGTTAGCGATGCAAAGCCAGAAGTAATAACAGGAACCGTTGAACTAATTCCAAATCATAAAGTTCTATGCGGAGCAGGAGTTCAAAATAAACACGATGCAGAAGTCGCAGCAAAGCTTGGATCAAAAGGATTACTTGTAGCGTCCGGTATCGTCAAAGCAAAAGATCCAGCTCACATCATAAAAGAAATGCTCGATGGCTTAAAAGAAGGAAGCAAATAACTTAAAAAAACATAAACTAGACTAACAACTCAAGTTTTTATCTAATTATTAATCGTTACTATCTTAGGTTTTGTGTATTGTAAGTAAGGCGCTCCAGCTTGCGTAGAATTCTTGGTTACATTAACAAGTAACTTTATCTCTTGAACAACTCCTTTTGTATTCACAACAACAGGCACAAAAATATTGTCTTTTGAATTAATAGAATATTCTTTTGTAATATATGCTATTTTTGTTGAGTCAAAGTTAGCAGTAATTCCTATTTCCGTTACATTAATCTTGAATTTTTCCGTTCCTGATCCTATGTTTCTAACTCCTATCCAAAATTGAGCAGATCCCTTTTTAGAATCTATTATTGTTGCAGGAACATAAATTGGATCTCCAGAATCAAGTGCCTTTTCTATATTCGCTTTAGTTTCCTCATCAATAATAATAGACATTTTATCAGATTTGCTCATTAAATTAAAGAAAATACCTATTGCTGCAGCAAACATTATTATGCCAAGTATTATGCCAACAAGGACATTTACAGACATCTCCATTCCTTTTCGGGAAGACAACATTCTCAAATTAATCAACCTTTATTTAATAATTGTATGTGAATCATAACAAAAATAAACTGTTAATAAAACATAACTAAAAAAAACATAACATAATATACCTAAATACAAAAAACAAAAAACTTCTAATTAAACTTCAAACATTTCGCTTGAAATCAAAGTGTCTTGACATTATCGCTGTAAACGCTAGCAATATCAAACCACCAATAAGCGTTATCATAAGTCCAAACCATGGATTCATGTCTTTGTTGAACAATATGAATATTCCAACAACAAGACCTATTGTTCCAAGCCATAAATACTTGTCAATAATTATCTTAAATAACTGGAACTCTTCATCTGGAGTTAATCTTATCTTCTTTTCTGGTTTCTTAAATATCATTTTAATCATTCACCTCATGGAGTTACTTCAAATATGAATTGTTTTTCAGGGAGCACTTCTGTTGATGGCGCTCCATCAGCATTAACAATAACTGCCTGCAGATTACAAATGTAATTTCCTGCCGAGAGTTTAATCGGTGTTTTATGATCTGATGAACTCAAACAACTTGCTTTCACAAGAGTTACAAAACCAAACGCCGAGCCAGAGGGAATTCTTTTTGCTACTGACGTCATAATTGGAACTGCCCCCGAACCACAATCGTCAGGCATTGATGTACAACTACTAAACTGAATTTTAGTATTTACTTCTCCTGATTTAGCATTAAAGAATCCAACTTTAACTTCATTTTCACTGCCTGATTTCATTGAAAGTCCAGTTCCTTGAACAAACACTAAAGGTTCGATCGCAGTTGGCTGAGTTCCGAGTTCTGACAAATCAAAACCCTTTGTCAACTCAGCAGTTCCTTTGTTCAGAAATCCCCTGATGAATGCAACTCCACCTGCTATGAGAACCATAGCAATGACGAGCACAACAACAGTGCTAATACCTAATTCTATAGATGCTTTCTTATTAATGCGCATTATTCTCACCCTCATTAAAAACTATAAACGCTATGAGAAAGCCTTCTCTATTCTTGTTTAAATAGTTTTCTATAAACAAAGAAGTTTGTTTGACCCTTAAGCGATTTCGCTTCGCTCAATCCCTAAAATAACCTCACAAATACTAAAATGAATAAAACGAATCACAAAAGATTTCAAAAGAACTCACAATCCAGATCTCGATCGTACTCTATAATAATCCTCAATTACAACTTGATCCAAATTATCAAGACTTTTAATCTCAAAGAGCGAACCATTGCTAATATTTACTATCTGCTTCGCGAGTTTCTCTCCTTCTTTGTTCAAGCTAATTCCAACAACTGTAATTGTTACACCCATATTTGCAGCGAGCGATATACTCCTGAGAACTTCTTTTTCAGGGGCTTTGCCCATCGTCTGCATCGCATCAGTAATAAGCACTAAATGCTTTGTCTTGGAATGACTACTAAATAACTTAGATGAAACATCGATGCAGTTTGCAATATCTGTTTCGCCGCTCGTCTTTACTCTAATTAATTCTTTTAAGAGCGATGCAAAGTCTTTTGTTGGAGGAACTGCCTTTTGTACTTTGGAACCAAAAATCACAAGTCCTGCAAGATCTCCATTCGAGATTGCTTTGTACATGAGCGCAACACCCGCTCTTTTTGCAACACCAATTTTTCCTCCTTTCATACTCCCTGAATTATCAAGCGCGTAAATTATCTCCATGCGCCCTTTACTTTCTCGATCAGCAGCAACTAAATCATCACGCTCAAGTGTTGCGTGTCCTCGCCTCAAAGTTTTCTTGATAGTTTGCTTGAGCGCTATACTCTTGTATCTATCCCCTGATTTGAATTTCCTATAATCAATGATATCCCCAACAGCTGATTTTTGTTTGCTAACATTTTCCCCAAGAAATCCCTTCCCTTCCATGCGCGAAAGCTCGTCAGATAACATCGATAACGCAGAAAAGTCATACGCCATATCTGTTATGAATCCATCTTTATCAAGAAGCCCTTCTTGTTTTAATTTCTCTATATTCTGCTTGACTCTCTCTTTTAGTTCTCGTTTGAATTCAGGAACATTCATACTCTTTTCAACAACACTTGCATCATACCCTGATAATTCTCGAACAAGTGTTTCACCAAACAATTTTTTCGCAGTACTATAATTATTGACAAATTGCTCGAACGTCAAATCAGGACTAAAACTGCTAACATTATTATTAATAGCATCAGTTAATACTCTTGCCTTGTCAATCTTATCTTTATCCACTTCGACTTGAGTATGCAGAAGTTTATCCTCACGATTATCCTTTCGCATCTTACCTGAAAGCTCATCCGCTGCAGACTTCTCTGGAACAGACGGAATATCGCCGTATTCTTTTTCCTTATCTAGCACCTCAGTTTCTGAGAACTCCCTTCTGCTACCGAGAACCACTCGAGGTAAGATTATTTTGCTCACAAAAATCTGTGAATTGTTCACGCAAATAATCAGTGGTGCTCTTCAAGTACTTAAGAGATGGTTTCAATCGAACCCTGTGGCTTAAAACAGAAATTAGTGCATCTTGCACATCCTCCTGCATAACAACACTTCTTCCATCAAGATATGCGTTGCTTTGTGCTCTCTCATAAATACCGAGTGACGCCCTAACAGATGGCTTCTTTTCAAGATCTTGGCTCTCTCGCATCGACCTTATGAATGCTATCGATAATCCGAGCAAATCTCGTGGAAACTCAACAAGTTTCTTTCCTTTCAAAAGAACAATCTCCTCTTCTACCTTCTGCTTGTCTGGAGGCTCCATATATATTACATCAAACCTGTCGAGGAAAACATCACTTAAAGGTTCGGTGCTCACCTCTTCAGGATTCATCGTCCCAATAAAGATGAAATTTGCATCCATATCAACATCATAACTTCCAATCGTAACTTTTCTCTCTTCAAGTGCTTGGAGCAATGCGTTCTGTAATTTTTCAGAGCAACGATTTACTTCATCGAAGAAAAGAATTCCTCCGTCTGCTTTGAAAATCTTACCAGGAGTAAATGCTTCAATTGAAAGCGGTCCATACTTGATTGCTTTTATTGGATCTATATCTCCAATCAAATCTTCAGCAGTTAAATCTGGACTTCCTTGAACTCTAACGAAAACAGAATCAACTAATTCTTCCTTTCCTGTTTTCTCATTCATCTTTTTCCTCTTCGGAAGAATATGAGCAAGACTCTTGACAATTGTCGTTTTACCAATTCCTGGTTGACCAACAATTAAGACGTGACGTCTCATAAGAATTGCAGATTTAAGTTGATGCTTTACATACTCTTGACCAAGCACATCTGGAAAATCCTGACGTACAATTTCTTTCTCATAAAAGAAATCAGATTCAGAATTCGATTCAGCGTGCATCTTAACGTGATTACTTTTTGCAGCATCATTTTTTGCAGCATCATTTTTGTTGTCAATCCCCTTATTTTTTATTTCATCATGATTTTTTGCCATATAAGCAACAGGAGAAGACGACATAGTATAAAAAGGTTACCTAAAAAAAGAAAAAAACAATAGAAAAACAAAAACACATTCTCAGAATATCAACATACATCAATATATTTTAGGCTGATATGCAATCCTTATTATTCTGATGAATGTTAGTATGACTTCATATCCTAATCTTATTAATCGGTCGATGTTGAATGCTATGACTCGAAAGAAAACTTCGAGTTTTTGGCGCTTTGCGCCAC
>CAITEO010000084.1 GCA_903891505.1 uncultured Candidatus Woesearchaeota archaeon
AATTTTAAAAGATAATTTTAAAAAAACAATTTTAGACAACAAATTAAAAAATAAGTTTTAAACAATTTAAACATAAAATAAATTTTAAGAAACAAATTCAAGACAAATTTTGAAAAGTTTATACAAAATAAGTCTTGAAAAATAAATTTTAATCAATTTAAACAAACAACAAATAAAATCTAAAGTAACAAGAGGTATATTCTCGTGCCAACAGAAATAATAAAAGAAATAATGAAAGACATACCAGACGGAAAAATTAGCGACGCAGTGTTCGAAGGTGCGAACATAGTTTTGTACACTAAGGATGAGAAATTCTTAAAGAACGAAAACGGCTTAATCAAAAGTATAGTTAACAAGATAAAGAAAAGAATAGAACTAAGACCAGATCCTAGTCTTTGCATGGATCCTGAAAAAGCAGAGAAGAAAATACGAAAGCTAATTGGTGAAGAAGCAGCAATAGCTCAGATATTATTTGATCCTCAGCGTTCAATAGTCGTCATCGAAGCAGAAAAACCAGGACTCGCAATAGGCAAACAAGGAGAAGTATTGCAGGAGATAAAAGAAAAAACACTCTGGGTTCCAATCATAAAAAGAACAGCGCTCATCAGAAGCCCAATAATTGAGAACATCAGAGAGGTATTATACCAAAATTCTGATTACAGAAGAAAATTCTTAAACAAAACAGGAGAAAGAATATACAACGGCTGGACGAAGCAAAAGATGCACCAGTGGATACGAGTTAGCTATCTTGGCGGCGGCAGACAAGTAGGAAGAAGCTGTCTTCTACTGCAAACACCAGAATCAAGAGTGATGCTTGACTGCGGAATAGATGTCTCGACGACAGATGAAGCATATCCATACCTTGAAGCACCAGAACTCGACTTAAAGGAACTTGATGCAGTAATCATAAGCCACCCGCACATAGACCACTCAGGACTCGTTCCATACTTATTCAAGTACGGCTACAGAGGACCAGTTTACTGCACTGAACCGACGAGAGATATCATGTCTCTTCTTCAGCTTGATATGGTAAAAATACAGCGTGGCGAAGGAAAAGACCCAATTTACACAAGCGAAGAAGTAAGAGAAATGGTTAAGCATACAATCACGCTAAACTACGAAGAAGTCACAGACATAACACCAGATGTTAGAATAACACTTTACAACGCAGGACACACACTTGGCAGTGCAATGGTTCACATCCACGTCGGAAACGGACTACACAATTTGCTATACACTGCAGATATAAAATTCGCAAAGACGAGATTATTAACTGGCGCAGCAACACAATTCCCAAGACTTGAAACAGTAATGGTTGAAGCAACATACGGCGGAAAAGAAAATGTAACACAAACACCACGCGATCAAGATCAAGTCTTGCAGGAAATAATCGTGAACACACTAAATCGCGGCGGAAAAATCTTGATGCCGACACTTGGAACAGGACGTGGACAAGAAGTAATAGTTCTCGTCGAAAAACTTGTCAAAGATGGCTTGATACCAGAGATACCAATTTACATCGACGGAATGGTTTGGGATATTACAGCGATTTATACTGCATACCCCGAATTCTTGAATAGTACAATTAGACAACAGATTTTCCAGAGGGACAACAATCCATTCCTTAATCCTAACATAAAACAAGTCGGAAGCCAAAAAGAAAGGAAACAAATAATAGAAGAAGGTGGACCGTGCATAATTCTTGCAACATCAGGTATGCTTCAAGGCGGGCCATCAGTTGAATACTTGAAAAATATGGCTGAGGACAAAAGGCATAGTTTAATATTCTCTTGCTACCAAGGAGAAAACACTCTCGGACGAAGAATTATGAACGGCGAAAAGGAAATAATGTTTCGAGAAGGCCAAAAAGAAGAAGTACTCCACATCAACATGGAAATCTTGAAAATAGAAATTTCAGGACACGCTGATAGACGAGAACTAATGTCGTTCATCCAACATTTATCTCCAAGACCAAAGAGAATACTTGTCAACCACGGCGAAGCATCAAGATGTCTTGATCTTGCAAGTTCGATTCACAAACAATTCAGAATCGAGACTGAAGCGCCTCGTAATTTGGAAACAGTTAGGATAAAGTAAGGACGAGGAATTTTTTTAAACTTGTTTTGTTTTCTTGTTTTATTGCATTAGTTTCTTTCTTTACCAAAATATTAATATAATGTCTTCTCCAAGTGTATTGAATGGAAATAAAAACTGCAGTCCTCAATGATTTACATGAGATAGAGGAGTTATCTAAGAAATATGATTTCGAGAGGAATCGGGAATGGAAAGACTTGATTTCAGGTAAAGGCAAAACTCTGTTCATTTTGATTGACGATGGAAAAATCATAGGTTTTTCAGGGCTTATGCAGTTCAACTGGAACAACACAATACAAATATCTAATATATTCATTGTTCCAGAATACAGAGGTAAAGGACTTGCTAAGAAATTAGTGCATCACGATATTGATGAAGCGAAAAAAACGTCGTTTAGATGCTTGATTGCTGAAGCGCCATCTTTGAACCCAGTAAAAAATCTCTATGAAAAAATGGGATTTAGGAAGTGTGGATACAATGATAGATACTATTCCAACGACGGCGAAGAGATTTGCATCTGGCTGTCGATAGATCTTTGATAAAGTTAGGTTAAAAACTTAATTATAATTTAGAGAATTAATTTTTATACGTTTTTTTATTCTCTTTTCAAATTTTCCAACAAATTTTATAAACACACAAATTAAAGAACCAAGAATTAGGTAATTAATTACCAAATATTATTTGGGGGGATAAAATGGTAGGATATGGGATGATGCCGTTTGGTGGACTTCTTGCTTTATTTGCAGGAATGATGGTTGCAGCCATAATAGTAGGAATAGCAGGGTACATATACATGGGCTTTGCGTTCATGGCAATTGCGAAGAAAGCAAAACTTAAGTCGCCAGGACTTGCGTGGATACCATGTGTAGGGCCGATGATAATCGCGTATCAGACGTCAAAAATGCATTGGTGGCCATGGCTCTTGTTCATAGGATGTGTAATTCCTATAGTGAACATTTTTGCTATGATTGCACTCGCTGTTTTCTTCATAATCTGGATGTGGAAAACATTTGAAGCAGTCAAGAAACCAGGATGGTGGGCAATACTTCATTTAATACCAATAGTTGGTTTAGTCATGGTTGGCATTGCTGCCTGGAGCAAAAATTAAGTAAAATATTTTTATTAATTTTTTTGTTTTTGTTTTTTCTTTTATTTTTGTTGTTGTCGTTTTACAAGTTTTAGTTTTTTTCTGTTTCTTTCATTTTCACATTCTCTAATAGATTTAATTTATTTAATTTCAACAAAATATTTTAACTCGAGAGTATTATAGGTTTATTATGCACAAACTCAAACAGTTAGGCTCTTCGCTATCAGGCTTAGTTGAAAGGATAGAGACATATGATGGTCTTGGTCGCTATGTTGCTAGTGCTACCGCAATAATCTTTAAACAATTAATTAAGGATCCTGAAAATTACAGACTCGCAAACACACTTCATATGGATGGAATACTCGATAAAGAGTGCGAGTTAGAAGATAAATATAAACCACTAATAATAAAAATTCTAGATGAATGCGGCAAAGAATACATGCAGGATCAGGACTTGAGAACAATGATTAATGCGGCTTTGCCGAGCGGAAAATATTTGCTAACCAAATATCCTGCAAAAAATAAAAAAGGAATAATGCAAGAGAAAAAAATTAATTGGAACCCTGAAGGAAGATCATATAATAATAAATACTACGACGAATCAGAAATATTCGGACGATAAAGATTTCTAAAATATCGTGGCTAGAAAAAATAGTTGAATAAGAATTAAAGAATAAAAATAATAAAAAAATTTAAAACTTACTTAGTTCCATTAATTTCTTCTTTTTTAGCAATCGAGTTGACATAGTTATCAAGGAGGAATCCAGCATATCGATATGTCATCTCTGTTGATTCGGCTATATTCTTTATTTCGAGAAGATACTCCGGATTTCTAAATTTACCTTTATCCATGTCATCTTTCATGCGCATTAATGCGAGAAGAGGACTGTATTTTTGCACTGCTCGGTAAACTTCGCTCTTTCTCTCAAAGTCAGTCTTAGGGTTATAAATACGAAGATTTCCATTTGTGTTTAAATCAAAAGCAGTTGTGTGGCCTAATTTGATAAGCGCAGCGCAGGGTATTAGGGCGCGTGCAAATATAGCAGTTTCAGAATTTTTTTTATGAGATTCTTCTTCAAGTTCTTTGCTGTATCCATCCTCTGCTTTTTTTATCAAAGAATATGCATCAGAAAAATTTAATTTTATGGATGCGAGAGTCTTTAACGTGTTTGTGTTATACTCGCTACGAGCATATCCGTGTTTTTTTACAGAATCAATATACAAGAACACATCGAGTGCAGACTCTATGTCTTTATGTCCTTTAGATTTAAAGGCACCTGTGTTGTTTGTCTTAACGCTTATGGCTGCGCTCATTGCTTCAAATACTAAAGATATCTCTCTAAATGGTTGTGTTTGGCCTAGTTTACTATCAAACATAAAATGGAAATCGTGCACAGGATTATAATTTGATTTTAAACTACTTTCAGATTCGCACTTCTCAGATAATTGGGCATAGAGGCGCATAACTGAGTATAGAGTAAAATAATTTCTTAGTTTACTATCTATTAATATAAGCTCTCGAGGATTTGGTTTTGAGAGAGTCGCAATAATTTTGTTTGCGTACTCAGTTGGATTAGTCGGATTTAAGCTAAGTGTGTCTAAAAATATATTCGCAGTATTCTCGACAAGATTTCGCAATTTAGTATCGCGTTTTCCTTTGTAATTCTCTAAAAATTTAACTGCTTCCCAAATATCTCCAGTTGATTGGATAAGAGGTACAATTTTATCTAACGCATTCTTTTTTTGAAAATCGCTGCCGTGCGCAATTATGAATTGTAAATTCTCTATTTTCTTAGTAATATCGTCTTCACTCATGTTGTTTCCCCCAACTATTTGATGTAAATTATTTATTACTACTTGCGAATGGATAAGGTAATATAAATATTTCGTTTGTTCGAGAGAGCTGTAACTAGAAAACGCGAATAAGGAAATAAAAAATAAATTCAAAAAAATAAAAAGCGTTTCTAAATATTTATCTTCCTAATTCACATCTATTTCATCAAGGATGGATCAGTTACCTTTCCGATGAACAAGATGTTGCCTGTCGCTTTCTGTTCGATTATGAACATGAAAGGATGATCTGCTCTGAACACTTTAGGTCCATTCGGATTGTATATTGCGCTAGTCCCCACAACAGCAGCGGTTGCTGCAGCGGCCTCTGTTCCTTGCTCGTTTACGTCGATAAATGCCTGATGGATAACTTGGCTGATTGATAAATCTTTCTTTCCAGTCATACCTGAAAAATCAGCAGCGTCTGAATTGAACGCTGTTGGCATACCCATACTAGCTAAATCCTGTGCCATCGTATATTTTGTATCGAATTTGAACTTTGGAAGATACACGTCAACTTGTGTTTCTTGAAGAGAAGTACGTATTTGGCTGAAGCTTGCCGCGTCAAGATGCTGCTCGACAGTCGATAAGTAATCTGTTTTTGGCAGCAAAAGTATCATGGATAAATCATTTCCTTCGTAAGGAAGTTCCACTGCTTGATAAACATCAGTCTCAGCATAATTTAAGTGTGCTGGACCCTCTTTAAGCGACATCATATCAACACTAGTTGTTCTTGATTTTACGCTCTTACTGTATGCAACTTTGAAGTCAGCTGTCTGCGTATTGTTCTTGTCGAACTTATTCACCCAAGTTCCATTGAAGTAAATTGCGTTCGTGAGCACTAGCCTTGTGTCGCCAGTTATTGTGCCTGGAGATAAAATATCTTTTATCTTATCATTCGTTTGGCTCGCAACCCAGTTATTTATTGTTACTCTAGAATTTTCTGTGTCGCCTACAAAATCAAGATTAGTTACTTTGCCACCATAATACATATCTACAGTATCAAAATATTCTTTTGAGAACGAATAATCTTTTTGCGCCCAAAGAGCATTCGCTGTTTTTAACGTGTATGCATCGTTCTTTGAGTTTATACTATTGTATATATTCAAACTTGCATGTCTCATAGATTGTGCGCTATTTGGGAAGTAGAACACGTTCTGCATTTCAGTAGCTGTTTGTCCTTTCGCGCCCTCATACGTCATTGCGAGTGCACTAGAGATACTGTATGGGGAGAAGAACACATTTCCATCCCGTCTTGAATATATTGCATAAAGATCAAACGCGAACTTGTTGTTCGCATCAACCATTTCTTGAATCTCCTCAGCTTTCACAGTTGTCGCATTCACAATGTTGACTGTGATTTTTGCATCTTGAGGTTTAGTATCAACTGCAGGAGACGCGTTTGGAGAAACATTCAACGTTTCATTCGCAGTTGCGTTCGGTTGTGTATTTGGTGCTTGCTGCGTACAGCCGACGATAAAAATTACCAAGATTATCGTTGTGATTATGACTAAAAATCCTATTGTTTGACTAGTTTTGTTTTTCATAAGGGTTAGTATAGTATAAGGAATATATAAAGTTCATCATAGGTACAAGCGAAGTTGAAGGGATGAACATGAAAATAAGATGAGAATATTTAGACGTGCGTGCAAAAGAGTGGTTTGAATTGAGGACAAAAGAACAGAAACAAAAAGAACGCTCTCTATAACCTCCATGCCCTCCCGCAATCTTTATAAACCGTTCTTTATTCCCAAAGGTATACCCGAAAGTGTATGCATTCGGTGCCGCTCGCAAAGCGTTGACAATCGATGTGATTACGAGCCAAGTAAATTTGAGCTGAAACATCGAGGGCTCGCAGGGCACAGCAAATGCATACTGTGAACACTACTTCATGTAGGAGGGACTTACAATGGATAGAAAATCAATCGATAAAGCATTAAAGGAACTAAGGAAAGAAGATAATAAACGAAAGTTCTCCCAGTCATTTGATATGATAATAAATCTAAAGGATCTTAATTTAAAGAATCCTGAAGAAGCAGTAGATTTCTTTGTAACTTTGCAACATGGTCTTGGTAAGAAGATGAAAGTAGTTGCACTTACTGGTCCTGAACTTGAAGAGAGAGCAAAGCAAGTTTGCGATCTTGTAATAACACTTCGAGACTTTGATAAGTATGCAGATAAAAAAGTAGCTAAGAAAGTTGGCGCAGAATATGATTTCTTCATAGGCCAAGCAGAAATCATGCCAAAGGTCGCTCAGACCTTCGGACGTGTTCTCGGACCTCGTAATAAAATGCCAAACCCAAAGCTTGGAACAATTGTTCCTGCAAAAGGTCAGGTTGATCAATTATATGACAGACTTCAAAGAACTGTAAGAGTCAGTGCGAAGAAGGCACCAGTCATACAAGTTAAAGTCGGAAATGAATCAATGAAAGATGAAGATATAATAGATAACATAATGCTTATTTACGACCAGACCGTACATCATACACCTAAAGAAAAGGCTAACATAAAGAGTGTCTCTGTTAAATTAACAATGAGTAAGCCTGTAAAGGTCGAATAGGTGAAACAAGATGGCAGAAAAAAAACAAGCTCACGTATCAGATGAAAAAAAGGCACTTGTGAAAGAATTCACAGACCTTATGAATAAATACCCTGTCATAGCGATAGTTGACGTTGAAAATCTTCCTGCGAGACAGCTAATGATTATGAGGAGAAATCTTCAGGGCAAAGCAGTCTTGAAGATGACAAAGGGCAGATTAATCAAGATAGCAATTGAGAAATCAAACAAACCAGGAATTGCTGCATTAAAAGAACACCTTGGGGGCATGCCGGCAGTTCTATTTTCTGAGGAAAATCCATTTTTACTTTTCAAGACATTAAAGAAGAGCAGTTCACCAGCTCCAATCAAGGGCGGACAGAAAGCTCCAAAAGACATAGTTGTTCCTGCAGGAGGAACTGGATTTGCTCCAGGACCAATCATAGGAGAACTAGGTGCATTCGGAATCAAGGCAGGAATTGAAGGAGGAAAAGTTGCAGTCAAAGCAGACAAAGTCGTCGCTAAAGAAGGAGAAGTTGTTAATGCAAAACTCGCAGCAATACTTCAGAGATTAAACATAATGCCGATGATGATAGGACTCAACTTGAATGCAGCATACGAAAACGGTGCAATCTTAACAAGAAGCGTTCTTGACATTGATGAAGAAGCATTCATAGCTTCAATCGTTGCAGCGCATATGGATGCATTGAAACTCAGTATAGCACAGGCAATCCCGACAACGGATAACGCAGTGTTGCTCATACAAAAAGCTCATAGAGATTCGCTCGGCCTTGCAATGACGCAAGACATATTGACAGATGAGACGAAGGGCTTAATACTAGCAAAAGCAGAAGCGCAGGCTACTGCTCTGAAAACTGAAACAAACCAGTAAAAATATACCAGATAAATTCATTAACGGGCGTACCGTCGCACGGTTCGAGAACGTAAGTGAACGCACTGGTTAGGAGGCAAAGAAGATGGAATACATATACGCAGCAATGCTACTACACAAGGCAGGACACAAAATAGACGATGCAGCAGTCAAGAAAGTTCTTGAAGCAGCAGGCGTCAAAGCAGACGACGGCAGAATAAAATCACTCGTTGCAGCGCTATCAGGCGTAAACATAGACGAAGCGATAAAGAATGCAGTTGTTGCATCAGCAGCGGCTCCAGCAGCAGCGGCTCCAGCAGGTCATGCACCAGCAGCTAAAGTAGAGCATAAGGAAGAGAAGAAAGAAGAGGAAGCAGCAGCTGGCCTCGGCGCACTTTTCGGATAAAGAAAACCACGGTTTTCGAGATGAAAAACTTATAATTTTTCACAGATGCAGATTAAATTAGAATAAATTTTTTATTAATTATTTTTTTAATAATTTTACATAATTCAGAGCGATGAAATAATGGTTGGGGAAGAAGAAACAAGTAAGCAACATCTAGTAGATGAGATGAAACAAGCAAAGGACGAAGTCTCCACATTAAAGGATAAGCTAGCAGCAATCAACGCTGAGAAGGAAACATGGTTTTCTAAGAAAGCAGAAATTTCTGAGCAGATAAAAAAGAACATATCTGAGATTAAAGAACTTAAAGATAAGAGAAACAATTTCACTAACAAAGTCAAGGACCTAAAACGTGAGAGAGATACATTAAATTCTGAAATTACAACTAACATAAAAAAAATAGTTGCCGAAAAAAAAGAAGCAGGTGTCCCAGTACAAAAAGAAGAGCATGGATTTCATGGAAAGAGAGGCCCTTCTGTTTCAAAATTAAAAGCAGAGATAGACGCAATTGAGTTCAGACTTGAGACTCAACCAATGAGCTTCGATAAGGAACAGCAAATAAGAAAGCAGATTAAGGGAATGAAAAAAGAGCTTGAAGAGCTGCGCAGCAAAACAAAAGTATCCGAAGAACTAAAAGCTGTATCATCTGAAACAAATACGCTAAAGAAGAAAGCAAACACATTCCACAAAGATATCCAAAAAATGGCGAAAGAGAGCCAGGATGCACATGAACTACTAATCACAAAGTCAAACGAAGTTGATGAACTCAAGAAGAAAGAGGAAGAAGCTTACCAGAAATTCATCGAACTAAAGACCGAATACATGAAGCTAAGTGGAGAAATGCAGGAGCGATCTAAGGTCTTCCAGGAGAACAGACAAAGAATAGATGGAGTAAACAGAGAAGCAACGAAGAAGAAGCACCAGGAAGAACAGGAAGTTCTAAAAGAAAAACGAGAAGTTGTCGAAGAGAAAATCTCAAAGAGAAAGAAACTAACAACAGAAGATTTACTTGTTATGCAACGAGGAAATTAGAGTTCTATAATTTGTTTTCTATATTTTTCTTAATTTATTTTTTTATTATTTTCATTTCTTCTTATACTTGAACAGTCTGCTGTATTCTTCGTGATCCATGAAGTCTAGAATGAACGCTATGACTCTAACTTCATCTCCTCTTATCGTGTACAGCAATCGCCAGAACCCGACGAGTTCAATTCGTAGTATTTTATTGGTTTTATATGTTCTTATAATGTCTTTGTTTAGATATTTCTTCGGAATGATGTCTCCGTAATAAGGATTATCTTTTATGCAGATGATGGCTTTATTTATGGATTTAAGTATTTGATCATAGGTAGGTTTTCTTTTGCCTTCTTTTCCATGCTCTACAAAATACAGTAGTTTATTATATTCTTCTAGGGGTAGTTCATCAAAGATGATTGTTGTTTCCTGTTTCATCTAAAAAGGAAATCAATGTTTCTTAAAAATAATATGTCCAGTTCTTTCGGAAAACCCACGAACTTCAACGCCATTTTTTATGGCTTTTTTTAATTTCGGGCTCGCGTCCTCGTACCAAATCCAAATAATTCCTTCTTTTAGAATCGCGATCTTGTGATGATCCTCAAGATAGTTAAGAATCACGTTAAGTGTTGGACGCATGATTTTTGTTTTCAATCTTCGATCTATCTCATTTTTAGATAGAGGTTCTTTTGTTTTTATTATTATTTCTTCTACTCGTATAACTGTGTCTAGACGAGGAT
>CAITEO010000085.1 GCA_903891505.1 uncultured Candidatus Woesearchaeota archaeon
CTTGTTGATCCGGTGAGGGATCATTTTAATCCTCCATTGTCGAATAAGTGTTCATGGAAAAAACTAAAGAAAATCATTTCAAATAAAACGTCAGAAAGTTATGTTTATGGTTGTCTTAAAAAATACGTGGCGGAGAATATATTAAATGAAGAAAAAGCAGGAAATGTAACTCTTTATTTTGCGAATTTTTCGAGCTATAAAACTTTGAATTATTTAGGGTTTATATCTGAGAACATCGCTTGGAGTAATGATAAATTACCATTTGATGTGATAAAAAAAATAATTGCCAATATTTCAACGGATTATTTCACTTTTATTATAACTGGAAGTTATGCGAGAAACAAACAGACAGATAAATCAGATTTAGATGTGGTGATTGTGTGTGATGATAAAATTGATACAAAACATCTTCTGGCACAGATACATCATGTCTGCGAATTTTCTATTCCTGAGGCGCACCCTTATATTTTCAGAAAATCAGAATTTTTGGAGATGCTCTCGAACAAACAAGCAAATTATGGTAAAGAAATAGCAAAAAATAATTTGTTGTTGTGCGGTGGAGCACAATATTTTAGTATTATTCGCGAGGCGATGGAAAATGGACTTAATGCTGAAAAACTATCTTGAAAGAGCACAAAATGAATTAACAATTGCTGCATCTTTGAAAAAATTAAGTGAAGATATGGGTGCTAAAAAATTGTTTAAAATTAACGATGCGGACACATTTTACAGCGCAGTAATATCTCATTCATATTATGCAATATTTTATGCAGCTAAAGCGATACTTCTAACGAAGGGAATTAAAACAACATCTCCTGAAATACACAAAAATACATTTGAGAGTTTCAAAAGAGAATTTGTAGATACAGGCATTCTTGATGTGAAATTACTAGAAATATATAAGAAAATTGTAATTCGAGCGGATGCATTACTTGAAATATTTAAAGATGAAAAATGGAAACGAGGCCAATTTACTTATAATTCAATACCTCAAGCGAACAAAGAACCAGCAGATGACTCCATAAATAATTCAAAAATATTTGTAACAAATATAATGAAAGTTCTAGAGAAAAATGATTCATGAAAAAAATTGAATGAATTTGATAAATGAGTAAAATAGTTCAGGGATAATTTATTCGCGAAAATTGTTCTCCTCAATTTAGGTCATCACTAGTCAAGTGCTCGGATAAGTTATATAAATTACTTTGTCTTTCGTATGAGGTATGGATGAAAATAAAGCACTCGTTGTTTTTTAGTTGTTCTGTGCGAAAAGTATATAAATAACCAATATTTTGGTTCATATGAACCAATAAATTGGTTTAAATAATTTAAATGAATTCGTTTAAATAAAATTTAGGTGTCATATGATTACAAAGAAGCAACTTAAAATATTTGAAGTATTTGCAAAAAAACCATTTGCAGAATATACTAGAAAAGAAATAAAAAAATGTTCAAAAGAGAAATCAAACAATGCATTAGCGCTAACTATTAATTTATTAAAAAAAGAAGAAGTAATAATTGAGAGGAAGATCGGAAAATCAGGGCTTTTAACTCTTAATTTTAATAATGATTTAACTATTTATTATATTGCTTTGTGCAACGATGCTAAAATCCCAAAAATGGTTAAACTTGCAATAGAAACTTTAAAACAAGAAATCATGGAAAACACTCTCTTTTATTCAATTGTTATATTCGGGTCTTATGCAATAGGTGAGCAAAAAAAAGAATCAGATTTAGATATAGCAATATTTATTGAAACAGCAGAAAAAAGAAAAAGAATAGATGCATCAATTAATAGTGCCAAATTAAAAAGCGTTATTGAGTTGGATGTTCATATTATTTCAAAAGAAGAAATGCTTGAAATGCTTGCAAATAAAGAGGAAAATTTAGGTAAACAAATAGCAAGAAAACACTTGGTAGTTCATAATCATATAATATTTTATGATTTAATTAAGGAAGGGATGAAACGTGGATTTCGAGCATAAAATTTATCTTGCAAGATCCGAAAATGAATTAAATTTATCATGTATAATTCAGAAAATTAGCGATGATAAAAAAATGCAAATAGAGATTTGCAATGAAAGAAGATACATATTACAGTGCTACAATTTCACATTCTTATTATTCAATATTTTATGCTGCAAAGGCATATCTTTTATTAAAGGGCATCAAAACACAAACACCCAATGAGCACAAGAAAACATTCGAAGAATTCTCAAAACTTGCAGAGGCTGGAACAATTGATATGGAGTTGCTAAATATTTATCGAACTATGCTAATAAAAGCAGATACTCTTCTTCACATATTCGAATTAGAAAAAGGAAAAAGAGGAAAATTTACTTACAGAAGAATACCTCAAGCAAACAAAGAACCAGCAGAGGAGAGTATAAAAAATGCACAAATATTTTTCAAGAGCATATTTAGATTATGTGAACATGCTGTTTAAAAATCGTGTTTAATTAAATTTATTTGCGAGGGAGCGAGAAGAGTATTTTCGGAAAAGAAGTTTGAAAAAGAAAAAAAACTCGGAAGAAAAGAAGAAAAAATAGGATTTTGAGTTCAAATTTGATATGTTACTTTTCATAAACATTTGTTCACTTCCAAGTAACAAAATTTATAAATGAAAGCAGGGTCTATTGAGAGTTATGGCTGAAAGTTATGCTGTTAGTGGGCTTGAAGATAAATTCACACTAATTAGAGAAGCAATCAAATCTGGAACTCGGCGATGCGAAAAATTATGTGATTACAAAGGATGGGATTATGCAGAGTATTCAGAAAAAATACAGCAAAACATAATAAAACATGAATTAGCAGATCTTATGACTGAAGAATTTCTACTCTCTTTACAAATTGACATGCAAGCGTGGCTTGACTCAAGAGATAGCATGGCCATGTTATATTTAGATAAAGCAGCAAAAATACTCAAACAACGTCTCGATAAAGACGGAGTTAAATACAAACAAAAAAATATTTTTGAAGTCGTCACAAAATGCAATTCTGAAGGTCAAAAAAAAGGAATAGATAAAGGATATCTAGAAAAATGGATTGGTGAATTAGTTTATGTAGTTGATTTAGATCCTGCATTTAACAAAAAAATCGATAAAAACTTCTTAAAAAATTCTGCATCAAGAAAAATAGCGCAGAAAAATCTAGAATCTATGATTGCATTCCCAATTTCAATAAAAGATGTTGAAGTAACAGGATACGTATCAGAAGCTGCAGCAAAAACTCTTTTTGAAACAGATCCAGAAAAATATTTACCTAAAGGCGCATGTAAAATAATAAATGCTGTTCCTGAAAAACTTAAAACTCAAGTTATCGACGACATGATTATTGTAACTACAAATATTGTAAGATTTGTTGATGAATCTGGGCATTTGATCGCACAAGCAAACGTTAGAGTAAAATACACAGAGCTCTGGAAATGGATAAAAGAAATGTGTGGAATAAGACCGCCGCATTATGATGGGGTTGGACTAACTATTGTCGAGCAAGAACTCAAATATGTCTATCCTGCGCTCGAAGCGGTTCTAAAAAAAATACTAAAACCTGGTGCTGATATAAGTATTAGATACAACGCACTTTATGATTCATTTGATGAAAGAAATCTTATGAAAGAAAAAAAAGCTAATTATAAAAGTGAAAAGAAAACAAAGAAAGAAAAAGATGACGCTCAGAAATTCAAAGATGAATACAAAGAGCAGCTAACTAGGAGAAATCTTACAAAAGAGGAAATAATGAAGATAGAAATTGCTGCTGTTGGTGGAGGAATACAGCTCCTAAAAAAACCATATCAAAATCCTTTGTCTGCGCCTATTGGTGAAGAGCGAGATTACGTGCGTGCACAAATCAAGAAATACAAAAAAAATTGTGTAATAGGAATACATGTAGATGGTAACGATCAAGCAACAAATGGTCCATCTGAAATACAAATAAAGAGTCTAGTTGGTTATGTAATGAGCAAATGGCATAGTATGTATGGTCATAATGCTATAGGGTATAATGATGAAAGAGACACTTTAGTGCACGAAGAAATGAAACTTAAACGTGTCGATACTATTTCTACGTACTTATATGAGAAGTTAACAGCTCGTTTGAATATGAATTAATTTAACAATGCTTAATTGAACCATTGTGTGGTTTCACACATCATCTATTAATTCAGTTTCAATTCCTTCTTCGCTTTGCTCATTTACAACATGCAAAGTTCTAGCGGATGGAACAGAATTAAATGCAACGCCGTTTTTTACTTTTGCCGAGCCAATATAATCATTGTTCCAGCGCAGAATTACAAAACAATTCTCTTGCACATCGAGTGGAAGATCCTTGCCGACGAGCCAATCATGTTTTTGTCCGAGGGATACATCAACAATATTTTTCTTGCAAAGTGGTCCAATTAATTGTGCGCCCTCTATTGTTAAGCGAAATCCATCAGCATAAACTTTTCCAAAATACAAACCAACAGAATCAATTCTAATTGATGCAAGATCTATTTTTTCAATCTCGCGTGTTGTAATGTAAACTCTATCTTTGTTGTTGCGCAAGAATACAAAATCCAGTTTATCGACGAGTCCGAATTGTTCTTCGAGCTGTTTTGTTATTGCTTTTATTTCCTTTGAATTAAGGACTGTTAAATTTTCAGTTAGTTTCATTTTCGTTCTCGTTGTAGATTTCGTTAGGAGATTTGTCGTCTAGAATTTGCCGCTCGCCGCCAATATCAAAATTTAATGGCGCGTCTCGACGGGGGTTGGCCCCTTCGGGGTGTCGAGTAGGCAAATTCTAAGTTTGTTCAATTAATTATAATGTTTATTTCATACTCCCCAAAGTGGATTGTGTTTTCGCTTTATTTTTACGATGTCCTTTAGCACTTCAACTTCTGCTTTTGTTAAGTGTTTTGATAATTCTTTTAATTGTTTGAATTCATCTTCAGTTAAATCAGTATAATAAATTTCGCCTTCTTTTAAGTGCCTTGCAGCGACGATGTTTGGAAAACTTGCAGCGACTTGCCTGCCACGTTCAACAACATTTATATTTTTATTTTCGTGCTGCATGCTTTTTATCTCGTCGAGTTTTGCGCCGTGCTTGTCCATTAAAGCAGCACCATTCTTAACGACGCCTTCGAGTACTTCGATGCCTGCGATGCAAGGTCCACTTTGTCTGAATATGCAACTCTTGAGTATCTCTATTTTTGCAGGCCTCGTTAGACCTTCAAGTTCTTTTGCTTCAAGTTGCAATCTCTTTTCTTCACGCCACGCTTTTATGTCGTCAAAAAGAGAATAAATAACATCTCTAACTATTATTTTAACTTTGTCTGTTGACGGTTCAGATTTTACGTTGAATCCGACGATGACGCAATCAAGAGGATCTGTTTCTATGTTTGTTTCAGCATCAGATATATCTTTTTTAGTTATGTTTCCAATCGTCGCTTTTCTTATTGGTATTTCATTTTCCCGAAATAATTTAATCATCGCTTCAAGACTTCCAAGAGTGTCTGCTTTGATTATTATTCCATCTTTATCAGTATTTATCACAACTTCATCAATCTGCTCTTTTATCTGCTTCTTCAGCGCTTCCTCGTCTTGACCTTCTATTCCATAAATTGGCATTCCAGCAACAACTGCTTCTGTAAAATCAGGGCTGGATATTTTAACGCCAGTTGCAGCAACAACTTCTTTTACTGCGCGAAATTTTGATTTCTTATCCCGCATATCACTTAACGGTTCAGGCATAAACAATCCTCGAACCTTTGCTTCTATTGGAACATCTAGTGTTCCAACAAGCACTGTTTCGCCAGTCTTTAGTGTTCCATCGTATAAAATAACATCAACACTTCTACCAAGGCCTTTGTCTTCTTTTACCTCGAGAATTATTCCTTTTGCAGGGCCTTCAACATTCATATTAAGATTTTGCTCTAGGAATTTTTGTGAAAGACCAGTTAGAACCATTAACAATTCATTTAATCCAATATACTCTTTTGCCGAGCATGGAACAATCGCAACTTGTTTCGTATAATTTTCAACTCTATCGTACCTTTCGGCTGGAATTTGGAACTTTTCATACATAACACCTACAATTTCATAGATTTTATTCTCGATAACTTGCTGCACAGCAGGTGTTTGTTTTTGAAAACAATTTATGAAAAGAGGATCTGTTTTTCGAAAACCAGAAATTAAATCAATTTTATTTGCGACAATAATAAATGGTGTTTTGTAAGATTTTAGAATTTCTATTGCTTCAATAGTCTGCGGTCTGAATCCTTCATTGATGTCAATAACGACTATTGCGATATCAGCGAGGTTTCCTCCTCGCTTTCGAAGACTAGTAAACGCCGCGTGACCAGGCGTATCGATGAATAATATTCCTGGAATTGTGATTTTCATTTTCAATTGATCAATAAGTTTTCCGCACCTCGCCTGAATTTCAGAGAGAGGCATGATTGATGCACCAATCGCTTGAGTTATCGCGCCCGCTTCGCCCTTGACGATATTGCTCCCTCTAATAGAATCGAGAATGCTTGATTTTCCATGATCCACGTGCCCAAGAACGGACACAATAGGTGATCTTATCGCCATAGCTACTAGAGATTGGAAGACATTATAAAAAATTAACTGAAATCTTCTGCGAAATTTAACAGAAAAGTATATAAATAAAGCTAGATAGTTTCTTTTCGGAGGGGTCGATATGGAGAGAGACTTTTCAAAAGCGCTCATTATTCAAGCAGTATTGTTAATAGCAGTAGTATTTCTATCAGGAGTAGCCTATGCAAGCACTTTTGAGGTCAATTCGACACCTATTTTATTTCGAATCACGCCGGATGACGTGGCTGCATACAATGTAACTATAACAAATAATAATGCAGTCGAAACCATATTTTCTCTTGACACGAGTTCTGCTGATGCAACGAATTGGATAATTACTCCAAGTTCAGTTAAAGTCGGAGCTAGTTCATCTGAATCTTTTATTCTCAATGTTTTCCCTAAATCTACGACGAGCGTCGGAGTCTATGAGATAGGCGTGAAAATAGCCAGAGGAACAGATGAGAAACTTTTAGCTATACCTATTTACTTAGGGTTTCAAGGATATTACACAGATTACACACCAAATGTTGGCTTAACTGTATCAACACCAGATGTCCAAGATCCAAGATCGAGCATGAAGGTATCAATATTAATGACGAACCGAAACATGCTCGATATGAAAAATTTAACTTTAACAATAAGTAGTCCGTTATTTAGCAAACAGGTAAACACAAGTCTCGGACCAAGAAAAGAAAAGACAAATGAATTTCTCTTTGACCTTGATCCATTGCAAGCGCCAGGCGTCTACAAGGTGGATGTCTCAGTATATTATCCTCTAACTGATAAGATAATAACTGAGTCTGAAACAGAATTCAAAATAGATACATACTCACTAATAACACCTCAGTATAAGAAAACAGACAAATGGTTTATCAGAACTGAAACAATAACTCTTGAGAACATTGGTAACTATGAGAGATCAAAAGATGTCTCAATAAGAATGCCTTGGTACAAACGAGTATTTGTCAACTCAAATATGCCTACAGACATAGTTAGGCTTGATGGCAAATCATACATGCAATGGACACCATCACTAAAACCAATGGAAGTAAAAACAATCACAATAACAACAAATTACAGACCATTGATGTGTGCGATCATAATCATAATACTGGCTATTATAATGTATTATGCAGTAAGAAGCCCAGTTATACTTCTAAAAGAAGCAGTAGTCCAAGAAGAAGATGAACACGGCATTTCTGAGATGAAAGTAAAAGTCTTCATAAAAAATAGGTCGAGAAAAGTCCTTGAGAGTATAACTGTTTCAGACAAGATTCCAGGAATTACAGACTATATAGAGTCATCAACTCTAGGATCTATGAAACCAACTAGAATCACAAGAACCTCTGCAAAAGGATCAGTGCTCCACTGGGACATCGACAAACTCGATGCATTCGAAGAGAGGATCATAACATACAGATTGAAATCAAAACTTAAAGTCGTCGGAGAAATGAGCCTTCCAAAAGCAAGAGTCAAATTTACGTACGGTGGAAAAGGCAAAGATAGATTCGTAGTCTCTCCAGTCCCAATGTTCGTACCAAAGAACAAATAAATTTATTTTTTTAATTTAATCTTCTATTAATTTTTGTTTATAGTTTTTAGTTTTGTTGAGATTTCTTTTAATTTTTAATTTTTTCTTTTTATTATTGTTTAATGTGATATATTTTCTATTTCTTCTAATTTTCTAACTATTTGTCTTTCATAAAAGAAAACTTTTATAAAAACTCTCGGTTTCTTTTCATATAAATCCCTCGGTAGCTCAACGGTGGAGCGTCTGGCTGTAGAAAATTTTGGACAAAAACCCGATATGGGTCTGGATGAAGAAAATTCAGCCGAAACCGGAAGGTTGGGAGTTCAAAAGATTAAAGTTGTCGCATGACGACTTTACTTGAAAGTCTCCCCCGAGGGATCCTTTTCTAATTCGTGATTATTAACAAGTGTAATTTTACAGTTGAGGTTTTTTTCTTCTCGTATTTCTTTTATCCTCCTATCGTCTAAATCACAGTTTTAGCTTATTTTTCTCTATTTTCCTCCATGTAGCGCCCACCGTAAGCTTTATAAACGATGTGGGATTCCGTACTATACCGGTAAATTCAGGTCGAGCTTGAGCGCTGACCGACGCAATTGAGTTTTCGGCGGGTATAATGGGGAAAAAGCACTTTTTATATTATTAGTATAACCTGTTCCGTTTAGAAAACTGTTTTGTGCCTAGGTAGTGTAGTGGCCTATCATGAAGCCCTGTCGAATACTAAAAGTATGCAGCGAGGCTTCGACCCGGGTTC
>CAITEO010000086.1 GCA_903891505.1 uncultured Candidatus Woesearchaeota archaeon
ACTTCGGCCCGAAGGTCGAAGATATTTGTTGAATTAAATGATATTTGTTTTAAGAAACAAAAAAACTACTACACACAGATAATTTTATATTAAAACATAGAATGAATATATTAAATGAAACACACAACACCTATTCTTGTAATATTCATGTCTTTATTTATACTAGCACAAGTTGCAGGACTATTTTTTATCGGCCTTTCAATTGGAGGAATAACAAAAGAAACAACACCCTCAGGCAGCGAAGTAACAACTGTTGTTTTCACAAATACCTCCGTCGGAGAACGTCCGCAAGTAGAAGGATATGAAAGCCTGATTTACATCGCAATAGGCATCA
Organism: uncultured Candidatus Woesearchaeota archaeon; assembly: GCA_903891505.1. Classification (GTDB taxonomy): domain Archaea; phylum Nanobdellota; class Nanobdellia; order Woesearchaeales; family 21-14-0-10-32-9; genus 21-14-0-10-32-9. The sequence continues at coordinate 335 of CAITEO010000086.1, forward strand.
TTATTGGAACTGTTCTCTTACTAATACTTGCAAGATTCAAAAAAATCGGCATTTGGCAAATATGGTTCTTTCTTGCAGCAACACTTACAATAAGCATCTCAATCGGAGTTTTAACAGGAGAAAAACTATTCTGGTTATCTTGGGTAATCGGAGGCGCACTTGCCCTTCTAAAAATGATATATCATCATCCAATAGTCCACAACATCACAGAAATACTCATGTACATAGGAATTGCTGTTCTTCTCACACCAATACTCTCTGTTTGGATTGCTGTGTTGCTTTTGATATTAATAGCAATCTATGATGCGTACGCAGTCTGGAAGAGCAAGCACATGATAACACTTGCAGAATTCACAAGAGACTCAAATTTATTTCCGGGACTCTCACTCACATACAAAAAAAACAAAGAAAAAACAATAATCCTTAGCTCACCTGTTGCAAACAAAAATAACGAAAAAGAAAAACAAATTGCACAAAACCACACATCAACAAACTCCTCGACAAAAGGAACAAAAACAGGAGTTCTTGGCGGAGGAGATGTTGTTTTTCCAATGCTCTTTGCAGGAGCAGTATTCATCCACTTAATTAGCAAAGGACACACAATGTTTCAAGCAATATCCTATTCCTCAATAATATCATTATTCGCAGCAATTGCGCTCGGATTGTTGTTTTACTTCGGACGAAAAGATAAATTCTATCCTGCAATGCCATTTATCGTAGCAGGATGTTTTGTCGGATACGGCGTGATGAGTTTAGTGCTGCTAATTTGATCATCTCGCAAAAACTAAAAATAGTTAAAACAATCTAATTTCAATATTGTATGTTTTCTTCTCGCCAGGTTTTAGAATTAATTTATATGAACCTGTTCCATCTCCGCTCAAATCATGAATGATGTTATTGTCAAGCGTTTCAGTTATAGGCTCTATCGCAAAAACATTAAAACCAGGAGACCAAAGTTGCATCATGCCACAATCAGATCTAACTTCTAAACCTTCTGTGCCTCTCTCATTAAAAAATCTAATCCAGTCTGTTTTGAGCACCACATCTCCTGCATTCTTGACATCTTTAAGACTCATTTTCCAATCGTTATAAGAATAAAAAAAACATTTTTCAGGATCTCCTTTGTTTACAAACGCAGGATGATCACCATATGCATAACAGAACGATTTTGAAGAAGTATTTTCTATTATGGTTTTCACAGCAAACACATCAGATAGCTTATACTCTTTTTTCATAGAACAATCAAAAGGAAGCATCAAATCTTTTGGATATGCATTGTTGAGTGCGTGTTTGTAAGAATTATCAAGCAACGTACCTGCAACATAATTATACAAAACGTTCAGAGCGTCATCAGATAATTTAGAAATCTCTGGAGTCATAACTCTGATTGTACCGTGCTGACTAAGATCGTAAAGTTTTCCTTCATACAAAATTTTGTGGTCTTTTGAGGAATTAACTATTGGAAACATCGTAATCCAAGAATTGTTAATCCACCCGCGCATATCGTTAAGCTGCTTTAGCGAATCTTCTGAATCTCTTCCTCCACCTTGCATAAATTCTTTGCTTCCTCTCTTCAAACTAACAATTTGCCCATTGCGCGCATTGAGAATCGCTCTTAGAGACTCGTCATCTCCGCCTGCTCTAAGATACATGTAGTTCATAGAACTGAGCACATCTCCTCAAATATATAAATTTATCGTTTTGTAACCACTTAATAGTGCGTAAAATTACGCCAACTTGTTTTCCATCAAATTTATAAAACGCATTTCCTCTCTTTAGAATATGACAAAGAAAAAAGCAAAGCAAAAAGCTGTAGAAATAAAAAACCCGAGTAAATTGGAAAAAATAAAAGAAAAAAACATTCCACTAGATGACTTCGACATAGAAGACACAGTATCAAGCAAAAAAATAATTGAAGAACTTCCAGAACCTGGAACAGATCCTGAAACAATACTAGACAACGTCTCAAAGCTTCCAACAGAACAAGAAACCAAATCAAGAAAATCTAAGGATTTTCTGGATGCAGAAAATGCGAACGCATTTTCTTCAGAACCAAAGAAAAAAATGAAAGTAAAAGCACTCTTTGCAAACGAGAGAGTTCTAACAGAAAACAGCAACGAAGCACGTGAACTTTACTTGCAGAGCAGATACGGTGTTGTATTAGAGGATGGACAAGTCCAATTAAGTTTACATGAAGCTTTGTATTTAATGGAGAAAGGAAAACTTGAACTCTTTGATCAAAGAAAAAAAGCAATACCCTTCGCTGATTTTATGAAGAAAGCAAGGAAAGTCGAGCCTAATTTCTGGGTACGATACGCCGTCTTCAAAGATATGAGAACAAGAGGATATATAATCAAAACCGCACTCAAATTCGGAGCTGACTTCAGAGTATATGATCGAGGCGTTAAACCAGGTGAAGATCATGCACGCTGGGTCGTATATCCTGTACATGAAGGATCAACTCTGACTTGGTATGAATTCGCAGCAAAGAACAGAGTTGCCCATTCTACAAAAAAAAGATTAATGCTCGCAGTAGTAGACGACGAATCCGACGTAACCTACTGGGAAGTCAAATGGATACGACCGTAGATTAATGGCTTGAGCGCGTTGCGCGAAACCATTAGGGCGTCAACGGGCGTACTGGTTGTGGCCGAAGTCAAATGGATACGACTGTAAACTTATGCGCTTTAGGACGAAGTCCGAAACGCATAGCGTGTGAACGAAGCTAGTCGTTCTGGGATTAGTCAAATGGATTAGACCGTAAGAGGTTAATTTTAATCATGAACTCCACAAAAACATTAATTGTTCTCGCAGGTCTTCCTGGAGTTGGAAAATCTTATACTTGTAAAATAATTAGAGAAAAAATAGATTGTTATTTTTTTGACTCTGACGAATTCGCTAAAAAATCAACTATATTCAAAGGAGTAGATTTCAAAAAAATAACCAAAGATGAACTTGATAATCTAAGACTACAATTTTATTATACAAAAATTGTCGCTATAAAAGAGCTTTTTCAAAAATACGACGTAATTGTATTCGATGCCATATTTGAACGAAAGAAGTTTAGACAATTATTCTATGACTTAATGAAACAAATAACTGGAAAAATGTTGATTATAGAGGTTGTTGCGCCTGAAGAACTGGTTCGAAAAAGAATACTTACTGATTCAACAACCAATAGAGTTAGCACTAAACCAGAAGATAGAATAAATTTATATGAAAAATTAAAAAAAGACTGGCAACCAATACAAGTTCCATTTTGGATTTTTAACGTCAAACATTACGTCATTGATTCTAGCGACGAACCAAATATGCAAATAAATAAAATATTAACAAAAGAGAAATTGATTAAAGAACAATAATCTAATCTCTTCTGTAATTTCTAAAATCTATTCCTGATGTTTTAGGAACTCCAACCCTTTCAGGAAGTATCGCATAACCTAAACCATAGAGCAAAGAATCATCTTTTTCTTTATTACCATTTATTGGTGCAGTAGATGCCTTTTGCTCAAGTACAACTGAAGCAACATAATGCTTACTTGTAATATTCGATGAACTAGACTCTGCATTAAGAGAGTACATAGAAAATAAAGCCACTATGATCGTTGCGTATTTCATTTTATTTCTCCTCCCAAATTAGATAAAAAATCAAGGAAATCCGCGAACGGATTTCCTGGACGCAGAAAACGCAAAAGTGTTTTCTTCGAAATAAAAAAATTAGCAACTTAGAAATCGTTGCTTGTTACAATCGTAAGTCCGCCATTGGATGGAACTTGAGAGTTCATACCAACAATGAAACTTATGCCTGCTTTTTCAGCAGTGAATGCCAAATCCTTGTCTATAGCGCCATCGAAGATGACTGCATATATTCCAGTAGCCAAACTCTTGATTGTGCTTTGAAGTTCGCTTACAGGAACTTTTCCAAGAATGTTGAGCTTCTCATCTAAAATGTATGCTCCGCGTGTTCCTATCAAGTCCTCTAGCATCTCTTCAAACTTCTCCATTTCTTGCTCGGTTGCTTTCTTTGCTACTTTTGAAGCAGCAGCTGGAGCTTGTGTTGGTGCTCTGTCCTGATAAGCAGGTCTTGACTGTGGCGCTTGTGATCTATCCTGATAAGGCGGTCTTTGCTGAGATGAAGACTGAGTTGGCGCTTGAGGTCGTCTTGTATCTCTTGGATCTCGCCTATCATCTCTTCTATCATTATTGTTGTTGTATTGTGTTGGTCGCCTATTGCTGCCATCAACATTATAAGAGCCAGATCCTATATCTAGTTTCGCCTGCTCTGATGTTATTCTTCCTCTTAGAGCTTTATGAATTTCTTTCTTCGCGAGTTCTTCAACTTCTTTGCCATCAGGCGCACGTGTAACGTAGTCTATTTCAGTTGTTGCTAGTAGCTCTTGAATTATTAGAAGACCACCTCTATCTCCATCTACGAAGACAGTTATGACTTTTTCTTTACATAATTCAATTATTGTTTCAGGAACGCTAGTTCCATTCATTGCTATCGCGTTTTTGAATCCATGCTTTAGTAAGTTCAATACGTCTGCTCTGCCTTCGACAACTATAACTTCATCGCTCTCATTTATTGCAGGACCACAAGCAAGTTTGTCCTTTCCATACTCCATGATTTCCATCATTCGAACTGAGGCTGATACCTCGTCAGATAGTTCTTGTGAGTCAGGCATTGAGTTGTCCATAAGATCTTTAAGAAGTTCTTTTGCTCTTTCAATTACTTGTTGTCTCTTGCTTATTCTTATATCCTCTATATTACTTACTAGTATCTTAGAATTGCAAGGGCCTATTCTTTGAATTATTTCTATTGCTGCAGCAACTATACTTGTTTCTGCCTTGTCAAGGCTACTAGGAATTATAATTTCTCCTGATGTTTTGCCTTGTTTTGTATCGACATTAACTTCTATTCTACCTATTCTACCTGATTTTTGAAGCTCTCTTAGCTCTAAATCAGCGCCTAGAAGTCCTTCTGTTTGGCCGAATATTGCGCCTATTACGTCAGGCCTACCAACTATTCCTTCTATGTTTATCTTTGCGTGAATTATATATTTTGCTGCAACTTGTGCTATTTTTGCCATTGTTACTACCTCTTCTAATGTTTCTGTTTAGAGAACAAATTTTAAGTTTTTTTACTTTGATTTTAGTTCTCGTTTTCTTTGTCTTTTGTCTACTGTAGTCAATTAATTTAGAACAAGTGGGTTTGCTTAAAGCCTGCTTTTAGGCTGCCTCGAAATCTGAAGCGAACATTCAAACAATTCAGTGAAATTAAGGGCTTTCCCCTAATGATCATGATAATAACAAACTTACTCTTGTTCTTGAAATTTATGACTATGAAGCCCGAAACACTAACTCCCAAGCTCATTGCTCGGTCACAGTCGACTTAACGTCTCCGTGGTTTGCTTATTCAGCAAACTTTCGCCTTAAGCTCCATTGAGTACTCTCGTGTCGGGCGACTAATAAGCAGGAAGTAGAGAGGATTATATAAATATTACTAAGACTGAGTCTAATATAACGTTAATATGTTAGTTTTTGAAAAAAAAAGGAGAGAAAATAAAGAAAACGCGGATTAATCCCCGACCTGAAGGTCGGGGTACAAAATAATTCCAGAGGAATTATGAAGAAAATGCTTTGCATTTTCTACATCCAGAAAATTACTATCATAATTTTCTTGATTTGTACAATTAAGCCCAAGAAAATCTAAATGATTTTCTGGGCGCAGAAAACATATTGTTTTCTTGCGCTACGCTTAATTTGTATTGACCCAGCGACGATTTAATAATTAAACATACTCATGACGCATATGAGCAACCAGATTCTTTTGCCAATGCGGAGAGTGATTGAACTCCTTCAATAAGAACATCATTTATCTGCCACGTAGGCCAAGTAGGATACTGTTTCTTTAATGCTGCATTACACGCAGTCAAATTAGCAGCTGCATTTTCTGGGTCGCATTCTACAACAGTAAGATATGTTTTTGCATCTCCAAACAATAAAAATTGATTTTGAGCGTCAGGACTCCAGGAGGCAACAAATACTTTAGCACCCGCCATAGTCAAACACTTCGCAAGAATACTCTGAGGTGTCTCTGGTGCAACTTGCGTAGTTACAGTAGGTTGTATAGTAGTCTGCACACTTTGATTCGCTGCAGCATCCACATTTATCTGATTAGCTGTAGCAACCTGACTCTCCCCATCAACACTATTGTTTAAAAAAGATGCAGGACCATATTTGTTCACAAGAACACCATCATTGTAGATCTCAATAGATGCACTATTCCAAAGGCCATCCACAAATATCTTATATTTATCTACTGCTTTCTGCTGCTTCACAGCAGTTTCTATTTGTGGCCTAATAGAATCAAGATCAGGAGTATATCCTTTCATATCAGCAACTTTGTACATTATGTGGTAGCCGAACTGCGTCTTAACAATTTCTACATCTCCAGGTTTCATTGAAAATCCTGCGTTTAAGAACTCTGGCACAAGCGAGTCAGTTTTTGAAAAATTATACTCTCCACATGTATTTGCACTAGACTTGTCGTCAGTATATGCTTTAACTAATTCACAGAAATTAGACTTGTTTGCATCAATTTTGTCAAATATTATTTTTGCAGCAGCATACGTCTCATTCTCGGAAACATTACTAAATTGCAAAAGAATATGCCTAACTTGAACCATATCAGGCACAACTAAAAGTGCCTTGTTCTTATCATAAAACGCCTGAATATCCTCTTCAGTGACTGTCTCATTCATGAAAGATGAATTCAGTAATTTATTGATAGTTAACGTATCTTTGTACAGCTTAAACACATACTCATATGTTAAATTCTTAGCTTTTAGATCAGCTCTTAGGGCAGCATCATCTATGTTGTTTGTTTTCATCACACCTTGAAGAACATCATTAACTTCTTGGTCACTTACAACTATTCCTTTTTTATCTGCCTCCTGAAGAAGCAGCTTATCTGTTATACTCATGTTTAAGACTTGCTCTTCAGTTATAAGTGGATTCATCGTTGTTACCATAAGATTATATCTGGATGTTATTTCTGATTTGTATATTGGTTGTCCATTAATCAGAGCTACGACGCTATCTTTAGCAACACCTTTAGAATGGAAGATGACAAAAAGAATAACGCCAACAGCAATAACTGCGAGGATTATTAGAGAAATCAAAACCCAATTAGTGCTCTTTTCTTTGCTCTTAGATTTTTGTACTGAGTTTAATTGAATTGTAGATTCTTTCTTTTTGGGTAAGAGCGTGCTTTTTTCAGCGTCTATTTTCGAAAATTTTTTAGGCGCGTGTTTTATTTTATGACTCGCTGCATTTTTGACTGGTTTCTGCGCAACTTTTCCCACTGATTTTTGCGCTTCTTTCTGAACTGTTTTCTGAACAGACTTCGTATCTTGCTTCTGAATAGGTTTTTGCTCTTGTTTCTCCACCTTAGCTGTTTGAATTACCTTTTCTTGCAAAAGAGTTTGAGGTACACTTTGTTGTTGTAGTTTCTGTTGAGGCTGTTCTCGTTTTCGAGCAGGCTCAGTAGTTATTTCTGTTTCAGGAACAATCTCATCTAAATCAACGAATTTATCATCTGCCAAAACCATCACCTACATAATTTGATTTCAAGAAGAGTATCATAGGATATTTTTAAAACTATCGTTTGACATAATCCAAAAATGGTAACAAGTCTAAAACAAGGCCTTGTGCCAAAATATATAAATTGAAGTTCCATTGATATTTTTATGAACGATATAGTTATCGGTAGGGATGAAAAAGACAGACAAAAATATGGAGAAAAAGGAGTTGTCCTGCTCGGTAAACACTATGTTAAAATGGGTAGAATTTCTTCATTATCTAATAAAGTTTTTTTAGATGTTACAAAAAGCCATGTAGTTTTTGTCTGCGGAAAACGAGGGGGAGGAAAATCCTATTCCCTTGGAGTTATAGCTGAAGGAATATCTGATTTGCCTCCAGATATAAGGCAGAATATTTCAATAATACTTCTAGATACTATGGGTGTTTATTGGACGATGAAATACCCAAACAAGCAAGATAAAGATCTTTTAGAAGAATGGGGTCTTGAACCTAAGGGACTTGATGTAAAAATATTTACGCCAGTAGGGTATTATGATTCCTACAAGCAAAAAGGCATTCCTACAGATGTGGCTTTCTCTATACGTCCTTCAGAACTTAAGGGTTCAGACTGGAACACAACTTTTTCAGTTGGCGCGGATAGTCCTGTTGGTGTTCTAATAGAGAGAACAATTTATGATATGAAAGAGAAAAAATCCAACTATTCACTTAAAGAAATAATAAAACAGATTGGTGAGGATAAGGAATCTGACCCTATTGTAAAAAGTGCAGCGAAGAATATGTTTCTGAATGCGGATGAGTGGGGGTTATTCAACGATAAAGGAACTCCACTTTCAGATTTAGCCATCGCAGGCCAAGTAACAATCCTTGATTTGTCTTGCTATGCAACAATATCTGGTTCTTGGAAAATAAAAAATCTTGTTGTAGGACTTGTATCAGAGAACTTGTTTGTTCAAAGAATGACTGCTAGAAAAGACGAAGAATTTATTGAACTGCATAAAGCAATGAATCCATTCTCTGATGAATTCAAGAAGAAACAAGATTATCCGCTCGTGTGGCTCGTTATAGATGAAGCCCACGAATTCCTTCCTAATGAAGGAAAAACTCTTGCATCTGATCCTCTAATAACAATTTTGAGGGAAGGAAGACAGCCAGGAATATCATTAATACTCGCATCGCAGCAACCTGGCAAGATACATAGTGATGTGCTTACTCAGGCAGACACAGTTCTTGCGCACAGAATTACTGCGAAGCTTGATACTGATGCACTTGGAACTTTGATGCAAAGCTATATGCGCCAAGGCCTTGTTTCAGAGCTTGATGATTTGCCTCGTGAAAAAGGTGCTGCAATTATTTTTGATGATACAAACGAGAAAATGTATCCTATAAGGATACGACCAAGATTTACTTGGCACGGCGGCGGGGCACCTAGTGCTATTCACGAAGGAGATGAAGATTAATGGTTAAAGAAATAAAAGCGCAAGAACAGAAACTGGAACGTGAGAATCTGATAGTTCTTATGCGCGAGTGCATTGATGATGCCCGCGCAATTGTACAGGAAAAAAGACTTCTTGAGAATCAAACTGTACTCGCAAGTATTGCTGTTGCGCTCTTTGAAGCTAGATTAAAATAAAGAAAATATAAAAATTATTTTTTCTTCAGCTATGCATTCTTTTGTAGATGTAATAAATTATTATTCCGAATCCAGCTGTAAAGACTAGGACTACTGTAAATATTAATTGTTCCCATCTAGTAAGTCTATCGTTTGAAATTGCATCAATTATAAAGAAAACCATTAGTACTACAGTTACTAGTAGAAACAAAACGGTTAGCAATTGACTTAGTTGGTTTACTTTACCAACTGCAGTCATATAAAAAAAGAACACCCATATCGCCGTGTATAATATCAGTAATGGCTCATACCAATGAATGTGTGTAAAATGAGGCGCGTGGTTTTTTCTCTTAGGTATTAGTTTATGGTTGTGAATTGCCAATGCTTCCATGTGTTCAGGAATAGGTTCTGCCCTTGACATGCTTATGAATGATGATATAAACATTATCCCGAAAAAACAGGCGAAAGTAAACCCCCATAATTGTGACCAATCCATCACTAGCCATATTGAAACTAGAAAGCCCATAATACTTACAAGCATAAAACTAGAACTTAGCGGAGCGTACTTTATAGGATTAGACATATTACACCTCTTCTTTACCTTTTTTTGAATATCAACTATTGACTTAAGAACCATAGAATAAAATGCATTCATAAAGTTTTCCATTTTTACAGCATTAAACATAACTGTTTTGTAATTGTTTGGCAAAAATTTAAATACAAAGAGAGGAATGATTTAATCTTGTAGGGAATAGTTCGATGGCCAAAGAATTCATAGTGACTCCTTGGGAAGTCAAAGGGAATATAGATTATGATAAATTGATACACGAATTTGGCGTATCTAAAATAGATAGTGCCCTCTTAGATAGGATAAAGTCACACACAGGAGAGCTTCACTATCTTCTAAGAAGAGGAATATTCTTTGCTCATAGGGATATGAAATTCATCTTAGATGAATATGAATTGGGAAACAAATTTTTCTTGTATACTGGCAGATCCCCCTCAGGACATACACACTTAGGTCATCTGATTCCTTGGATGTTTACAAAGTGGTTGCAGGACAAATTCGATGTAGAACTATACTTCCAGTTTCCAGATGAAGAAAAATTCCTATTCAAGCAAGATTTAACTCTTGAAGATACAAAGAAATACACGTATGAGAACATGCTTGATATAATTGCGTTAGGATTTAATCCGAAGAAAACATTTTTCATAGTTGATACAATCCACGCGGATCTAATGTATCGTGAAGCAATCAAAGTGTCTAAGAAAATAACATTCTCAACAGTCAAAGCTGCGTTTGGATTAAACAATGAATCTAACATAGGAAGTATTTTTTATACGTCTATGCAGGCAGTCCCCGCATTTTTACCTTGCGTGTTAAAAAACAAGAAGATGCCTTGCCTTATTCCTCATGCAATAGACCAAGATCCTCATTTCAGGGTTTCTCGTGATGTTATTCCTAAGCTTGGCTATTACAAGCCAGCATCCATACAGTGCAGATTTCTGCCAGGTCTTGGCGGAATAGCAATGGATGGTAAAATGTCATCTTCAGTTGAAGATGCGACAATATACACGACTGATGATGAGGTGACTGTTAAAAAAAAGATAAATAAATATGCATTTTCAGGCGGAAAAGACACTGTTGAGGAACATAGAAAACATGGAGGAAATCCAGATATTGATGTTGCATATCAATGGCTTGTGTTCTTCGAAGAAGATGATGAAGTTCTAAAGCAGATTCATGATGATTATAAATCAGGCAAAATGTTATCTGGTGAGATTAAAGCGATTCTCATAGAAAAAATAAATTCATTCTTAAAAGTACACCAGAAGAAACGAGAAGTTGCAAAGAAACATGTTGATGAGTTCATCTTAAAGAAACATTCTGCTCATCATCTCTGACTATTTGTCTTCTTTAATTTTTAGTTGAAAAGCTGTTTCGCAACAGTCCACGCAGCCTCTTTCTTCCTTGGATGTGCGTTGATATTTATCAATATATGAAAGCAGCTTCCTGAATCAGTTAGAACATATTTTCCATCTAGTAAAGAATCTTTATCTAATCTTACGAAAAAATTCATGTTGTCATCGAGTCTGTTCTCCTGACTCAGAATAGTGTTCTTATCCTCTTTTGATAGTGATTCATTCAATTTTTTTATGAATTTGTTAGAGTGTCTCTCCTTTTCTAATGACGCCTCAAAGATAAGTATGGTTTTCTGGTTGAATCCTTTGGCATTTGTTTCTGTTAATTTTATTTTCTCGGCGTCGAGTTCTGATGCGTCATAGCCAAGAAGCGAAAGAAATGCTTTTTTTATTTTCTCTTTGTCCTCTTCAGGATTACAAAATACTCTTAGATGAATTATATTTATCGGCCTCATATAGTTAGATATGTTTATTTGTTTAAATTTTTTTATGAATTATTGGAATGTGTTTACTTGTAATGGTGTAAACTTAGTTAATAATTGTGTAGAAATTGTGTAAATTTATTTATTATTGCTTACTTCTTTACAATCCTATAATACTTGTCTCCATTCTTATTTATCGTATTCTCTGTAATCATAGCGTCTAGAAGAGGTTCTATTTCCTTGATATCCTCTGATTTTATTCCGATAGCATTTGCAATCTCTGCTTGGGTTTTGTCTTTGTGCTCTAATGCTGCTAAAACTGTATTTCTCATCAAAGCATTTATGCTCTTTAACATTGTTGTGTTTGTAGAATTTATCTGTATCATCTTCGTGTTTGCATTATGAAGCTGAGTAATTATATCTGAGAATAAATCTGATAATTCCTTGTCCTTCAAAGTTATTTTCTTCGGCTCTATTATTTCAAGCGAAGATGGTATGAATGTAAAGACTAATATTGAAAGTGAAAAGAGATCCTTGACTAGTAGTTGTGCTTCGCAGTTCGTTCCAAAAAGTCCTTCGCCAACATCTATAGTTTCTGCGATTTCTTGAGAGATTATCTTTATTGTTTTTCCTTCCTCGATTTTCTTCATTACGAGCACTATTGCTTCGGATACATAGTCTTTAGGATTGCCTACAATCTCAAATATTACATTTACCTGCAAATATCCTTGGTCCAAAAACTGCTTTATTTCTTTCTTGTCCATAATTTTCTTTTCCACTACCTTTTCTTCGCTTTTTGTAGCCGTATCTTTATTATTCATACTAATAAGAAAATTTCCTTACTTAAATAGCTTTGTTTTTTGCAGGACAAATGCTCTTGCTTTTTTGTTGAAAAAGAAAAAAGAAAACACGCATGAAATTACGATGAAAACTAAACTTCCCGCTCCAAAGACACTTTTATTTTTCTGGGTAGTTTTAATTACATTCGCAGTCATAGAATTTTTGCTTGCAGTAATATTAGCATTTGAAACTAGTCCTGGATTCAATTTTTTGCTACTTGAAGTAGTATTTGTAGTTTTGTTGATTGCACTTGTTTGATTTTTTGATGTTGTTTTTGTCTGATTTGAACTGTTAAGTGCAATTGTATTTTGGCTCGACTGCTTTGTTGTTTTTGCCACAGTGACTGTAGAATTTCCACTAGGCAGAGTAATTCTCGTAATATGAATAGTTTTTTCTACATGTTCATCAAGACCTTCTGCAACAGCAGCATAATCTCCTGATTTGGTGACTGATAACAACAAAGGTATCCTAAAATCAAAATCAGAATTCTTGCCGTTGACATATACTTTTGTTATTGTAGAAAACTTTTTTCCGTCGAGTTCCAGCCACGCAGATATTAGTGTCTTTGCCGTGTCTGCTTTATGTCCTGTTATTGTAGCAAAAATCACATCATCCTCTGATTCTAAAGGCACATCTATTGATATACTTGTAGGTGCATCGTTGAAATTTGCCTGATCATCTTGACTTGCAGACTCAGAAACAAAAACAACTAGTTTCTCAGATATATTATCACAAATTACATATTTAGCTTTGATGAGAAAGTATTTTTCAGGAACATCTATTGAGGGAGTGTATGTTTTCTGTGCTTTGCTAGTTGTAATTATTTTCTGTTTAACAATAGATTCGCTATCTTCTACCCAATACTCGACAGAAGAATTAAATGAGCCAGCACTTTCGCAATCAAATATTTTGAATTCTATGTGCTCGCCCGAAGAAAAAATATCTTTATTTGTATCAATTCTAAGACCACATGCGCATATAGATAAATTTTGGGATGTGTTAATTGAAGTATTAGTGGAATTGTCAAAAGAAGAATTAGTAGAATAATTAACAGGACAATTAGTAGAATTAGTAAAATTAATTGAAGTATTAGTTGAGCTGTTGTAGGATAAATTCAGCGAGGAGTTCGATGGTTGCTCTAAGGATAAATTTGATGAAAAATTATATGATGTGTTAGGAAAACTATATTCTGAATTGTTGTTTGCTGTGAAATTTGCTGAGTTGTTTGTAGAGTAATTTATGGAGTAACTTTCTGAGTCATTTGTATAATCGATTGTTGAATTAGCAGTTAGATTGAATGTTGAATTAGCAGTTAGATTGATAGTTAAATTAATAGTTAAATTCGTGGTTAGATTGAATGTTGAATTAGCAGTTAGATTGATAGTTAAATTAATAGTTAAATTCGTGGTTAGATTGAATGTTGAATTGGTTGTTAAATTATATGTTAAATTCGTATTTGATTGATTTGAATAATTTGAATAAAATTGTGTTGTAGTAAGATTCTTGCAATCAACATTATTTGTCATATTCTGATCTATGTAGTTTGAAGGCTCCGCGTAAATGCAGAAGAAATAAATGCCTTCAGCCACATTTAATGTGCCGAACCCGGTTTCAGAATATGAATTTATCGTCTTTGAAATTGACCAATTAATTACTTCTTTTGTTGCACTATTTTCTTTTGTTAGATTCAAATAAACTTTGCTTAACAAACTATCAGTTACATTGGAGACATAATCATTATTCTTCAAGAGCATAAATTTCGTGTAGTTTTGCGAAGCATTTATCTGTTCTTGCAAAGTTATTTTTACATAAACATCTCTTGCGGGGGTTGCACAAACAAAATCAATTAGAACAAATAAAATAATGAAGAATATAATTAATGTGTAAAAAAGTTTACTCAATCTTCTCTTTGCTGAACTTCGCATGACTTAAGAAGAATACGAATTGTTAATATTTTGTTCTGACTAACATTCGTAAACTTTTCGAGAAAAGGCGAATTAAAATTTAACTTCTATATGGCCATACAGAGAGTCATCAACGATAGTATTTGCAAAATCAGGATATTTTTTGGTAATTATATTTTCCATAACTGGAAACTTGCCTGGATAAACATCTATGCAATATTTCTCCTTAGTAGAGTTGCCGAGCGATAAAAAAAGTGATAACTCCTCTAAGATAAAATTTGTCGCCACTAATTTTTGTTCCTTACTAGTTTTCTGCGCAAATCTTGTTAGTAAATATTTTTCAGTCATTTTGAGAACATCTTTTTTAAACAAAGTACTGGTGCCGAAAATATGGCGCAATAATAGCACAACTTCATCATAATTTTTAACTAATTTGGTGGCTTCAGTCCACCTTATAATTGTTAATTTCGAAACATCATTTTTTTCTTGTTGTAATTGTTTTATGACTCTTTTCACAGCAAGAAACATTTCATTCCCCTCAAACATAGCCTTCTGAGTGGCCTTTATCTCGTCAATATTTTCAAGAGCCATCCAATTATACTTTTTAATTTCATCAACTATAATTATGAGTGTTTTGTCGAAATTATCTAAACAAAATTCAAGATATGATTTTATTTTTTCTTTAGAAAACTCCCTGCTACCAACACTTATTCCTAGAATAGCACCATATTCTTTTTGTTTGATTCGCGATATTTTTCCTAGACTGAATGAACTAACCACTCTAATCATTATCACGCCTCAATTTACTTATCGCTAACAATCTCTACAACATCACCATATTTCAACAAGTGCTCTTTGCCAACTGTTCGCTTGGTTTTCACATCAATTGCACGTATAAACTTCTCGCCTAAATCTGTGTGAATTTTGAACGCGAAATCGAGCGCTGTACTGCCATCTTTTAATAGAAAACAATCTGGAAGTACGCGACCATACTGATCTGTTAATTTGTTTACGCCGCCAGGAAATATTGGTATGTACCTAAGAAGCTTGAATACTGCTTCATTAATAACTTCTTGAACACCAGTTCCGTGCTCATTTTTCTTCAAAATATTTTCTTTGATAAAATTAAGTGCCTGAGATTGCTTATCCGTCAACTGACCAACAACTGAAAAATCATTGTCCCCAGGAACATACGTAATCATGCTGTGTCTTGTAGCTTCTTTTAGCGCAAGCTCTGATTCTGCGGAGCAGGGAACTATTATTAGGTTTGGAAACTCTGCAAGCAGCCTCTTATAATTTTCAATTGCGCCTTTAACATCTATTTTGTTCGCCGCAATTATCATTGGCTTCGTTTTTTGCCGAAGTGATTTTGCGAACAGCATCAAATCATCATTTGACCACGAAGACAATTTTTTCTCCTCAAGACCTAGGTTCTTGAGCAATTGCTTAATCATTTCATCAGTGCTACCAAGACCTGAAAACTGCTTATTTAATGCTAGTTCAGTCTTCATATTTGTCTGAGAAACTGTTCTTGAAAATTTCTCCCAAGATTTTTTTAAAATTCCTAAATACCAATAGTCTAGCTCGAGTTCTAGGAATTTTATGTCTTCTGCAGGATCACGCGTTCCAGGAGGAACTATTTCTCCTTTCTCATTTGTGCCTCCAGAAACATCAATGACGTGTATCAATGCATCTGCTTGATTTAAATCGTTCAAGAACTCAAGGCCCATACCTTTACCTTCATGGGCGCCAGGAACGAGTCCTGCCACATCAATCATATTCACGGGAACAAAACGCGTATGATTTATACAGTAGCCAACTCTTGGATTACATGTGGTATTGAAAAATTTGTCTGCACAATCTATTTTAACAAAGCCTATACCTGAATTTGGCTTGATTGTCGCGAACGGATAGTTCGCTATCTCGACATCAGCTAGGGTGCTAGCTTTGAAAAATGTGCTTTTTCCAACATTGGCTTTTCCTACTACTCCTATAATCATGAGTTTGAGAGCGCTCGTTTTTTTAAAAAGTTTGTCAAAGATAGGCATCATTAATAGAAAATCTGTACAAACATCACAGAAACTTCGAAGGAATTTTACTAAAAATTTACAAAAATTATTTAAACAAAAGTCTTTAAGAATGAAATAGTATAGATAAAAACAGTATAGATAATTATAAACTTAAGATGGGGGAAATGAAATGGCTAAGAAAAACACAATGAAAGTTGCTAAAGCAACCACTTTGAAAATGGAGAAGCCTGCTTGTTGCAACACTGATTGCAGCAAAAAATGGAATCTTGTTCCATTAAGATTTGCACTAGGACTTATGTTTCTTGCAGCAGGATTACCAAAATTATTTTCATTAATAAGTGGAGGAAACCAAATACCAATGTTCTTTTCAGGACTAGGAATACCTGCAGCGGGCTTTTTTGCTTGGGTAGTTGCAATCGTTGAAGTGGTCGGCGGAATATTCTTATTGCTTGGATTCCTAACTTGGTGGATAGGCCTTGTGCTTGGAATAGTAATGCTAGTTGCTATGATTACTACGACGTTCAAACCACTAAACTGGCTAAGTCTAATGATGCACTTAGTTTTCATTACAGCACTACTTGCTATAATGCATGGTAGTAGATACTTCAGCATAAATTCATGCTGTGGATGCTGTAAAAAAAAGTGAAGAATAGACTAAAAATAGCTCGTTATTTTTTTATTCTTTATTTTTTAGTTTTTAGTTTTCTTCATAAGTTTATTTTTCTGTCGTATTTAATCTTTAGTTGATCTTTTTTTGCTCTCTTAAGAAAGAAAACTATCTTAAATTTATCACAATCTTTATATCATAAATAACTTTTCTCTTTATATGTCTGATATATGGATAAGAAAATACGTGCCACAAAAGGCATCTGATCTTGTTGGAGAGAGACTCAAAATAGATGCAATCAGAAAATATATTGAAGGATTCAAGAAAGGCCAAAAACCACTCTTTCTTTATGGTGGTGTTGGCAATGGCAAAACAAGTGCAATTTATGCAATCGCGAATGATTTAGACTTGGAATTAATGGAGATAAATGCATCAGATACGAGAAATGCAGATGCAGTCACAACACTTCTAACAGGCGTTCTTAATCAAGGCTCTTTATTTGGAACCAAAAAATTAATCTTAGTTGATGAAGTTGATGGTCTCTCAGGAATGAAAGATAGAGGAGGATTATCTGCACTCCTAAAACTCGTTCCAAACAGCAGATATCCCATAGTTCTAATAGCCCATGATGCGTATGATGATAAATTAAAAGAGCTAAGAAAAGAATCAGAGCTTATAGAGTTCTCACAACTTACACACGAAGATATTCTAGGATTGCTAAAACGTATTTGTGAGAGTGAAAAAATAAAATTTGAAGAAGACGCGCTTAGCCAGCTCGCGAGAATATGCGGCGGGGACGCAAGGGCGGCAATCAACGATTTACAAACAATATCTGCATTAGGCGGAAAACTAACACTTAGTATGGTGAATGATCTTGGAGAGAGGCATACAACCAAAAAAATAGAAGATTCCCTGAAACGAGTCTTCAAGACTACCGACCCAGATGTCGCACTGGGCGCGTTTGATGATATAAATGAAGATATAGATAAAGTTTTTTTATGGGTAGAGGAAAATATTCCAAAAGAATACTTGAAACCTGAACATTTGGCGAATGCATTCGAGAATCTTTCCCTCGCAGACGTTTTCTATGGACGTATTAGACGATGGCAATACTATAGATTCTACGTCTATTGCTACAACTTAATGTCTGCAGGAATCGCGCTTTCAAAGGATAAAAAATATCCAACAAATATTGCATACAAACCGACATCGAGATTGCTTAAAATATGGATTTACAACAATGCGAATGCAAAGAAGAAATCCATCTCGCAGAAGATTGCGACAGCGACGCACACGTCTGCAAAACGCGCGTACCGTGACTCTGTCCCTTACTTGCAATTCTTATTCAAGCACGACAAAAAGATGTCTCAAGCAATAGCTGACTGTGCAAAGTTATCTGACGAAGAAGTTACTTGGCTTAGGACGAAGTGATGTTCGTCAAAGAGCTACAAGAATCAGCGCTTACTTAAACTATAAAGTTTATTTTCTCTATATTGATTTTCTCTACAAGTCCGTCCTTACAAAACTATTTAAAGTTCCTAAGTTAAGGCTTTACTATGGGTTGGGATAACTTCATAGATGAGAATCATAATCATGTAATAAATGCAAAACAGTTAATTATAACGCTTACAATTCTAGTCATATTTACTGTTTTGTTCCTAATTTATCAAAATCAAATATCGCTTGAAATTGGAATATTAATATCAATAATAACTTTTGTTTATGGATTCTTTTTGAACTCTATTTTTGCATTTGTACACGGAAAATTCGTAGATTTTAGAACAAACATGGCAAAACTAAGTGGTGATATTCAGGCATTCTACAACATGGTTTGTCTTGCAGAGCAACCAAAGTTCAAAGAAGTGGTAAAACGAGAATTGATTGATTTTGTAAAATCATTCCAACGACTTCACCCTATAGAATACCAAAAACATCAAGTCTACATAGACAAACTATTTGCTGCAATGTCAACATATAAGATAAAGAACAAAAAGCAAGAAATACTCTATACTCGCATGATAAATACACTAAATAACATATCAGTTGATAGAGAAAAAGCTGAAATATTAGGTGATAGGTATCTTGTTGGAGAAATAAAACTGATATTTATCGCACTAACTGCACTAGTTGGACTAACAATATTATTGCTGAGCGTACACTCAATATATTTCCTGTTGCTTGCAATAGTGCTCGAATTATCTCTTGTCTTCCTTGCATTCTTAATATTTAACCTTGATAGGATACGATACGGAAAGGTCAAGATACGACGCAGCAACCTAATACATCTTCTCGACTTAATAGAGAAAGAATAAAGAAAAAAGAAAGAAAGAAAAACTAAAATATAAAAAAACTAAAATTTGAATTCTATTAAAGTCAGTTACTTTTTCAAGTAAACCTTTGTTATCATAACATCATCAATTGGCCAATCCTGATTGAAACCCTTGGTTGATGTTTTTACTTTCTCAATCGCATCGACAACATCCATTCCAGATACAACTTTTCCAAAGACTGCGTAACCATCATTTCCTGGTGCATAGTCTAGGAAACTATTGTTCTTTGTGTTGATAAAAAACTGTGCAGTAGCACTATTCGGAACATTTGTTCTCGCCATAGCGATTGTGCCACGCAAATTTTTCAGAGTATTATTCGACTCTAATTTTATAGGTGCATTAGTTGCTTTCTGTTTTCCGTCGGGTGTGAATCCGCCGCCTTGAATCATAAAATTAGGTATTACTCTGTGGAATATTGTCCCGTCGAAAAAACTTTCATTAACATATTTAAGAAAGTTCTCTGTTGTTATTGGTGCTTTGTTAGAATCTAGTTCTACCTCTATATTTCCCTTGCTTGTCTCGAGAACAACTATTGGATTTTTCATTGTTTCAACTCCACTATTACTTGTAATATTATTTGAACATCCTGAAATAAAAATAACTGAAATAAATATTAAAAAAATTAGTAAACTTGCATTTTGAATTTTTATTCTTTTCAATTCTCACCCTCCAAACAAAGAAATTAACCTTCTGTTTAAATAATTATTTTTTTATTTGAATCAGAATATATTTTTCCTCAACAAAAACGAAATATTTATATACTACTTAGGAGTAACTACTAATTAAGATGGAAAATAAATCTTTATCAAGAGGAATAATTGCAACAGCTCTTGTAGTTGGAAGTTTGTGCACATATGTAGGAATCAAAGCAGGACAAAGTATTCAAAGAAAAGAAGATGTTGATAAAATAAAAGATGTAATAGAATACTTCCAAGACAAAATGCGACCAAATGAAAATCCTGGAAGAACAGGCACTGAACAAAGAGAATTCATGCAGTTCAACGACGGACTAAGAGCAGGAATAAATGCTATAAACGACTCAAACACTTGTTATTTTCTAAAGAATCTAGAACACAAATTAGTAGAACAAGCTGCATACGAATCAAAAAATAAACATTAGCAGAACAAATATTTTTCGCTTAATTATCTCAATAAACATTAGATTCCATTAGAGATTTTAAATACTTCTGCATACCCTCAACATGGCCAGCCCCGACAATCGCCATTACTCGTTTATCAGGATTTTCTTTCATCAAATGGTATATCTTTCTCGACATGAACCTGTTCCTATCGTCGAGCAAAACCCTGTAGAATCCAGGATATCTATCTTTCATTAGCAACATTACATTTAGAATTACTTCATCATCAGGTATCTTGTTTATATCTATTTTCATACCCATCTTCAATTTCTTCGAGAATGGCGCCCTGAATATATCCAGAAATATTTTCATTTTTTCTGAGAACTTTACTTTCTTGCTCATATTTCTAAGAGTTATGGATGCATCCTGATCTATTAGCTCGAGTGATAGATTATTGTTCTTTGCAAGAATTGCGCCTAGCAACATATCTTCACCTGGATTCATTCCTGTAATGTTGCCCATCTTCTTTTGAAGTGCATGACCTATAACAGCAAAAAGAAAACCTGTAATTCCGAGTTGTCTTATCGACGGCAAACCACCTTTCTTTTTTTCTGGATTTGAAAGTGCATGAAATCGGTTGTTGTCTAGTTCTATGCAGATTATGTTTGGCTTGAATTCTATGAACACTTCTTTTATTTGCTCCTTTGATTCTTTAGAAACATGACTCGTGCCTATAATTCTTACTCTGTTTTCATTTATCATAAAGATAAGAAAACTAGTCCATCTTTTATAGTTTGTTTATATTAATGCTACTTGACTACGTTCAAATCATTCCATGAAGTAAAATCAGATCTTCTGTGTTGACCTTTTTTTTATCAATCACTTCTTGTGTAAGAACTCGTTCGTTCAAGAATCTTGCTGCTTTCATGTACGCTACATTCTCAGAATTTGAATTTAACCTCAGTAGTTTATCAATATTGTCGCTAAAGAAATAAGAATTTTCATACTGTTGCTTGAAGACATTTGCTATCTCCTCGAGATCAGTTTTTGCTCTATTAATGAGTTCCCATTTGCCAAAGTAAGTTTTAGCTTCAGCCTCTCGCAGTACATCCCTTATAATGATACGATTTCTTTCTATAGCTTGATTACCATCCAACTTCGGCATAGAATCTTGACCACAATAGTCCACTAAATGATTAAGACAAGCATCTGAAACAGCAAGAACCTCTAAAGCAACCGCTTCCTTTGAAAGAACTTTCTTGCTTGTTTTTGGTAAAACATGCCAATCACTGAGTGCAGAAACGTGTTTTTTTAGATCTATTACATACTTGTTAACAGCCATAGTTGATGCACCAAGAAGAACTGGCACTACTGAAAAAATATTCAATCGTGCCATGCGAAAATCATAATCGCACGTACTTTCTGTTTGAACACCATACCAAGTTCTAACTCCTTCATTAAAGTAATCTTTGAATTTTGCTTCATCTGAATTAAAATCATTAGAACCAAACCAAATTATTGGTATGTCTTCTCGTTCACTGCTTTTCTCTAAAAATGACTTGTCATTCTCTAAAACTGATTGTTTCATAATGTTCCTCGTCAATCATCTGTTGATATCTGCACTAAAATAAGTTAAAATAAATTGTGTATTTAATTCTTTACTTTCATCGCATTCCATGACAAGTTGAATAGTTGCGAAAGTGCTGATGCGAAAAACTTTGTACTTATCCATATTCCTATGTCGTAAGATGGGTGTACATCATTGTCGTGCGCGAGCATGAACATAACTGACTCATTATCAACAATGCAGAATCTTGCACTTAGGTTCAGATCTTTTATGTCTGCAATTTTTCTAAGTTCTTTTATTTCATCAGTCTCTTTCTTCACTGGCGCAGATATTTTAATTGTTACTCCTCTTTCTTTTGCTTTCTTCAAATGTTTTAGGAGAACATCTGCTTTTCTTTTCAGGCCGTCTTCGGTTGTTACTAGGACTATTGAATCTTCAGCTTCTTTTATCATTGTTATTAGCTGATCGTATAGATTATCTCGTCCTTTTATCGAGCCTGAAAGATCCATAGGATCTACAAGTTCGACTCCTGTCGTGTGCAATTTTACAAGATCATTTAATATGTCTGAATCCTTGAGATCTTCAAGCAATTTTGCTGAGGTCTCTGCCTCTTCCCTTATGCTTTTCTTTACTCTTTCAAGAACTTCTTTTGGTGGAACCGCAATATACTTTATTGGCTTCCCAATTTTCATTATTACAAAACCTTTCTTCTCAAGGCTTTCAAGAACATCATAACTTCTACTTCTTGGAACATTCGCAATAT
>CAITEO010000087.1 GCA_903891505.1 uncultured Candidatus Woesearchaeota archaeon
AGAAGAAGAACAGAAAAAAACAGAAAAAATTCAATAAATGTTTCTTCACTCCATGAAGTAGTACGTGAGTAATCGAACTCCTGCGCCTGTTCCCCATTTTGGATTATATTCTTTTCCTTCTTTGAGGTATGCTGTCGCTGCAATATCGATGTGTGCGAGCTTTGCTTTGTCGACGAATTTCGATAAGAATACACCACCGACGATTGTTCCTGCAATCCTATCTTGTTTTTTTGAGATGTTTGCAAGATCAGATGCATCTCCATCTACCATGTCTTGGTATTCTTCGTGGAATGGGAACATCCATACTCGATCGTAGCTTGCGTCTCCTGCAAGAACTAGTTTTTCTCCAAGTTCTTTGTTGTTCGTTACAAGTCCTGCTGTGTAGTATCCGAGTGCAACAACAACTGCCCCTGTGAGCGTTGCAAGGTCTATTATTTCATCCGCTTTGCATTTTTTCTCTGCATACGTTATTGCATCAGCAAGTATTAATCGTCCTTCAGCGTCTGTGTTCATAACTTCAACTGTTTTGCCGTTGTACATTTTTATTATATCACCTGGCTTGTATGCTTCGCCATTAATCATATTTTCGCACGTAGGAATTAGTCCGATTATGTTTTTCTTAAGTCCGAGGTCTGATGCTGTTTTTATTGTTCCAATTACTGCTACTGCGCCTGCCATGTCGCATTTCATCTCTTCCATCGCGCCATAAGGTTTGACGTGCAATCCACCTGAATCGAACGCGATTCCTTTTCCAACTATTGCGGTTGTTTTTTCTTTTCCGCCGCCGTTGTATTCAAGTATTATTAGTCTTGGCTCGTGTACGCTTCCTTTACCGACGCTAAGTATTCCATTCATTCCTTCTTTTTCAAGAAGTTTCTTACCGAGAACTGTAACTTTTACATTCTTCGATTTTAATTTTAGGGCTTCTCGTTCGATTTGTTCAGGCGTCATGTACTCTGCTGGTTCGTTCACAAGCGCTCTTGTGTAGTTTGTGTTTTCAGAGATTATTCTTCCAGAGGCAATTCCTTTTTCAAATTCTTTTTTATCTCCTTGCCAAGATATAACTACTGCGTCTATTTTCTTTATCTTAGGTTTTGATAAGTACTTGTCAAAGACATACTCTGATAAAACAAGTCCTTCTGAAAATGATCGTCCAATTTCAATTGGGGAGAATAATTTTGCACCCGCAATCATCTCAACAATGTTCGTCGTTGCGCCTTGAATATTTGCAGCTTGCATGTATCTAACTATTCTCGATGCAGCGCGTCTTATTTTCTCAAGCGTCAGCTCGCTCTTCTTTCCAAGAGACAAAACAAGAACTTTGTCGTACGTCGAGTTTGTAATCTTTGTTACATACGCACTTCCGAAGTCTGATTTGAATGTTTCGCGCTTGGTTGCTTTCTTTAGTTCCGAATCAAGCACCGGATTTTGATTTGCATACGCCTCTTGTTCTTCAGCAAATAGTCCAAGAGCAAGTAGCTCCTGCTTTGTATCCAACCCTAATTCGACTATTATCTTCATGTTTTTTACCTCTTGACATTACTAAAAATAAACTGCTACAATATATTGCTTTCTATTTCTACTCATTAATTCGTATTTTTTCTTTTCCTATAACAAATCCTCAAGTATTTCCTTTGCGTGTCCTGCAGGTTTGACTTTAGGATAAATCTTTAGTATCTTTCCAGTCTCGTCGATGATGAATGTTGTTCTTGCGATGCCCATCATTATTTTTCCGTACAGGTTCTTCTTCGTCCATGTTCCGTACTTCTCAAGCACGTCGTGCTTTGGATCTGAGAGCAGCGTGAATGGAAGCGAGTGTTTCTCCGCAAACTTCTTGTGGCTCTCGGTTGTATCCGCGCTAACTCCAAGTACAATCATTCCTGCGCGTTTGAACTGGTAGAAGTTATCCCTGATGCTGCACGCTTCAACTGTGCACCCTGGTGTATTGTCCTTCGGGTAAAAATACAAAACAATCTTCTTTCCTTTGTACATCTTAAGTGTGTGCTTCTTGCCCTCCTGATCTAGTAGTTCGAAGTCGGGTGCCAAATCGCCCACGTTTAATTTTTCTTTTGATTTTGCCATTTTTTCATCTCGTTTAAATTATATTTTCATCTCTTCTTGTTATTTATTATCTTCATTAATTTTTTATGTAAAACTGGATTAGCAGCGACAACTTCTATTTTACCTTCCATGTTGACTCTTTCTCCAGATAAATTAGTTAACACGCACCCTGCTTCGCCCATTATAATTGCTGGTGCTGCGACATCCCAGATGTGTCCTCCGACTGCTGGAAAATATGCGGCATGTGCTCTTCCCGCTGCGACAAGAGCCATATCATATCCTGAGCCACCATATTCTGCGAACCAGGATCTTTTATTCTTCAACGCCACAAATAATTTCCTTGTCTTTTCCTGTAATTTTCCATCAGGTTCAAAAGAGCCTAAAATCCTCATGTGTTCAAGATCAGATTTATCAGAACAGTGAATCTTTTTTCCGTTCAACGTAGCGCCTTTTTCTTTCTGTGCAAAATAGAATTCTTCTAGCTTAGGGAAGTATGCCGCGCCCGCGATTACTTCTTTTCGTTTTGCAATAGCAACAAGCACACCATATATTGGTATCGCTCTTGAAAAGTTCCACGTTCCGTCGAGCGGATCTATTATCCAGACATATTCTGCGCTAGTGTTGTAATCAGAACTCTCTTCAGAAATTATGCCATCATCAGGAAAATGTTTTTTTATAGCTGTAATAATTATCTTCTCGCTCGCAAGATCAGCCTCCGTGACAACCGCAGCTTCATGATCTTTAGTATACTTAACTCCTATTTTTCCAAAATACTTCAGCGTTTCTTTCCCCGCAGCAAGCGTTATTTTCTTCAGTAGTTCTTCTCGTTTCATTGTTTTCAGACCCGCATTAATATATCTAAACTAACTAATTATTATTTATAATGCTTGTGAAACCACTAGACAACTCTCGACGTGAAGTATATAAATGCGCCTTTATTCACCACACTATGATTTCTGCAGAAGAATACAAAACAAAATATGAAGAAAAAGAAAATAGAATAAATGCATTTAATGAATTTTGTAAGTTGAAGAATGAAGGTGCGACAAAAAGAAAACTGGTGCTAAATATAAATAGAAAGTATTGTATAAACGCAGGAACTATTTACTCATGGACTTATAGAAATAATTCTCCCTACATAGTCAGAGTAAAAGTTTGTCCTGAATTATTTTATGTTATAGGTGCTATTCTTGGAGATGGATGCATCTATCAATGGAGACACATTTATAGAATAAACTTGGTTGGAGATGAAGCGTTTACGCGTAAATATGCAAATAAACTATCTGTGTGCCTAAACCGACCAGTTAAGAATTATTTCAAAAGAAACAGAAATTATTGGTTCGTTAATAGAACAAACGTAGAACTTTTCTTTATGATTAAAACAATTAGAACAAATCTAGACAGTTTATTAGAGCTGTTCAAACAGGGCAACACTAAAGAAAATTGTTTACAATTCTTAGAGGGATTCTTTGATGCTGAAGGTTGTGTAAAAATAATCAAAGAGCCAACTATTAGAAAAACACCAAAAGTTTGCCTAGATATATACAACACTAATTACGCATTCCTTGAATTGTGCAGAAATATACTTTCTGAATATCTCAATATAACTACTAGGTACTCTGTTCAAAACCCGTCAGACAAAGACGAATATGAAAGGAAAGTAGCCTATCATTTGAGAATATACAAAAAAGAATATGTGAAAATTTTCCTTGAGAACATCGACACAACAAAGCTAAAAAAAGAAAAAATAAACTATGTTAAAACATGGCTCGAATTAAAGTGAACCTTTTAGCGCCTTCTCGTAATTCTTCTCAACAACATCCCAATTTATGATGTTGAAGAAATTATTTATGTACTCAATCTTTCTGTTGTTATATAGGATATAAAAACTATGCTCCCATAAATCCAATGTCAATATAGGAATCTTTCCAACACTTAGTGAATTATCTTGATTTGGAAGGTTTATTATTTCTAGTTTTCCTTTGTTTAGAACAAGCCAAGTCCATCCAGAGCCAAATAAGCCTTTAGCGCTGTTCGTGAATGCTTCCTTGAATTTTTCATAGCCCCCAAACTCTTTATTTATAGCATCCAGCAATTTGCCTGATGGTTTAGTATCTTTTTTTAGTATTGTCCAAAAGAAGTTATGATTCAAAACTCCTCCTCCGTGGTTCTTAACTTGGAGCCTTATGTCTTCAGGAACTACATTCAGGTTTGCGAGGAGCGCGCCTAGTTCTAATTTGTATAACTCTGGATGCTTATCAAGCGCCAAGTTCAGATTATCGACGTAAGTTTGATGATGTTTGTCATGGTGCAATCTAACTGTTGCTTCGTCCATGTATGGCTCGAGTGCGTTGTATGCATATGGCAATGCAGGTAGCACGTGTTTCTTAGTACTTGTTGCAACAACCGCAGGTACACTCGCTTGCCCTTTTGTTGTTGTACTTGTTTGCTTTGCAGGAGCAACCACTTTCGTTGGCACTGCTTTTGCTGGTGCCACTTTAACTGGTGTTGCTTTAACTGGTGTTGTTTTAACTGGTGTTGTTTTAACTGGTGTTGCTTTGACTATTTTTGTCTCTTTTTTCATTGGTTTCATCTGTTTCGTTTCTTTTTTCATTTTCATTCACCTTTGTTCTCTCTTCCCGACAGTTATTTTATTTTCTTTTCCATTTCAACAATCCCTCGTCGATGAGCTGTGGAATTCTTTGCTCCTCAATTGAAGGGGGTAATTTTATTCCAAGCGCTTTGTAGTTTTCTGGTATGAATCTGCATTCTTCAAGCTCTGGATCATCAAGTTTTATTTCACCATGCAACTCAACTAAATACGCGGATAACTTCACGATTGCATCGTCGAATACTGCTTTTGATTCTGTATCTCCAAGTTTTCGTATTATTTTTGCGTCGCAGTGTACTTCTTCATCTATTTCTCGAAGGAGCGCTTCTTCTTCTGTTTCTCCAGCTTCAGGTTTTCCGCCAAGTCCCGTCCAGATATCTTTTCCTTTCTTTCTAACCATGAGTAATTCATCATTCTTGATTACAATCGCGATGACTTTGTGGATTACTGGAAGGCTGTTTGATTTAGATTGATTAGAAAGTTTTTCTATTTCATCCAGCAACACTGGAATTTCTTCTGTTCTATCTTCTTCATAGTGTAATTTGTTGTGTTCTATGATTATTTT
The DNA here is from genome assembly GCA_903891505.1 of uncultured Candidatus Woesearchaeota archaeon. Taxonomy (GTDB): domain Archaea; phylum Nanobdellota; class Nanobdellia; order Woesearchaeales; family 21-14-0-10-32-9; genus 21-14-0-10-32-9. Next base: position 5,238 of record CAITEO010000087.1, read on the forward strand.
TGCTCCGAGTTCTTTCTTGAACCTTTTCGAGTTTTCAACTGAAACGAATGGATCGTTATCAGACCCTATGTAAACAACGTTGTTTGTCTTTGATTTTATTTTTCCGAAGTCAATCTTTGTCGTTATCCATGGCTTTGCTATCTTCCTGGATTCTTCGCCAGACTCCTGATCCGCATATGTTTCTTCCAACAAATCCATCCATCCTGCGACGAGGAACAATCCTTTTATTTTCTTTAGCTTTGATTTCTCAAGGAATCGAAGTGTTGCCTGACATCCTATGCTATGCGCTATGAATATTGTCTCTTCATTCGCATCCTTCGCAATTTCTGCTATTTTCTTCACCCAAGCACTTATTTTGGGTTCTTCTGGATTCGGCATGTTTGGTTTTATGACAATGTATCCTCTTTTCACAAGTTCCTTCTCAAGCCAAACAAACCATCCTAGTTCTGGCTTTCCATCCCATCCATGAATTATTATCGCAGTTTTCATTCTCATTTCCTCATTTCTTCAACACAAGTTTCGTTTCAGGAATTACTGCCCCATTTCTCATCCTGAATTTCTTATTTTTTATTACTTTCCCCGTTTCTATAAATCCTAGTCTATTGTAGAATCCTATCGCTTTTTCATTGTAAATCGCTACTTTGACTATGGTTTTGCTTTTATTATTGAAAAAAAGACATGTTCTTTTCCAGAGCAGTTTTCCTATTCCAGTTCCATGGTATTCTGGGAGAATGTAAATCGCTGTGAGTTCATTTGTTTTTGAATCTTTTAATGCTCTGCAGAATCCTATCACTTTATTCTTGTACTTTGCAACAAGACAGAGCTCATTTTTCGGCTGATTTCTAATTCTTTCAGCTCTTTTTTCCAGCTCTTCTTTTGTTAATCTTTTTTTGAATTTATAATGAATATCAGACACAGTTATGTGATATTTCCTGTTAGGATACGTGTCGAGCCAAGTAAGGTATAATACTTTAGTTATATCTCTTATATCGCTTGGTTTAGCTTTTACAATAGTGACCCCTTTCATTTCAATCCCTCGTAATACTTCTTCATGAGCAATGCATCTTGTTCTATGTTTGGACTCTCGCATACGACGACTCCTTTGATTTTGAATTCTTTCCATACTTTTAGGAGTTCTCGCCATTTGAAATCAGATTCCTCCAAAAATAAGTGGTTTCTCTCTCCTTTTGCAGTGTAATTGATTCCTGACATATGAATGTGCATATTGTCAAGACCTCGCTTCCCGAGTCCATTTTCAACCATCGATAACAATTCATGAAATTCTTCAGTTGTGTTATTTTTCCCGCCTGTGCGTGCATGTAAATGCGCGAAGTCAATGCATGGAAGTACTTGTTCATTCGCCTGACTAAGCGCGATGAGTTCTTTCATATCTCCAAACTGGGTTGCTTTTCCTGTTGTCTCAGGTCGAATCCATATTTTGTTCCCAGAATCGTTCAATTCATCAGTTATCTTCTTTAATTGTCCTTGGACTTTTGAGAACACTGCGCTTTGTTCATCTTTCAAGTAGAATGCTGCGTGAAATGTTACACTCCAACCCCCTGCGAGTCTCGTCATTTTTGCCGCGTCAAGTATTCTTCCCCTGCTCGCACCGATTTTTTCTTTTTCAACCGCATTTAAATTAATATAATATGATCCATGCGCCGTTAAAGTTACATCATTTTTTTGTCGAACGTCATTAACTATTGCTGCGCTTTGTTCGTTTAAGTTGACGTTGTGAACGAACTCTAGCTCCATGCATTCAAGCCCCAAGTTTCTAACTGCTTGAACGCCCTCTGGTGTTTTCGCACCAGCCTCATGTGCAACTATTGGTATTCCTGCAGTTCCAAATCTAAGCTTGTCTGGTTTCTCTACTTTTATTTTTGAAAAATCAATCATTAGTTCACCGTGTATTTTTTGAATTGTTCTATGTATTCTATCATGCTCGACAAAAATTCGTCAGGATTCGTTTTTATCGCGTCGCTTAATTCTTTTTGTGAAAACCACTTTATTTCAGCAACTTCTTTTTCTTGAATTGCAAATTTTGACTCTGGTAAGTCAATAGTCCCTATAAACCATTGTGTGAAATGATTATGTTTTCCTTCGACTTTGGTTTTCGGCCCAAGAGTTATCTTGAGATCTGTTATTCCAAGTTCTTCCATTGTTTCTTTGATGATATTATCTTTGTATGATTCTTTTGCCTCAACTGTACCTGCCACTGCAGGACCCCATTTTCCAGGATGATGTGTTTTTGTATATGCTCGTCTTGCAAGCAACACATCACCTTTTGAATTCATAAGCCAAAGTGCAGAGACTCTATACCACAATTTTTTTGATCTACTATATCTCTTTCTTCTACTCCGATTTTATTATCTTTTTCATCCACAACAATTATTTTCATTATTTCACCATTGTAAACTTCATTCAAAATCTCCTTCCTGACACCCCGTAGGGGGCGACCCCCGTCAGGGCGCGCAAAAGATGTTTGCTGCGCACGGAGATTTTGTTTCTTTCTATTCTTTCACCTTCAAGACTCGTTGTTCTTCAACTCGTTTCAATGCATCTTTGAAGAGCGATTCTAGCATCGACATGTATTTTTCATTGCTCAGTTCGACAACATCAAATTCTTCAAATACACTATCTATTTCTCGTCTTATTTTCACTATTTTTTCTTCGCTTTCTTTTTCGCTCGCCATCTTTTCTGCTTCAAGTATTGTTCCGAGGTAATCGTGTTTTGTTAAATCGATTCTGAATTCACCATACTCGTATGTCCAGCATTCTGATTTGAAGTAAACACATTTAGTATAACCGAGCTGCTGCATTATTTTTGCAAACGTTGGAACTTCTTTTGTTAAAATCTCCATTTCGTATTCGTCTCTTGCTGCGTCCTTGTATGTTCCTATCTTGAGTGTTACGGTTGTTTTGTCGTTCCCTTCTTCCCATCGAAATCTTAAGTAATTAGGTGATTTGTATAGAACTGTGTGAAGTTTCTTGTGCATCACAAGTTTCGCTTTGCTATCGAGCATTTTTTTTAGTTTTGGCACGTCCTTTTCTGCTATCAATGATCGTTTTTCAATTTCTTTCATTATTTCCCCTTGGTCAAAATAGATTTATTCTAAAATCACCTATGCTCCACCCCGCAGGGGCCATCCCCCGGAGCATCGCGTCACTTTTCGTCGACGGCGACGGTGATTTTAGTACTTCCTTCACTTCACATTCCCTCATAGCCTTTTGTTTCGATTTCTTTTATTATTTCTGCGCCGCCGCTCTTGACTATTTTTCCTTCTTTCATAACGCAGATTCTATCAGGAACAATATAATCTAGCATTCTTTGATAGTGTGTAATTATGACAACGGTCAAATCTTTCCTCTCTTTCTTCAAAGTGTTTATCGCGTCGCATACTTGTTTTAACGCGTCAACATCAAGCCCTGAATCTGTTTCATCAAGTATCGCAAGTTTTGGTTCAAGCATTGCCATCTGGAGTATCTCTATTTTTTTCTTCTCGCCGCCAGATAGTCCTTCGTGAATGCTTCTCGACATCATTTCACGTGGAATCTTAAGCAGCTCTAGATTCTTATTCAAAAGAACTACGTATTCTGATATTCGTATCTGTTTGTTTTTTGGTCGCCGAGAATTCATCGCTGTTCTTATGAAATTAGAGATTGTTATACCTGGTATCTCAACTGGTTGCTGGAACGAGAGAAATATACCTGCACGTGCTCTATCTTCTACTTTCATCTTCATCACATCTTCTCCTTCGAAGATTATTTTTCCAGAAACATTAATTAATGGATAACCTGTTATTGCTTTTGCAAGTGTGCTCTTCCCAGAGCCATTAGGCCCCATTATTACAAGCACTTCTCCTCGCATTACATCAAGGCTAAGCGAATTCAGTATTTTCTTTCCATCAACAGACGCATTTAATCCTTTTATCTCTAGTAAATTTGGTTTATTTTCTGCTCCTTTTGTGATGATTGTAGTTTTTGCAGTATTCATGGTTTTATTGTTCCCTTTATTTTCTTTTGTGCTCTCTTTTGTTATGATTCCTTTTGCCATGAATTCACTTCTTCAATGCTTTTTCGATTGGTTTGCTAATTATGTTTGTATTCGCTGTCTTTGATTTTCCAGTTTTACCTGCTTCATACTCAACTATTCCTTTCTTGACTGTTGAGAGTGGGAGCATCGCGCATTTGACTCTTGTCGGTGTGAGACTTAGTCCAATCATGTCGAGTAAATCTTCTCTTGTTATGGCTGCGACTTCTGCAAGCGTTTTTCCTTTTATTCTATCTAGGAGCAAGGATGTTGATGCCATGCTTATTACGCAGCCTTTGCCATCGAAAAGCGCATCAGTTACTCGTCCAGACTTATCAAGACGTAAACTTATTTCTACTTGATCTCCGCACAAAGGATTGTGTTCCTCCGTTTTTATATCTGGCTTTAACATTAATCCTTTATTGGTTGGATTTCTGTAAAGTTCTAGCAACTCTTGTCTATACAAATCATCTGCAACCTTATCAACAGCACCATTAGCAACCTTACTCGCAACTTTATCAACGAGAGCATCTGCTGATTTGTCTGTCAGTTTTGAATTTTGTTTTTTGTCGTTGCCAGCCAATTTAGTCACCACTCAGTATTTTTTTTGCAACGTTAAGTGAGTCTATTAGTTTGTCTACATCTTTCCTGTCGTTGTAGAACGATAAACTAATTCGAAGTGTTGCTGGAATTCCAAGTCTTTGATGAAATGGATGTGCGCAATGTGATCCAGCACGGATGCACACATTGCTTCTCGCACATATTGTAGCCACATCATGCGGATGCACATCATCGATAAGGAATGCAATGACTGGTCCATGTTTCTGTTTTTTGTGCCCGATTATTTTAAGGCCGTTAATTTCTCTGAGTTTTTCGAGTGCATAATCCCTTAATTCATTCTCAGATGCAAATAGCTCTGAATAGTTATTATCTTTAAGATATTTTATCGCAACGCCAGTGCCAATTATTCCTTCGGCGTTTACTGTTCCAGGTTCAAGTCTATCAGGAAGATCAGCCCAGCTACTCTCACTATTTGTTACTTTTCGTATCATTCCGCCGCCGAATCTTGTAGGTTCTAGTTGCTCAAGTAATTCTTGTTTTCCATATAATATTCCAACTCCTCCCGGACCATATAATTTATGCGCTGAAAAACATGCAAAATCACAATCTAGTTTTTTCACGTCTATTTTTTCATGCGCAACAAGTTGAGTTATATCAAGAACTATTATTGCTGCTTTGTTCTTCTGCCTTATCACTTTTATAATTTTTTCAACATCAGGCACAATCCCAGTTACATTTGACATTCCAGTAAGTGCAACTATTTTTGTTCTTGCATCGACGTATTTTTCGGGGTTAATAGTTTCATTTGTTTCGTTGTATTTCGCGACACGAAATTCTGCGCCTAATTCCGTAGCAATTTGCTGCCAAGGAACAAAGTTGCTGTGATGCTCAAGTTCGGTTGTCACTATGTTGTTTCCAGGTCCTGTGAATTTCTTAAGGGAATCTGCGAGCATATTGAATGAATCTGTTGCATTTCTAGTAAAAATTATCTCTTCGCTTCGAGCGTTGATGAATGCAGCAACATCTGCTCTTGCCTGATCGACAAGTTTTGCAGTGTTCTCAGACGCCACATATATTCCGCTGTGTGCGTTAGAGTTGTCTGTTTCGTAATAATAACTAATCGCATCAATTACTTGTTTCGGCTTTTGTGTTGTAGCTGCGTTGTCTATGTACACTTTTCCCGCGAGTGCAGGAAAATCTTTCTTCAATTTTGCACCTGTTTTAATCAACATTTAGTTCCTCTCCCTTTGTTGTTCTTTTGAATTTGCACTATTAATATCGTTGTAAGTTTGCTGTACGCGAGAAAACACCACTGTGTTTCCTGCGCCCAGAAAATCAATAAAGATTTTCTTGGCGCCGCTGTCTTTGACAGCGTGTCTCGACGGGGGTTGCCCCCTTCGGGGTGCACAAAAAATCCACTGGCTTTTTTGGCACAGGAAACGCTTAACGTTTCCTTGTGGCGAGAAAGCAAACTTACTTTCGTGTTTCTCATTTCTCTCTTTTCTATTCCTCCATCATCTTGCTAACTTTCTGTGATAGCATCGGCAAGAGCATCTCGAGTTTATCAACACTTAGCGTTTCAAGCGATTTATGAATAAACGCATTTATCATCATCTCTTTCGCGTCAATCTCGCTTATTCCTCTTGATTGCAAGTAAAATAATTTTTCATCAGCTATCTGCGTTATTGACGAGCTATGATTGCATTTTACGTTGTTATTTAGTATCTCGAGATTTGGAAGCGAAATCGCTTTCGAATCTTTCAATATTAACATATCAGATTTCTGCATTCCTTCTGCGTTCTCTGCAAATCGCTCGATTCTCACAAGTCCTGTTAACATCATGTCTGCACTCGAGAGCAAGCCTCTATTGTGAAGCTCTGATTTTGAATTTTTTCCCTTGTGGATTATTGACACTTTGTGCTCCTGCTTTTGTCCGTTAGCGAGGAACAAATTCATGACTTTAATCGTGCTATTCTCCCCAATTTCTATCGTTGTGTTTGTTGATTTGTTTTTTGACCCAACAACTATTTTATGAATTACGACTTCCGCATTCTTTTTTATTATAATTCTTTTAACAACATTCATCTCATTGTTTGAATCCATTATTTCTAAATAGTTTAGTTTTGAGTTATCATCACATATTATGTCAAGTTCTTTTAGTTTATCGTTCGTATTTACAACCGATCTTGTCATTCCTTTCTCGACGTTGATTGTAAGCAATTCTGGTTGCCCTATATTCACATTAAATTTATTTATATCAAATTTATTCTTCGCCACGCTTTCATTTCTTTCTGAATCTTTTTCGCTGATTTTCTCACGTGGCATCTTCTTGCTCTTCATCCAAGTCCACCTTCAATTTCAAGTTCGATTAATTTGTTCATCTCGACAGCGTATTCGAGTGGAAGTTCTTTTATGATTGGTTCTATGAATCCAGATACAATAAGTTGCACTGCTTGCTCTTTGCTAAGTCCACGTGTTTGTAAGTAGAATATTTGTTCTTCGCTTATCTTTCCTACTTTTGCTTCGTGCACGAGATTTGAGTCTTTTTCATCTGACACTATGACTGGATATGCATTGCTCTGACTTATGTTATCAAACATTAGAGAGTCGCAATTAACTGCACAATTTACTCCGAGCGCGCCTTTTTTTACAATTACAAGTCCTCGGTACGCAACGATTCCACCATCTTTACTTAGACTCTTTGAGGTTACTGTGCTCGATGTGTTCGATGCTAAATGGTAAACTTTCGCGCCAATGTCTTGATTTTGACCCTGGCCTGCGTATGCTATTGATAGATGAGTTGCCCTAGCGCCTTTGCCTGCAAGAACTGATGCAGGGTAGAGCATTGTAACTCCCGAGCCTAAATTTCCAGAAACCCATTCCATGATCGCATTTTCTTCGACAACTGCTCGCTTCGTGTTCAAATTGTATGTATTTTTAGACCAATTCTCGACGCTACTATATCTCATGCGAGCGTTTTTCATGACAAATATTTCAACGCAGCCCGCATGAAGTGAACTGCTGTTGTAAATTGGCGCCGAGCAATTATGGACGGCGACTCCTGAAACAGTGTATGTGTGATAAGACTCGACTCCAAAATTATACACTTTCGTATTGTAAACATTTCTTTTAGATATTTTTTTTATAGGTACATATGCAAATTTTTTATCCACATAAAACATAGCTGCCCTTTTTTTGTTGTTCATCTTCTCCTGAACTTTAATATCAACTATCTTTCCAAATTGTATCATATGCTCCCCAGTAATTCCGAGTGTGTACATGTCCTGTCTGTTTTCGAGTATCCTTATTCTTTTGTTTATGAAAGCAAATATGCCAAGTCTTAGCAAGATATCTCTTCCTTGCCTGGTAAGTTTTTCTGATGTTGTGTTTATTCTGAATGATTCTTTAAATCCTGATTTGTGCGCCCTGCAATAATAGTTGCCGTCTCCTCTAAACCAACCTTTTATTATTTCTAACTGATTTTCATGAGATTCATACATCATCCATGGAAGAACTTGTTTTCTGTTGTTCTTATCTCCAAATTGCTTGAAAAGTCTGGCTAAATCAACAGAGCACACAACAACAGAGGTTCCATTATTTTTTTTGTGCACCATTTCAAGGATTTTTTTGACATCAAACACGCGTTTAAGGCATAGTTTGACATCCTCAATGTATTCTTTTTCTTTTGAATTGAATGAAAAATTCAAATAAGAATTAGAACTAACGCTGCCTTCTGCTAAATAATATCCTACTAATCTAAAGAACTCTGGAACCAATTCTACATTTATTTTTTTTGTATAACTTTTCCCGCTCGATGTTTTTCTTTCAATTTCGAAAATATGATTTGTATTTTTCTTCACAGTATTGTTTATGGGCAGAACTAAATAATCTCCTTTTTTGAAATATACTGGTGCATTCCATCTAGGATTAAATGTTTTATTTCGCTCGTTCTTCCATTTCCTATCAACGTATAGAAATGGATGCTCAGGTGTTGAACTTATTGTTTGGGTTGAATCTCCATAGAATTCTATGTCATAAATCTCTCCAGTATATTCGTAGAATTGCAAATCTTTAGATCCCATAAACTCACCTTCAGATGTGAGTATCTTTTCACCTGATTGTATCTCCTCTATTTTTTTATAGTCAGTATTTGTAGTCACAAGATTTCCTGCGGTAAAGCACCCTTCGATGTAGTGGCACTCTGCTCCTTCGTCGATTATTATGAGTGTGTGTTCGAATTGCCCCATTCCTTCTGTATTCATCCTAAAGTATGCTTGCAAAGGCATCGATACTTTGACTCCTTTAGGGACGTAGATGAATGTTCCACCAGACCATACTGCGCCATGCAATGCTGAGAACTTGTGAAGCGCCGGTGCAACTCCTGTTGTCATGAAATACTTCTTGACAAGATCAGGATATTTTTTGACTGCAACATCCATATCTTCAAAGATGACTCCTTTTTTTTGCAAATCTTCTTTTAGATTGTGATAAATTATCTGACTATCATACTGCGCGCCAACGCCAGCGAGTGCTCGTCGTTCAGCTTCTGGAATTCCGAGTTTTTCGAATGTTTGTTTTATGTTCTCAGGTACTTGCTCCCAAGTGTTCGCATTCGGTTTCGCGTCAGGCACAGAAAAGTAATGTATCTTGCTCAAATCAAGCTTTGATATATCAGGCCCCCATGATGGATTTTTCTTATCTAGAAATATTCTGAATGCTGCAAGTCTTTTATCAAGCATCCATTTAGGTTCACGCTTGTACTCCGATATTTTACGTACAGTTTCAACGTCGAGTCCTACGTCTGCTTCGAACTTGTTTTTTACATCGTCCGCAACGTTTAAGTCTTTCATTTTGTGTTTCAGTTAGTTTGCAAATTTACCGTACGCCGCCGTCAGTTTAAGGCGCGTCTCGACAGGGGTTGGTCCCCTAGGGATGCACAAGAAAATACTGCGTATTTTCTTGGCACACGAAACGTTTAAGCGTTTCCTTGTGTCGAGAAGGTAAATTTGTTAGTTCATACTCTTTTTTCTTGTCTTTCGTTTGCTTTATCTCGCCTATTTTCTATCCTTTATTATCTCGACGACTGCAACAGTTTTGTTGTTCTCATCCTTGATTGGCTTCGCAATTATCTTCTTGTTTTTGCCATGACAGGATTTTTCCTTGAATAGTTGTTTCCCTGTGAGGAATGCGTGTTCAACTGGACAATTATCGCACTTCTTGCTGCTGTTCCATTTTATTTTTCCTTCCGCGCTATTCCAGCATCTTAACATATCATTTCTTGCGAACTTATTTTTCCATATGATTTCGTGGTTCTTATTCTGGATGTTTATGTGCTCATCTACATCGTCAAGTATACTTGTAAATTGCTTAATTAGAGGATCGTTTTTCTTAAGCGCGCTCACGATATTAGGTGATGCTGCACTCCATATCTTTGCGCGCCGCTTTATATCGTGACAAACAACTCCGCGGCTCTCCATTGTTTCAAGGTATTTTACAGCTGTATGTCTCTCAATGCCGAGTCTTGCAGCAACATCTATCGTCTGCAAAGATTCCTTCTTTAATAGAGAAATAATGCTCTCCTCTGTTGTTATACGCCCCATGGAGTATAAATTACGCTATTTATTTTTAAATCTTGTGCTAATGGTTACCATTAGAACTTTAGACGAGTTTTGGACGAGCTAGAATTTCTTGTTTTTTAGACCCGCCTAATTCTTTTGCTGTTTTTGTATAGTATTTATGATTTCTTAAGAAATTTGGTTGGTCTTCATTGTACCATTTTCTTTTTTCTACGCCAAACTCCAAGCGCAACTTTTCAGACATTGTATCGAACTCTTTTGTTCCAATATACCCAACATCGCAATCACACATTATTCTCTGCAAAATTCCTCTTGGTTTAGTCGGCATTTTTGTCGCAAGAATCAATTTATAAATAATATTTATTTGACTTGATGAATAACCTTGTTTTAAAAGAAAAAGCGTCGCAAATTTTGCAGATTGCTCTTCATTATCTGTTCTTCCTTTGACATACACAACATCGTGTAACAACGCAGCTGTTTCTAGAAGAAATATATTTTCTTTGAAGATTCCCTCGTTAACACCATAGAATCTTGCTGCATCACAAACCATAAGTGCGTGTTTGTAATTATGATATGGTAATTTAGGCGCGCGTTTCTTGACAAACAAATCTATTTGCTTTAGTTTCTCATCATATCCTATTTTTTTGTAAAACTCTAGTAGCTCAATTGTTTTCGAACGCATTTCTTTTATAGTCATAACCTAATTTAACAAGATAAATTATATATATCTTACTATATCTATCCTCAATATCAAGAAAATCTGCGATGGTGCGAACACAATAAAATGAGTTACTCAACAAAATTCATAGGTAAACAAGTAAAAATAAAAGTGGATAGACCTCTAGGTAGTGCTCACCCTAAATATCCAGATATGATTTACTCTATAAATTATGGTTTTGTGGAGGGAACAATCGCGCCTGATGGCGAAGAATTAGATGCGTATATACTAGGTGTTTCAAAACCAGTTTCTGAGTTTACTGGAACCTGCATCGCCGTAATTAAAAGATCTGATGATGATGACGATAAACTGATCGTTGTTCCAACAGAGCCAAACTATGCTCAATATACTGATGAAAAGATTCTAGAGCTGACACACTTTCAAGAACAATACTTTAAATCTAAAATACTAAGAAAGTAAAACAACAACTAGACTCAAATATAGCCCAAAGAAAAAACAAAAGATTTATTCGACTGTGAATTCCCCTGTGTACATGTTCATTGAGCAAGCGATTCTAAAAAGTCCTGCTTTGTCTGGCGAGAATGTTATTACATTGTTGCTCTCTGTTAATGTTTTTTGTATTCCAAACGATGGTATAACTACAGTTCTTGCGCAGCCATCAACACTTGTCATGTCAAATATTAATTTGACAATCGCTCCTTTCTTGAGCGTTGTTGGTTCAAAGACATAATTTGCTCCAACTATTTTTACATGAACTTCTTGAATATCTTTAAAATCATTTCCTGATGTTGTTTGCCCTGAAACATTATTTCCCCCTGTGCTGCAGCCGGCAACAATAATTGAAGCTATTACCAGTAATAAAACAAAAATCTTCCAGGAAATATTTTTCTTTTTCATTATTTTTTTACTCCGCATCATTTAATTAAAAATCTTGTGAATGACTCTATCTTCCACTGCCGCAGCCGCATCCTCCACTGCCACCTGAGCCCATTCCACATGTTGGCGCAGGACTTGAAGCTAAATTCGTATTCTGCGCAGTTATTGCTGCAGTCGTTGTGGCATTAGCTGTTCCATCATCTGTTACAACAAGAATTCCTCTATACATATTCATTGTACATGCGACTTTGAACGTTCCTACTTTGTTTGGTGTGAATTCTACTGTGTTGTCTGTGTCTGAAAAATATTTCTGTACGCCAAAATCAGGTATTGTAAATGCCTTTGAACAGCCAGGCATTGCACTTACATCAGCAACAATTTTAACAGGAACCCCGACCTTTACAACACTCGGTGTTAAGACGTATCCTGAGCCCACAACTTTTAAGTTGACAATTTGCACATCTCCTTGAACTTGCGATGCCACGCCTAAATTAGCCTGCTGATTATTTTTACCTGAATTAGCATAGCTATTTGCATCGCCATTATAATTAGAGGCAACACCTCCTTTTTGCGCGACGATGTTTGTCGCGGCAAACACAAAAATAAATCCAACTATCACTATCGCAATCGCGAGTATTGGTATCTTAAAGTAATCTTTCATTTTTTTATCCTCCTATTATTCTCTTACTCGTATTTTTGTGGCCGCGAGCTATCGAGCTAAACACGCATTAACAAATACGAGTCTAGCCCAAGAAAATCTGTGAGGATTTTCTGGACACAGAAAACGTGAAACGCTTTCTTGTGTTTTGTTGACTGCATTATTCATTTGCTCGCTGGGCTTCAAAAAAATACTTCGTTTATCCTCCAAAAAGCACTGATTTTGGCCCGTAAATTACGAGCGCCGTTAGCGCGAACGTTATTATTATGCTAATTGCTGCAAGCGAGATGAAATCAATATCGCGTTTGACAATCTTCTTATTCTCAACAACTTCTTCAAAGTACATATAAACAAATCCCGCGAGTATTGCAAGGTTTATTACAATGTAAAATGGCATGAATATTTTGACGTGGTCTGTGAACATCATCATTGTTATCATCGGACCCATTGTTCCGCCCATGATTCCTGCCATCATTCCTTGCATTATTCCCATGTTTCCGCAACTTGTTCCAGATATTATACCTGCAATTGTTCCTATTATCATTCCAACCATCGCGCCAATGAAAAAACCATTTACTGCGCCATGAACTGCTCCGATCATCATTCCTGTCTGCATTCCAAGCGTCATTCCTATCATCATTCCAGTCATGCATGTTACATGTCCTTTTTGTGTGTACATGTACCACGCGCTTGCAGCAAGTGCAGCGACGCTAATATCTAAGTAGAATAACCAAATTCCGAACTTCGAGAGGAAATTTGGAATTGAATTTAGGAATCCGAAGTATGCTATTGCTTGAAGCCCAAATAGTATTAAGAAAATGAAGAGTGAGTACCAGAATACTTTTCGCATCGTTTTGTATTTCTCTTTATTTTCTTTCATATCTCGAAGTCTCTCTTTGAGATTTTTTCTTTCAAACGGATTGAGCGATGCTCGAAAGCCAAGCGATTCTATGTTTTTTATCAGCTTGTCTGATGAGACAACTTTTTGATTATACTCTACTTCTATTCCGTCATTCTCGACCGTAAATTCATCAACGCCGTTGATGTTTTTGAATTTACGATTCAAGAGCTTTGTGCAACTTTCACATTCGATGTCTGGTATGAATATTTTTTCTTTCATGACTTTCCCTCATTTCATATTCGTTATTTATATTTTTTAATTCTATTAGCTTTATTTTAATTTTTTAATTTTTACAACTTTGTGTTCTTGAGCAGTAAACTATTCGTTACAACACTCACACTACTGAGTGCCATTGCTCCACCTGCAATTATTGGCGAGAGTAACCATCCTGTGAATGGATAGAGCACGCCTGCTGCAAGTGGAATTCCGAGTATGTTGTAAACTAGCGCCCAGAACATGTTCTGTCTTATTTTCCCCATTGTTTGCTTGGAGAGTTTTATCGCTCGCGGCACATCTCGAAGATCGTTCTTCATGAGCACTATGTTGCCGCTCTCCATCGCGACATCTGTTCCTGAGCCGAGGGCGATTCCTATGTCTGCTTGCGCAAGTGCTGGCGCATCATTTATTCCATCTCCAACCATGACGACAACATTCGTTTCTTGTCCATTCTTTCCATTACCCTTTTGTTGTTGAAGTTTTTTTACATACTCTGCTTTCTTGTTCGGAAGAACTTCCGCGAAAACATTCTCTGGTTTTATTCCCGCAAGAATTGCTATCGCTTTCGCTGTTCTTTCGTTGTCCCCTGTTATCATGTATACTTCTATCTTCATTTTTTGAAGTTCTAAAACTGCCTCTCTTGATGTTTCTTTGATTGTATCCGCTACAGCTATTGCGCCAATTAGTGTTTTGCCAAGAGATAGAAGCATTACTGTTTTTCCTTCTGATTCGAGCGTTTCTATTTCTTGTTTTTGTGATGAATAGTTGACCTTGATTTTTTGCATCAATCTTTGATTTCCAAAGTAATACTGCTTCGTTCCTATTTTTGCTTCTATTCCATGACCAGATATTGCTTTGAAACCCGTTACTTTTGAAAGAGATATCTTCTTCTTCGATGCATCGTTAACAATTGCATCCGCAAGTGGATGTTCTGATTGTTTTTCTATCGACGCTACAATTTTCAATAGGTCCATCTCAGAAAATTTCTTGTTGAATACCACTATATTTGTAACAACTGGCGTGCCATTCGTGATTGTTCCTGTCTTGTCTAATATTACGTATTTTGTTTTGTGCGCAGCTTCCAAACTATCTGCTCCTTTGATTAGTATTCCTTTCTTCGCGCCTTTTCCTGTTCCAACTATTATCGCAGTTGGAGTTGCAAGACCAAGCGCACAAGGACATGCAATTACAAGTACAGCTACGCTTGTTATGAGTGCGAACGAAAGAGTTTTGCCGAATATGAAATACCAGATTCCGAATGTGATTAGTGCGATTGCAATCACTATTGGAACAAAGTATGCTGAAATAGTATCTGCGAATCTTTGGATTGGTGCTTTCTTTCCTTGCGCATCCTCAATTAACTTTATTATACTCGCAAGAGTTGTATTTTCACCAATCTTTGTCGCTTTGAACGTGAAGGCGCCATGCTTGTTGATTGTTCCCCCAATAACAACGTCGCCCTTTTTCTTTTCACGTGGAATGCTCTCGCCTGTTATCATGCTCTCATCGACAGATGATGTTCCTTCTATTATGATTCCATCGACAGGGATTTTCTCTCCTGGTTTGACTATTATTATATCTCCAAGAACGACTTCATCAACAGGAATTGTTATTTCTTTTTTCTTTTTACCAACAAATCTTATAATTGTCGCCATTTTCGGCGCGAGTTCCATGAGTTTCTTTATGGCGTCGCTCGTTTTTCCTTTTGCTCTCGCTTCAAGGTAGCGTCCTAGCATTACGAACGTGATTAGTATTGCTGATGTTTCGAAGTACTGCCCAAGACTTGGATTGAAAAGCAAAGCATACACGCTAAATAGATATGCTGCACTTGTTCCAATAGCAACGAGCGTATCCATATTCGCGGATTTGTTCTTGAGTGAGACCCATGCACTTCTATATATGTCCCATCCGACGACAAATTGAACAGGAGTTGAAAGTATGAATAGAATTAACATTTCATACGGAAGAGCAATGCCGAGAGGCATGAATATCATTCCTATAATAAATGCAGGAATTGCGAACATTAATCCTAAGTAGAAATTGTTTTTTATGAGTTGTATTTCTTTCTTTTGAGTTTCAGCATCATTTTGCGCGTCTTCTTTGCGTGCAATTGCTGCGTCGTATCCTCTGCTTTGTACAACTTTGATTAAGTCCTCTTCTGATAACTTTGTTTCGTCGTAGAGCACCATCGCTTTCGCTGTTGCGTAGTTTACATTCGCTTCCTTAACTCCATCTGCTTTTGAAAGTCCTTTGTTTATCAAGAACGCGCAACTCGCACAGTGCATTCCAGTTATTTTCAAATCAGTTTTCTTCACAATTATACCTTTTTAGTTTTTCTTATGTTATTAACCGCCTGTTGAGTTGCCTATGCTCCACCCCGGAGGGGGCGACCCCTGGAGCAACGCGTCGCTATAATACGACGGCGTACGGCAACTCAACCACGTCAACTCTTACTTCGCAATCTTTACTTCGTAGCCTTCTGCTTTGATTGCAGCAATCATTTTTTGCTCATCAGCAAGTTTCTCGTCGTATTCAACTATCGCATTTTCTTTTTTCAAATCAACTTTTGCATCTTTGACTCCTTTAACATCAGTTAATGCTTCTTTGACGAGCATTGTACAACTTGGACAATGCATTCCTTTAATTTTCAGTTCTGTTTTCTTCACGCTTTCACCTCAGTATTGAAAAAATTACTCTCTACAACGTGCGCCATATCAAGACTTGTATTTGTTTTCTCGAGCACACCAACTATCACTATGTTTCGTCCAAAGAAACCATCAAGCGTATCTCCAACTTTGTTAAAGAGTTTTTCTTCACGCATCATTTTCGCCTCATCATACCCTAGTATTAATGGATAATAAGTTGCGTCTCCTTGGAATTGTTTTGTGAATAATGTAAAATTACCCTCAGCAAGAGTTAAGTTTATTTTGTTCTTATCTTGAACATTGTATAGATAAAATAATTTTGGAACCTTGCCATCTTTTAACTTAACAACGCTCACTCCAGCAAAGCCCCCACTCAAATTTGCATAATCTTCGCTTGATAAATAATGAAAATCATCTGCGAACGTTCCTGTCGCTTCAAGTACACCTGAGACTTTGAAAACTGTTCCTTGTTCCTCAATATTATCTCCAATTCTTTTGTACTCTCCTTCTTCTTTCATCATTAGTCCTTGTTCGCTACCAAGAACAATAGTTCCTTGCATAGGAACCGCCATTCCCTTCGCTCGATATGCAGATAAATTACTGCTCGGTGCAAGTACAAACATATCTATCGTGCCATCGTCATTATATACTGTTTTTATCTGCATATTTCTGAAAAGATCAAGTTTTGGTGCGGTTATTGGTCTTGCTGTATTCATCATTAACTTGGACGATCCTAAGATAAAATACAGCGCGATGACTACTATTATTACTGCTGCTGCAAATACTATTGCTGTTTTTTTGCTTGACAAATAATCACTCGACATATCTAACCACTACTGTAAATATATTGTAACAACGCCTTCACTTAAGGTTATTCATACCCCTTGTAAATTTGAAACCCCTTATAAATAAACATGTGAAACTAGTTTCACATTAAAATATTATTCTATAAATCCCTGAATAATAGACGCAGAACCAAAATCTATTCAAAAAGGTTGTGAAAGATGACGCGTATTTAGTAGTGCTGCATACATCCTTAAGAAAAGATTAAATACAAGCAAATCAGAGATTGTTGTCAATGGGCGACTTGGAACTAACAAATAACATAAACTATGTCCGCACAATAGGCAGTAAACTGCTTGATGCGTATAACTACATAGAGACTGATCTTCTTTTAAACATCGGACACCACCCTAAATTGTATTCTGCGGAGATTAGACATTATGTGATGCTTGAAACGCTTGGAATAAAAATAGTAAATCTAGCAGATAAGCTCGAGAATGAAATTGTTTTAACAGCTGATGATATTGGTTGCCTAACAAATCTTTTTCTTGACTCATCGAAGCAACTATATGCTGAGTTGGAATATCTTCTGGATAAAAGTGAGAGAAGCAAACAAAGATATTCTGATCGACACTTAACGAAGAAAGAGAGTGTTAGAAAAGCAGTTTACTTCAGACGGACTTCTCGCGTAAGAGAAATCATGAAATCTGTAGAAGAAGGACCATTTCCTGACCACGTACTAATTCATCAATCTAGTTATTCACAGAGTTGATTATTCAGAAGTTTAAGTTATCTGTCCAGACTTATTGATGCTTCAATATCACGACGTTCGTCATTCCACGCCTTTTGCGCTCAATTACGCCCTTACCTTCAAGTCTATCTAGTATCCGTGTGATTTTAACTTTTGTAAACTTCGTTTCTTCAACAAGTTGTGATTGAAAGATTGATCCGTTAGCATCTATCACTCGTTCAACAATCGCGCGCTCATCAGGTTCGAGTTTCCCAAGGAGCTTCTCGTAGTTCTCTTTTGTTATCTTCTTCGCTTTAACTTGTTCTTTGATTACTTTAACCGTATGAACTTCTCGAACAACTTCATCCTTTGCGAAGAATACAAGATATAATCCAACTATTAGAACAAATATCAGTATCCCCAGTCCGACGTTAGTTTGGAACTTTATGTCCCCCCACATCGCGCAGCTAGCTCCGTGGCTGCAATTGTCATTGACAATCTGCGTTAATGCATGATTGAATAGCCAGATTAGAACGCCCATAAGAATGGAAATTCCAATTACGATGTATCCTACCTGACGATTCTTCATACTCTGCGATATCCTCCTCTTTTTTTAAAGGTTGTGAAATAAAGTAGAATTTCAGAAAAGTACAAACAATCATTTATACTTCTTCGCAACCTTCGCGTAGCTAGGAAGTATTATGACTTCGCGTTTGAATTTCTCTCGGCTCGCGGGGACTAGTTTGATGTTTCGTGGAACTATCTCAACGTGTTTTATCTCGGAGAATTTCGCTTCTATTTCGACGACGAATCTTGCTCGAATCAAATTCTTATCTGAAAAATCAGGTCTAAGTGGAACAGAATGAGCGCGCAAAGAGAAGTATCCTTGAAAGCTAAAGTAATTGTCGAAGTAGCTCATCGCGAGCTCTCGAAGCGATGCATAAACTGGATGTCTGTATCTAAGTCCGAGGAATTTGCTTTGCGCGATAGCACCATACAATCCATTCACTTTGAAAACGCAGAGCACGTGGTCTTCGTCGCGAACAACTGATAGATCCATCAAAAACGCTTCAATCTTATGTTCTTCGAGTACGTAGCAAGCGAACATTGCCGCTTCTAGGCAATCGCCTTTCTTCAACCTCAAAACATCAACAACAGATATCCTCTTCCCAGTATTGTACTCGAGCGCATTCACGAACTCCTGAAGTTTCGCAGGAGTCTTCAATGATTTTATTGTACGACGTTCGTTTGCAGAAAAAATGTCTTTCTTTGTTTCACTTTTCATTTGATTTCTTTCCTCTAAATATAATCTTAATATCATCTTAATATCATCTTAATATTATTCACTCATCCAGTTTTAACCCGCCCAATGCGGGCAAGTGCTGCGCGTTACGCGCAGATAAATCTGGAAGAGTAAAAAATAAAAAATAAAAAATAAAAAACGCGATTAGTCTACTTTCTCTTCGCAAGCAATATGAATATGAATATTCCGACAAAGAATGCGAATCCGTATATGCATGTTGGCAAGAGAAGACTATATGAGCATCCACCCGCCGGGCATGGAAATGATAGTTCTTTGTAGATTGAAACTGCTGCAAATAGTATTCCTATTATGCTAACGACGAACGTCGATGTCCATAAGCAGTTACTCTTCTTCGCTTTCTCTTTCTTGCCTTCTTTCTTAAAGAGCATTATTGCAGATAATATTAGCAGTGCTGCAAATAGTATGAATCCGTAGATACATGCTGGCTGGCCGAAAAATTGTGGACATGGCTCTTTTAGTGGACAAACACCATATAATTTTGTGCTAATTGTTAAGAATCCTGCGAACAGAACTCCTGCTATTGCGAGTATAAACGCAACTAAATATGCTGTTTTGCTTTTCATTGAAATATTCCTCCAAAACTATGAACTAATCACTCTTTCTTGAATTTCCTTTAAATAAATTTCGGATAAAATAGGCTAGTTGCGAGTAAAATAGATAAGAAATTGAAAAGAAGAACAAAATAAAAAAATTATTTATAATTCAAACCTTCTTCTTAGCCGTTGCTTCTTTGCCTGGACGTATTATCCATGCAACAATCATTCCACCGACAAGATATACTGCAAGGTTTTCAAGCGTCCACATTGCAGCAAGACCTGCTGGTAAATTGATTAATAATAGCATGCTTAAGTATCCAGGTATTCCTGCAAGCAAAAACACTAGGAATCCGAATGCAAGTCCTTTGTTTACTTTCTTTCCAGGTATTCCCCCCATGAGCACATCGTACACAATCGCGAACAATACTCCACCTATGAAGCTAAAGAGAAGCGAGAACATAGAAAATGACAATGGTGGTGCTGCGCCAGCACTCGGCATCATTAGTTTGCTCCAAACAGATGCATATTCAGGCATCTTGTAGTAACCCATCGCGAGCATCGCCCCAATCATATGAATTACGAATGCAACAATTGCAAATAAAAATCCTGATAATACTACTTTTCCTAACAGTTTTAATTTTCCCAATTAAAAACACCCCTTATACTATTCTTTCGACTATTTGCGTATTTAAAATTTGTGCTTAATTAATGTCTATTCGCGCCTCAGCGTAAGATTGCCTTCGTTCTCAACTTTGCGCATCATCTATTCATATCTCAAAGCTTCCACTGGATCCATACGAGATGCACGTATTGCTGGAAGTAATCCTGCAAGCGCTCCGATGAGTGTTGTGAGCGCAATCACACTAATTACGAGCCACGGCTGAAATGAAATTATGTTTTGTATTGGAACGCCTTGACTTATCGCGATTTGATTTCCGACAATATTCATTATTTTCGCAAGGCCGAAACTTATCACGAGACCTATTGCTCCTCCAAGAAATCCGAGGAGTCCTGCTTCGAATATGAACATATTTCTAATTGTTCCCCTAGTAGCGCCGCATGCACGCAGTATTCCTATCTCGCGAGTTCTTTCGTATGTTGCCATAATCATGTTGTTAATAATTCCAAGCGCGGCAACAAACAAAACTATTCCTCCGATTGCACCTATGATTAAACCTATTAAGTTGAATATTTTTTTTATTTGATCAAGCATATCTTTCGCAGTCTGAACTCCGAAGCCTAGTTGCTTTACGCTCTTTGCAACACTCTCTATGTTTTCTGTTTTATCTACTCTAAGCAATATAGAACTATATCCGTTGCGTGCCAAGTTATCTTGTTTGTCGAGTATCAAAGTAGCACTTTGATTAAATCCTGCGGCAGCCAGTTGCTCAGATATGTTTTTATCCCATTCTTTATTCCACTCGTCAAACAATTCGTTTCTAACATTATTATCTGGGATCGTCATCAAGCTCTTTATGTATACGCTCTTTTGTTCTGCTTGTTCGCGTCTAAGTTGCTCTTCGAGTTGACTTTGATTTTCTTTCAACTGTTTCATTTTTTGATCGTCATACTTCCAGTTCTTGCTTGTCATAATTCTTTTTCCGAAGCCCATAGTAATATAATTCTGGCTTTCATCAACTCCCCCCGTAACAACGCCCACAATTTCTACAGTAACATTGTGTGGTTGGTTCTGAATATTATCAAAGTACTCTTTATTATCTCCTTCTGGTGGTTTGGGAGGATCCGCTCCCCAATCAACATATTCTTGTGTGTATAAAACGAGTTTTTTCCCGATTATGTCGCCAGGGTTATTTGAGTATCCTAAGTTGCGCAAGAGCTCTGAGCCAATTACTATTTTATCCATATCTTCTGGAACTAATGATCTGCCTGCTGCGACAGGAATATTTAGAACTTTAGTTCCTGGTGTGTAAGCGACGATGTTCGCACGATATTTTTTATCTGATCCCTCAAGACTGATGCTTTTTACCCACACTCCCGCGATAGGTGTTGCATCAAGTACGTTCAGAATTTGTTTAATTGTTTCAACAGTAGAATCATTCAACTTATTTGTTGTATCATCGCCATATGTGTCTGTATTAATTAAATTTCCAGAATTTTGTATTTCTGGATTCGCAGACACAGTCATAAGAGTTAATCCATCTATACTTTCAAGTTGATGTGTTGCTACTTGTTTTGCTCCAAGAACAAGTGATAACATAATTATTATGGAGATTGCACCTATCACTACAGCGAATATAGTTAGGAAAGATCGAGATTTTCGTCTCCAAATGTTCTTGAAACCTAGAGCCACATAGTCAAAGAATTTCATCTTATGTCGCCCTCCCAATTTTTCCATCATGCATTTGAACGACTCTGTCTGCTTCATGCGCGACATTTGGATCGTGGGTTATAACAATAAGAGTTATTTTTTTCTTGCGGTTCATATTTTTTAGAAGAGCAACTATTTCCTCGCTCTTCTTAGAGTCAAGATTTCCTGTTGGTTCATCTGCAATAATTATTTGCGGATCATTCACGAGCGCACGTGCAATGCTAACTCTTTGACGCTCGCCGCCAGAGAGTTGGTTTGGTTTATGATCCATCCGTCCATCAAGACCTACTGATTTTAAACAGTCCTCTGCTTTTTGTCGTCTAATTTTCGATGATTCGCCTGATAAAATGAGTGGAACCATTACATTTTCAAGCGCTGTGTAAGTTGGAAGTAAATTGAATGATTGAAAAACAAATCCTATTTTTTTATTACGGTACTTTGAGAGTTTTCGATCGTTTAACTTATTTATTTCTTCGCCATCAACTATGATTGTTCCAGCGCTTGGTTTATCGAGACCACCTATTATGTTTGCAAATGTTGATTTGCCAGAACCAGATGGCCCCATTATCGCAAGAAATTCACCTTCTTTAATGTCAAGATTTACAGAGTCGAGCGCTGCGAGTGTTTCTTTTCCCATCACGTACGTTCGAGAAACCCCTTTTAGTTGAATTATGCTCATACTCACTCCCTTTGTTTGTTAAACATGGAACATCTTATCTATTATTAATATGGAGTTTAATAAATCTATGGATTCTTCCACTCGAATGATTGAGCCATCTCATAAAATATGTTAGAATCCGCGCATCGCTCTTCACACTGCATACTAAACGCGTACGCTTTATTTCCTTGAAGTGCTCTTAGTTGAGTTATTACAAGTGTTCGATTTTGTATTTTTGTATTTAATACAACTTTAATCGCATCAATTCGCCCAAGCCTTGCAGTTTCATTAAATTCTATGACTTGAAGATTGGGCATGGCTGATTTGCTATTCTCTATTTCAGAAAGAGTTATTTCTTTGAACGAACGAGTTTCATTCTCTGGAATAAAACCCCCCATCATACTAAACTTTTCAGAGAACGCATCATTAAGATTTCCATTTGGAGGTAGATATATTAATGCGGAATTATATTCCGTTTCTTTCCAATCTTTTGGTTTTACAATGGAAAAAGTTTTGTGTTCAACTCGCTGAGGGTTAGTTATGTAAACAAATGTTTGCGCACGTACATTCTGGTTTCCATTTTGATTTTCAAAAGATGCGTTTTCTTTATTATTTGTTGCTTGTTCTTTTTGGCAACCTGCAACAAAAAGAGAAATAAGAAAAATAGTACAAAAAATTAAAAGGACTTTTTTATAATCCGTGCGTATCACCTAGTCATTATCAACCCTAGGTGCCAAGATGAATGTCAAGCTTAGTTTGTCAGTTTCCTTGTATTCCAAGGTCAAAGGATAATCGTTCGAAAACTTGAGCGTTGCTTTTGATGCGAGCTTCGAGCCTTGCATCATTTTCTTCAAGTATTCTATGCTATACTTGCTCTTCTGGTCAGTTTCTGTTGTTATTTTAACCGAATCATCCTTTAATATTACAACTTCTGCCTTTGTCAAATCACCTGATGCAGATATTACGAGTTTGTCTTTTTGAGCGAGGAATGATACGCTCTCGCCTACAATATCCATATCATCTATTGCATCGTTTAGCATCGTACTCTGGAATTCTATTGTCGCTTTCGCTGTTAGCTGCGGTATCTTTTGTGCTCTCTCTTCAAGATCTATTAGTGGCAAGAAGAATGTTCTAACAGTCTTTTCTTTCAATGTTATCTTAAGTTTTCCTTCTGCTTTTTCAAGCGTTAAAACATCTGATGGCTTTGCTCGCCTTAGAACTTGTTTTAAATTATTAAGATTTATCGCGATGACTGTGTCCTCTTTTATTTCGTACTCTGCAAAGCAGCTTGATGGCATTTTGAATATTACCATTGCGACATTCGCCGGATCCATCGCGACGAGTTCGACATAGTCCTTTAGTATTCTTATTCTTGTTTCTGTAACGAGATCTGATATTATTGAAATACTATCTTTGAGTAATCTTGGTTCTGCTAGTGTTAATTTCATGATTTACCCCCTGTAATCAGTACGCTTTACGCCTGTTACTCTCAAGAGAGGAAAAGCAGTTTATATAGTTTGCGCACAATACGCTCACTAATACTTTGAAGAGGCACCATCACAAAAAGAAAGCGAAAAACTTATATAATAAAGCATAATACTTATATATGATTATAATGAACACCACAATATCCATATCAAAGGAAACACGCGACCTGCTCTTAGAGTTCGGGAAAAAATCTGAAAACTATGATGATGTCATAAGGAGAATGCACAACACTCTTCTTCTACAGGAGAAACTCAAAGAATTCGTGGATGAAAACGAGTATTCTTCACTTCAAGAAGCAAAAGAATGGACTAAACTAAAATTAAAGTCAAAATGATCCAAGTAATAGTTCTCAACAAATTAAGAGATGAAATATACAAGACATTCAAAAACGAATCTCTTAAAATATATAATCTAATTGATGATTTGCAAACTAATCCTGAAAAAGGAAAGGTTCTTGGACATGTAGGAAATATGAGCATTAGAGAATTAAAATATAGAGACTATAGATTCTATTTTATATTGGACGGACATAAATTGTATCTTTTCACAAAGAATCAAACAGAAGATCTACTAATAAGATTTGTAAGGATGTCAAAGAAGAACAATCAGCAAAAAACCATCGATGAAATTAAACAAATTCTTGATAAACTAGGATATGTTGCTTTCAAATAGAAATACTTTTATATTATAAAAAAAGTTCTGATACGAATGGAAAAGGGGAAAAAGAAAAAACGGTTTAGCATAATCCCTAAAATATTCAAGGGCAAGAGCAAACCTGAGGGAAACGTTAAAGCGTCTGGTGTTTATGAGTGCAGTCTATGCGGAAACTACACTGCATTCAAGAAAGGCGAGATGTTTACAAGATGTGAAGATTGTATACACGACAATCCAGATACACCAAATGAATGGTATGTAACAAATATTGTTGTACATTTTATATCTAAGAACATGAAGATTGAATTCGAGAAAATATCAACTCTTGAAACTAAGCTCGCTGTTTTCATAACTAAATTCGCAGGAACAATGTGGTTCGTCTATATTCATGTAATCTGGTTCGCTTGGTGGATTGCAGCCAATCAAGGTAGATTCGGTCCAAACTACGTATTCGATCCATTCCCCTATGGTCTTTTAACAATGATAGTTTCGCTCGAAGCTATATTTCTCTCAACACTCATCATGATAGGACAAAACATCATGTCTAGGCAATCCGAACTTCGTTCAGAGCTAGACTACGACGTGAATTTGAAGACTGAAAAAGAAGTCGCTGAAATGTCCGCAACACTTCGTGAAGTAAAAGAAGAGCAAGCTCTAATAAAAGATATGCTTATGGGTCTTAAAGAAGTTAACAGCAAAGATGCTGAGTGGAGAAAGAATAGAAACAGACGAAATCGTTGGCGAAAAAAACGCAAAGCACAATCAGCCCTCACCGAAACAGGCATTCGCATGATGGAAGAAATTGATGAGAAGAATAACAACAATAACTCTCTCGACGAAACTAATGATGAAAGTACAACTGATGAGAACAATAACAGCGAAGAATAGATTTATTGTTTCTTTTCTCTTGAGTTAAAAACACTATATGCTAAATAATATTTATCTAATTCTTGTTCTTCTGTGCAACACCCGCCGATGGCGGGCAATGCCGCGCAACGCGCGGTAAAATACAGAAGAACAAAGATAAAAAGAAAAACATTATTTTATTTTGATCTTATTTATGTTCTGAACCGTCAACCACGCTACAGCATTTCCAAATCCGCGCTTGTCGATTTGGAACGGCGCGACACGTTCGACATTCTTCAAGAAAACAAGAATGCAATAATTCTTTCCAGAATAAAATTTGCTATTCTCTTTAGAAATACCTATTCGTCGTCCATATTTTTTAAGTGTTTCATTTATTTTCCTATCATTCAACTTATCAAAGAACAAAACTTTCTTAGCAACAGCTTTAGCTTCGATTTGTTTTCCAGTCTCTTTGAAGTAAACAACATCTCCTGCACGAATGTTGTTCCACGGATTTGTTTTATGAACGTACCACCTGGATTCTATCGTTTTTTCGCCATCTAGTATTTTCTCAAGCAACTTCCATTTTGCTGCAAGGATTGCGACGTGATGTTTCATACACTTCTTCACATAGAACTATATTAATATCTTTCGCGCTTATACATAAACCCTTGAGAAATTCTCAAGGATGTGTACATCAGTCTTCTTATATCCAAGCCTGAGTGCGAGTTTCTCTTGGTGTTTCATCATACGAACGTCGCCGTGTGTTGGAATTATACACTTCGGCTTGATTAGTTTTATTAGCTCTTCTTGTTCTTCTTCGCTTGCATGACCCGATACATGCAGCTCGTTGTAAACAACAACTCCCCTCGCTTTAAGCGCGGCGTCAAGTAAATCTTTGTTCGCATAGTTTATCTCATTCGGAATTGTTTTAGACGAGAAAATCACGACATCTCGCTTCTTGAATGGAAATATGTTGGAGTGTGCAAGCCTTGAAAGTATTGCTTTGGGTTCAGCTTGATGACCTGTAACTATAAACATCTTATCAACTGTTTGCGGATGCGCTTGAAAGTATTTCTCGAGTGTTGATCCGAATCTTACGAATTCAGCATCTTTTTCGAGGTCAGCAAGACCAGTTATCTTTGCAGCATCAACGTACTTCGCCATCGAGCGCCCGATGAGAACTGGTTTTCGTCCTATTTTCTTTGAAAGAGCAACGAGCGTTTTTAGTCTTGAAACGTGGCTTGAGAATGTTGTTGTAATTATGTTTCTGCCACTGAAGTCTTCAGAGAGCAAGAGCTCTTCGAGCATTCCAACTGCTTCCTCTTCCGACGGCGTTTTTCCTTTTCGCTCTGTGTATAAACAATTCATTATGAGTGCTTTGACATTTTTTAATTTCCTTAGTGCTTCAAAGTTCGTAACTTGTCCAAGCATTGGCTTGTGATCAAACTTGAAGTCGTTCGCATACACAACACATCCTTCTGGTGTATGCACGACAACAATCGATGTTTGCGGAGTACTATGTGTAACATTGATTAATTCTACTGAGATGTTTTTTGATACTCTGAATCTTGAATTTATGGGGTGCGTTACAATCTCAGGCATTCTCTTCTTTTTGTCCTCAATTAACGATTTGAGAACTTGCATTGTGAATTCTGTTCCGTGAATTGGAACTTTGAGCATATCTGAATAGAATGGAACCGCCCCAACGTGATCGAGGTGTCCGTGTCCTATAATTACTGCTTTCAAAAACTTCATTTCGTCAATTCCGAAAAGATCAGGGATTGCTTCTTCCCGAATGAGATTAGTTCTAGACATTGATCGTGCAAAGTCTTCATCTTCAGTTATCCTGATATAATTATCGAGGTGTATTCCAAGATCTATCATGACTGCTTCGCTCTTGTATTTTATCAGGGTACAATTCCTTCCAATCTCGCTGTACCCTCCAATCGGGATGATTTCTATCATACTCAAAAGAAATGGAACTTATTATATAAATATTGATAGAAACAGAATAAAAAAGGTGAAGTTTTGTGTTCATCTACTTCCAATTATCTTTCTCGTATTTTGCAGCATATCTTCACTATATTTTCTGCCTTTCTTCGCAAACATTTCGATTCAAATCAAAATACGATTATTAAGCCGCGAGTATCTCTTTTCCAACGAACAAAAAAACATTTAAACTAAATATCACTCCATATCACTTAAGGTGATATGATGACACAAATAAGTTTCAGAGCGGAAATTAACGAATACACGAACAGAGTGCTTGGAGTGATAAAAGAAAAATACGGCCTAAAGACAAAATCCGAAGCGTTGAACATATTCGCTTTGCAATACGGCGAAAAGTATGTTGAAAAAGAAATCAAGGAAGAATTAATACGCGAAGTGCAAGAAATTGCTACTAAACACGACAAAAAATATCCGAAAAGAATAATGACGCTCGAAGAGTTAGACAAAATATGTGGATTAAAATGTTCAACGTCGACATCACCGAAGAGTTTGAAGAAACACTAAAGAAAATCACAAAGAAAAACTCCGCACTAGCCGTCGCCATCAATCGTAAAATCAAAGAAATTCTCTCAAGGGACAAAACGTCTATAGATTCTTACAAGAACTTAAGATATGACCTCAAAGAATTCAAACGAGTTCACATCACCTGGAATATTATAATGATCTTCAGAGTAAACCTGGATGAAAACAAAATTCTTTTTGTCGCAATAAAACACC
>CAITEO010000088.1 GCA_903891505.1 uncultured Candidatus Woesearchaeota archaeon
AAAAAATATCTATAGAAAATTTATGGGAATTTTCTATTCCGAAAATCTTAGCACTAAGATTTTCGTTATCTCTTGCTCTTCTCTCGTCTTTCGACGATTTCGTGCACTGGTTTATTTTTGTTAAACCTTAGGAACTTACCTATTTTTTCATCATCTGCTCTTGCTACTTTCATTTGCTCTTCAGGTAGCTCAGGCATGGCTATGTTTAACGTTCCTGGTTTGTCTGAGTGGAATTTTGTGTACCTCTCTTTCTTTGCGCTAACTTTTTTGACTTTGTTTTTATTTTTTTTGCCCATATTATCACCTGTGGGTTTGATACTTACAGAACATAGGCGGGGTTTATATTGTTTACGTTCCAGAGGAACGTAAGCTTGAAACTGTAGGTTTCATTGTTTACGGAGTTAAGTCTCCGTCAATTTTTAATACTAGAAGGCTTAACTCTCTTCATGAATCACCTTCCAAAGTTTCACTCAAAAGTATTTCTTGCGCCTATGGCAGGAATATCTGATTCTGCGTTCAGATTGCTCTGTGTGGAAGAGGGAGCAGGGCTTGTTTTCACAGAACTAACGAGCATTCACGCAATTGATTTTATGGGAAAACAAGAAGAAAAATATCTTTTGAATTTTGTTCCATTTTCTGAGAAAGAGAGGCCTCTTGCCGTGCAGTTGTTCGGGAGCGACATCACGTTGACGAAGAGAGCTGCGCAGATAGTAGAACCATATTTTGACATGATAGATTTTAATCTTGGTTGTCCTGCGCAGCACATAACTGCTCAGATGGCAGGTGCTGCGCTCCTGCAAAAACCAGAGCATCTAGAAAAAGTACTATCTGCATTGGTTTCATCGACGAATAAACCAGTCAGTATTAAGATGCGTGCAGGCGTTAAAAATGTCGAGAAAGAAGGAAAACTGTTCCTAAGAATAGGAAAAATAGCAGAGGATGTTGGCGTTAGCATGATTACGCTTCATCCAAGAACTGTTGATCAAGGTTACTCTGGAAAATCAAATTGGTCGTTAATAAAAGAGCTCAAAGAAAAAGTGAACATTCCAATCGTAGGAAATGGAGACGTACGAACGCCAGAGGATGCGAAGAAAATGTTTGAAGAAACTTCATGCGACTATGTTATGATTGGACGTGCAGCGATGGGAAATCCATTCATCTTCAAACAAACAAACAATTATCTAAGAACAGGTAAATATGATGCAATCTCGTCAGAAGACAAAAGAAAAGAATTCTTGAAATACCTAAATCTTGCAGAGAAGTTCAATGTTCCATTCGCCGCGCTTAGAAACCAAGGAATGAATTTCTCGAAAGGAATGCAAGGTGGAGCGCAGTTCCGAGTAAAAATAGCGAAGACTAAAAATGTGGATGAACTCGAAAAAGTATTTAGCAATTATTAGAAAAGACAATTAGCTTTATATACTTAAACTACACAATCTGATAAAAAGAGGGGAATATATTGGCAAGATTCATCACTATTCTTAGTGGCAAGGGCGGAGTCGGAAAAACAACAAGTGCTATCAATCTTGGCCTTGCTCTATCAAAACTAGGAGCTGATGTTATTGTGATGGATGGAAATCTTAGTTCGCCAAATCTTTCTATAAATCTTGGAAGTACATACTTTCCAACAACTATTCATGATGTAATGCATAAGGACGAGCCGATACAAAATGCGGTCTACAATCATCAGTTAGGATTCAAAATTATTCCTGCAGATATAGCAGTTGATAGCATGAAAATGGTTAATTTTGACAAGCTGAAAAAGAACATGTTGGATTTGCATTTGGTTGCAGATTATGTCATTATTGATGGATCTCCAGGACTTGGCAGGGAAACAACACAATTAATGGATATGTCCGATGCAATTCTTGTGATTACAAATCCTGATAAGGCATCGATTGTTGATGCGAAGCGTCTCATCGAGTTTGCAAAGAGACAAAACAAACCAGTTGTTGGTCTTGTCGTGAATAAATACAGAGAAAATAATCACAGCATTAATTCAGAGCAAATAGAGAAATATCTAGAGATGCCTATTCTTAGCAAGATACCTCATGACGAACGATTTGAAATTGCACAGTATGAGAAACAACCATTTATTCATCTCTATCCTAATCGTAAAGCGTCAAAAGAATACTTTGATTTGGCGAGAAGAATTATTGATGCTACACTAATAAAGAGAAAAATGCTTTAGAAAGATGAATTAATTCTTCAGTAATGAAGAAAACGCTTTTCGTGTTTTCTGTACAAAAAAATCGTTGATTTTTTGTGCAGTTAAGCATAGCTTAACTTGCATCCAGAAACTCTCGAGAAGGTTCTGGACTAGAAAGATTTATAAGTTTTCATTTCAATTCTTAGATTATGTCATTAGAGGTGCCAATTGGTGAGAAACACTTAGAGATAAGGTACACGGGAGTCTATGATATTGGCGGAGTCTATAATACAATTAGAACCTGGTTTGATATGAGAAGATATGATTATATGGAAACTCTGAACAAAGATAAGGTTTCTACTGTGTTTGGCAATGAAGTTGAATGGAAAATGACTCCTGAACAGAAAATAGATGGTTTCATTAAATACAAAATAAGTGTAGATACACATTTTTATGATGTCAAAGAATTTGACGCTGTTGTTGACGGCCAAAAAACAAAAATGACAAACGGCAAGTTCTGGATAAAAATAAATGGCACTGTGGAGTTTGACTGGCAGGACAAATTCAAGACTCCATTTGCGAAATGGGCATTGAATTTTTTAGTTAAGGAGTTATTCAAGAGATATTATAGATACAAATATATATACAAACTCAATGAAGATTTGTACGATCTCCAAACAGAGATAAAAAAGTTTTTAAAAATGGAGATTGCAAGTAATGCGTATTACACAACATAAATGTATAAAAAAAGATAAAGAGGATTTAAGATGCCAGAAGTAAAAGCACTAACTTACGGAGAAGCCATGAATTATACTGGCCTCATAAATGTGGAGGATCTCTACAAATTAATAGATAAGTGGTTCAGGGACCATGGCTACAAACGAAATGAACTTTGGAGCTTTGAAGAAGTATTTGAAGACGGCAAACAAATAACTTTGAAGTTACAACCATTCAAGGAAGCGTCTGATTACATAAAAATGGAAATAAGAATAAGTGCAACTCTGAAAAAATTAACAGAGGTTGTTATTGAACGAAAAGGTCTAAAATACAAGACGATGAAAGGGGAAGCGCATTTTGTTTTCGACACGTTTGTTGTAACAGACTATGAAGGCCACTGGGAAACAAAACCGATTTATTTCTTCTTCAAAACAGTCGCTGAAAAATTCTTGTATCGTTCATACATTGATAACTTCAAGGATGCGCTTCTTCGCGACAAAGAAGACATCAAGCACGAAATCAGAAAGTTTCTAAACATGCAAAGACTAGGCGATTATTGAGTGAGTTCTTAGTGTTAGTCGCATTTTTCTTTTGCGCTATAGTTATTGCGAGCTAGCGGAAGGGGTTTAATACCCCGCCCTTTAGGGCGCTAGTGCGCAATTCGAAAACGCGAATGTCAAAATACCCCATCCTTTAGGATGGGGATTAATTCGCGTTTTCTTTATTTTTATTGCCTAGCGAGCACTGAAAAAACACTTCGACAACACTTGACTCGGTTTTGTTAATAGAACTAATATTTGGATTGCGAGCGGCAAAAATAACTAGTGCAGAAAAATGTGAAGCAAAAGGGTATTTTTCCGTTAAATTCTTATATGTTTGAAGAGTAATGATGTTATGATTGTTGCAGGAATAGATGAAGCAGGTCGAGGTCCAGTAATAGGGCCGATGATTATGGCAATCGCGGCCATTGATGAAAAAGATCTCAGTAAACTTGAGGAACTAGGAGTTAAAGATTCGAAGTTATTAACTCCTCAAAGACGTGAATTCTTATTTGAGAAAATCAAAGCGCTCTGCAAGCACAACATAATTCGTCTTTCTCCGTCGCAAATTGATGATGCATTAAATGATAGAAGCGTCAATTTGAATAGACTTGAAGCGAAGACGACGGCGACACTCATCAACAATTTGAAAGCAGATAAGTTTATTATAGATTGTCCATCAAATAACCTTCAAGCGTACAAGGATTTAATGACGCACCTAGTGAACAACCCTGCGAAGCATCTTGTCGTCGAACACAAAGCAGATTTGAACAACATAATAGTTGGTGCTGCAAGTATTCTTGCAAAAGTAACGCGTGATAGAGAAATAGAACAGCTAAAGAAGGTTGTAGGAATCGAGTTCGGGTCTGGTTATCCAAGTGATCCATTGACTGTAAAATTCTTAAAAGAAAATTGGAACAAATATGATTTCTTTAGAACATCTTGGGCAACGTACAAGAATGTGGCTGGAACGAAAAAACAGACTTCTCTTGGCGATTATTAATAGAATGTTTGATCTACTGATAAGGATTGAGTGTAGGATCGCCAGAAGAATAATATCTATGCCCTGAATCGCTGAAGAAAAGCTGATAATTATCTTCTCGGGATAGATTGCAAGTGTGTGTTGATTTTTTTGGAGCTATGTATTTTCTTTTTTTTAGAAGGTCGTCTGTCGCGGCTAAGAACTCAAGCACTTTCTCATCTTGAGGGATAGTTGATCTGATGCGTTCCGCTCTTCTGTATAATGTGTTCAATACAGCTTTTTCTGGTATGGTGGTGGAAGTTTTCCCAACTAGAATTTGATACATATGAATCATATTTTTTAGTGCGAGGCTATAGTCTTCTTGTTTATCTTCAGGTACTGTCTGCGCGGTTTCTAGAAGATGGTTAATATATTGGTTTGTTAATTTAAGTGGCATTTTATTGTCTCCTGTTTTGTTGCGTGTATTAAATATGAATTTTCAACTACGTTTTAGACAAAAAATCAGTCCAAATATATAAATCTTGCTTTTTTTACCATCGCTTAGTGATGTATTTACTCTAAAATCAAATTTAGAAAAAAAGAGGCAACGAACAAAATAGCTTAGAAAAATAAGCGCCACAGCTCGGACACACTCAGGCGAAGCCTTCGGCGCATTTGCTAAAGCAAATATTTGAAGCCGAATATCCTCAACTGCTGTTTCGGGACTCGGTTCAAATCTTGACGTGAAAAGATATGTGAGAATAAAGAAAGCGCCACAGCTCGGACACAGTCACTTACGTTCCGCGCCTGAACTAAAGTTCAGACAGGATCGCTATCGCTCTCGGCCCGAGCTGTGTTTCAATCACTTCGTTCCGAACTTCAAAGACTTTCGTCTTTGAAAATTCGCTTCGCTACGCCACAGCTCGGATTTGAACCGAGAATTCCTCACGGAACTAGCTCTCAAGGCTAGCGCACTACCAGGTTATGCGACTGTGGCTTGATTTTATTAATTTTCACAGTCGCGACCACGAACTTTGTTCGGGTGTATGCGACTGTGGCAGACGGTTGCGTCCGTCTACACCGCAATGGTTTCGCGCTTCGCGCTCAAGCCATTTAACGATAAGACGAATATTAACAGTTTCTGGTGATGCAAAAGAATTCACAAGTTTTTATAAAATTAGTGCTTTTTTAGTTTCTCGTAGGGCAAAAGATATAAACAAGGTTCACTAGACTTTTCTTGATGAAGGGAGGAAAGATCATTCTGCTGCTGTTGGCAGTATCAATTTTATTAGTTCTCTCAGTTATATTAGTGCGAGCTCAATCAACGGATAGTGATTCTGATGGCATCCTAGACAACGTCGATGTTTGTTCGGGAACAAATTCTCAGACGGACCTTCCCATTATAACACAGAACAAAGAATATTTGGGATGTTCTTGTTCTCAGATTGATGAACTCATAAAAGAAAAATATTGCTATGATATTTTTTGTGAAGCAGGAAGACCATTTTCCTTGCAGGAAAGAACGATTTCTTCAAGGAAAATTTTTTGCGAATCAGATTACTGTATTGGTAATACACTATATGCTTTTCCTAATATAAGTGAAGTAAAGTGTATTAATGGAAAAGAGGAGCTGTTTAGCTGTGCGCCAAATATAACCGAGCCTTCTGATTTATGCAAACAAAATATTATTTCTCAGAAAAAACAAAACTTGTCGCAGCCAGAAACAGAACAGAAAGTGCTACTAGGAGATAAAGAGAAACTCATGAAACG
This sequence comes from uncultured Candidatus Woesearchaeota archaeon, assembly GCA_903891505.1. Taxonomy (GTDB): domain Archaea; phylum Nanobdellota; class Nanobdellia; order Woesearchaeales; family 21-14-0-10-32-9; genus 21-14-0-10-32-9. The sequence goes on from CAITEO010000088.1 coordinate 6,137, forward strand.
AGCATACTCGCTCGCTTCCCAAGACATATCAATTCTCAACGGTCTTGGTATTGTAGATGAGTCACTTTTCTTGAATAGGTCTAGTGAAACAATAGCTGCTTTGAATGTTGAAAAGAATACAACAAAAGAAGTTAGGAATCTTGGAGGCGCAAGCAAGGAAGTTACGATAAGAACCATTACTTTGACACCTAATAGGTATAGAAGTTTCAAGAATGTCTATGTGTTTGAGGAGCTTCCAAGAGAGTATAATATAGAATCTAAGGACGTTATTCCACAACAAGCTGTTGTTATGCAAGAAGACGGACCCGTGCTCTTAGTTTGGAAACTAGATAATATCAAAGGAAAAGTAACTCTTTCATACCAAATAAATAATGATTTTAACGGAGAGACAAACACTCTTGTTGTTGCAAGAGAAATTCACAACAGTAGCTGGATGTGGCTCTTTGTGCCACTCATAATCGTAATATTTTTAATTTTGGCTTTCCTGCGTTGGTCTAAGAGATCAGAACCTAGAAGAACGAGAATATTCAAGGAGTGAGATGGATGAAAAAAGTATCAAACATAGGCACACTTGTTGTTGCACTCGCCATGGGGCTTTCTTTTGCGCGCTGTAGTGATGATTATGACTTACAAGGAACCACCATAATAAATAACAAGACGTATATTTTTCATGGAGTTGGAACAAAAGAAAATCATCTTAAAATTGTACCTTTTGATAGCACAGAGGGATATTATTTCTATGATGGACATAATAGACGTAGATTAATCGGCCAGGGTGATTATTTTTCAAGATTTAATCCTAAAACTGGAGACATTTTAGAGGTTGTGAGTTATGGCAATCCTAAATTTGAACAGGCTGATTCTATGTATGTTGCGGAGTTGAAGATTCTTCACGATACGAATGCAGCAAGATCCGCAAGAAGCCTGGGAATGAAATAGTCTAATTATTTCTTCCTGAAAATTTTTAAATCCAGTCTCATTTCTCTTTGTTGTAGGACAGGAAATGGCTATCCTGATAAGGAGGAAAGTCCGCCCACAACAAAAGACCACTCGCGCTTGACGTGAGATCCTGAAATGGATGGCAACCACCCAGAAAAGAGACCCCCTATGATCGGGATGATGGCTGCGAAGGCAATGGTAACAGAGCTGAGTTAACCGCTTGACTTTGTTCATAGGAATGGATGAAACTGTGAGCCCTGGTTTGTGCAAGTTCAATTGAACGCTTAGTAGAATGCCATAATGACCCATCCGCCAAGAAATTGGTTGGGGTTAACAGAAGGCGGCTTATACCTGTTCTACACTTTTTCTCATTTGTCGGTTACTGGCTTGAGCCGTAGGCGAAACCAGTAGCGCGTCAACGAGGGTACTGGTTGACATGAAGGCGGCTTATACCTGTTCTACACTTTTTCTACTCTTCGCTGTAAGGGATTATGCGCTTGAGGACGCAAGTCCGAAACGCATGAGGTGTCAACGAACTCTGTCGTTGGCGGGTACCTGTTCTACACTTTTATTCTTCAGAGGACTGAGCACGAAGTGCGAATGTCGTCTTTTGCGTCCAACGAGCGTAACCGTTGGCGGACACCTGTTCTACACTTTCTTTATCGCTTTGAATATTACTGTCGGAGGTACTTTCATGACTAGTTTTTTTGGATAAATTTTCTTCCATTTTCCTTGTGTCCAAGCTTTCTCGGTCTTGTCATCGAACGGCTCTATGACCTGTTCTATTAAGAATCCTGCTTCTTGAAGGCTGTTGAATATTTCGCTAAATTGTCGTGTGTAGTAAGCAAAGAGTCCAGATTTATATTTTCCTGGTTTGTTATAATTTTTCTCAACTTTGAGTGTTTCTGGAGAGATTATTGAGTAAAATGGATGATCAAAGCTGAATACAAACACTCCTCCTTTTTTCAAGACTCGATTGACTTCTTTGAAGCAAACTGTTAAGTTAGGAACATACTGCAGAGCAAAGGCTGAGAATACCACATCATAACTATTCGACTCAATTCCTTTAAGAGTTTGAATGTCATGTAATTTGAAAATTATGTTGACTTTATTTTTTTTAGCGAGATCTTCAGCGTGCTTGAGCTGCGCTTTGGATAAATCAAGACCTGTACATTTTGCTCCCTGTTTTGCAAACGCGATTGAGCATTGTCCTCCGCCACAACCTATTTCTAGTATTTTCTTTCCTCTTACATTACCTAGTAATCTGAGTTTATTTTCATTTGGTGCACAGGGTCCATAATGCGCAGAAGTTGTTTCTATTTTTGATTCTTTCTGATAGTTTTTTGATGTTTTATTCCACCAGTTTTCTATTTCTTTAGTCATATGAAAAAATCTAACTGAGGTATTTATTAAGATTTCTAAAATAAGAGGAAATTAAGGTTTTTTCACTATGTGGGATTGTTCTTTCCAATAATGTTTTATATTCTTTCACATTCCCAAAGTTCATGTTTTTCAAACCTATTGCGCTAAACATAAACAAGAAGCAAGTTATTCTCTATCCGAAGGGCAACGATTTAAGAAAGTATTCCGATTCATCGCTTAATTCAGATGTGTATTTTTCTACTCTGCTAAACAATCATTCAAATTGGAACAAAACTGATCTTGAGAACTATTACAAATTATTTGATCCAAATGAAAAAGGTTGTCTTGAGAAGTATGTAGAGGATATTTATAGTAAAAATGATCTTTCGGATCTTGGAGAGTATCATATAGATGTTTTGTCAAAAGATCAGAATGAGAAGAGTATTTTACTAGATGTCTGGATTTTCAAATCAATAATATATGGTGGAGGAGTTCCGAATATAGATATTAAAACGTTTAGAAACGGTATCAATCAAGTTTCGAAGAGCACATCAAGTGTTATTAAAGTAGCACAATTAAATGCGCCTAGCGCTAGCTGTTGTAGGCCTCTAGATACTACGAGACTCACAGATGGAGAGATTGTTATGCTAATTGGTGTCGAAGAGCAGTTCAGATCCGAGATTAAGAAAGAGTATAATAGAGGACTGGGCAGCGATTGGTTCAAAGAGTACATATCGCAAGAGAGGCCAAAGTCTTTTTTGGTTAGTAATGTGAGTTTCTACGTGGATTGAATGTTAAAGATTAGATGATTATTGCACACTATTCGGCATTTTTGCTTAAATATTCGCCACAACATTTTTAAATGTGTATTTATTCTCTTCCTCTATGAGCAAAGATAATAAAATAAACTTGCCATCATCTGGTGCTGGAATAACTAGATACTTCGATGATGAGAAATCAAACATAATGATATCACCTCAAGCGACAATAGTTGGAATTCTAATAGTTGTTGCATTGATACTTGTTCTTACTGGTTTTTGAGGTGACTCGATGTTTCCAGGAATGAATCCTAAACAGATGCAGCAGGCGATGAAGCAGCTTGGTATAAAGCAGGAAGAAATTGAGGCTATAGAAGTTATAATACGACTTGAAGATAAAGAGATTGTGATAAGCAGTCCTTCTGTTCAGAAGATAAAAATGCAGGGTCAGGAGAGTTTCCAGATATCTGGAGATGTCTCTGAAAGATCACTTAGTTCGACGCCTGAAATTACTGATGACGATCTCAACACAATAATGGAGCAAACTGGCTGCACAAAAGATGAAGCAATTGAAGCTATCGAAGAATCTGATGGTGATTTAGCTGAAGCGATACTCAAACTTTCTGAGAAGTAAGAACAATCCTAGTATAATTTAATATTTATTCTAGTTTATCTTGTTTTTTGAATGCCCATTCGATGATTTTTATCAGAACAAATGTTGCTCCAACCATGATGAAGAATGCGAGAAGTTGGAATGTTGCGAGGAGGTATATTGCGAGGGGCACAAACACGACGAGCATCACGATGTAGATGAACCTGACTGTTTCGTTTATCTTCGGTTTATTTGTTGCTGTAGTTTCTACTAGTTCTGGTTCTATTTTTGCTTGTTTATCTGCATACTTTGGCTTTGCTTTCTTTTGCTTCACCATTGGTTTGGTAAAGATGTATTTTTATTTAAATGTTGGTTTGGGAATGAACTTATTTTAATTATTGTGCTGCAAGGGGTTAGGGGGCTGAGTGAAACGAATGCCGCCTAGCGCGTGAACGGGGGTACTGGTTCCCGCAAAGGTTTATATATTTCGTTTACGTTCCTATTTTGATGGAGAAGTTTCAAGAGCTCCGTGAAAAAGCGGTCAGGAGCGTTAAGGTTGCGGACCATATGCTAACTGTTAGTTACCCATTACTAAACGATCCAAAAATTCTTGTTGCTGTTGCAAATAATCTTCTGCAGGCAGTGGATTATGGTATGATGTCAGTTCTCGAGCATGAGAAACTTTTCAAAAGAATAATGACATATCCTGACACTATCCAAGGGAGATATGCTCTATTCAAGCAAAGAGTGCTAAAGTCAAATAATGATAAAAAATTTGTTATTGTAAGTGAACTACTTGCTATAGTTGATAATCATAAAGCGAGCTTGGTAGAGTTTCCAAGGCAAGATAAATTTGTAATTGCGAACGATTCCTATGAGCTTAGGACCTTAACTGTGAAGGAATTAAAGGATTACCTTGTGAAAGTTCGGGAGATAGTAGAACAATTGTACGAGATGACTAGAAAAAATGATGGAATCTTTAGATGATGCAAGAGAGGAGTTGAAGAGGGTAGATCACCTAATTTATGTAAGTTTGAAATATACAAGGACAGTTGATGTATTTTTGAATGCAGTCAATAGGATGAATGATGCGTACGAGTTCATGTTCGATGCTCTGCTAAAACACGCTGTTGAGCATAAAAAAATTAAAGAATTACCAAAGACGCCTCTAGAAAAAGGTCATCTTGTTCTAGAACTCTATCCTGAGGATATCCAATTCAAGCAGAACGTAGATATGTTTTTTCTTCTAAGAAAGCTTTCAAAATCAACCAGTCACACAAAGGAACAGGAATATAGACGCCATGTTACCATGAGAACCCAAATAGATGGCAGAGAAGAGATATTAGACATTGATAATATGACTGAAAGGTATCACATGCAAATGGACTTCTTCAGTCGTGTCAGGAAGATAATCCTCGGCGAAGACCAGATTTAGAGTGGATTTCGCTTTTTTTGAAATTTATTTTATTATTAATATAAGTAGTATTTAGGGTGACTGGCTTGAGCGAAGCGAAACCAGTGCGGGATCAAGGAACACAACCCTTGGGCGAAGACCAGATTTAGAAATAGAGTTTTTATTTTTTCATTACGTTACTAGTGCTTTCTTACAGAATTGGCTGTTGATGGATAAGGGAACTGAGCGCCGAAGGCGCGAATGTTGCCTGTGTTTTGAACGGGCGCAACCGTTCTGCGAAAGTTTTATATATTAATATCTCGTTTTATCATACATCATAGTCAATTGTGAGAAGGTGATATAAAATGCTTAAAATGAAAAGAGTAACAGAAACATACGACATGAGAGTTTTTACAGATTCTGGAGAATACTTCGGTGATGTTGAAGAAGTCATCGTTACAAACACGAAGATCTTTGGTTGGAAAGTAAGAGCGACTAAAAACTCATTTTTAACCAAGGTTCTAGGATCAGCGAAGGGAGTAATAGTTCCTCATCAGCTTGTTAAGAACATAGGCGACATAATGATAATTAGTAAGTCTGCAGTTCCTAACTACGACGCAAATAGCGCCTCATCAAACGATCAGGAATAAATTTATTTTATTTAGATTTTTTTAAAGCTATGTTATTTAGTTTCTATTCTCTAATTATTTTTTTAGTTTTTTGCTCTGTCCAAATTTACTGCGCAACGCGCAGTTTGACTCGCCTTTGGCGAGAGTATATTGTGATTGATTTGTGTGTGATTTTTGTTGGACAGAGAAAAATATTATTAGAACAAAAAGAGATATAGAACTATGCGTGACACAATATTTTTATAGTCTTGTTTCAAGTTTTAGTTTATGTCTTTTGAACTAGGAATTCTATTTGCATTCGGAGCGATGCTTTTTTGGGGGCTTGGAGATTTTCTTATTCAAAGAACGACGAGAAAAATAGGTTGGCTTGAGGCTTTAACGTGGATTGGTATAATTGGAAGCATAGGTCTTCTGCCTTTTGTATGGAAAGACATTCATCTTTTGCTGGACTGGAGAAATTTAATTCTTGTTGTGGGGCTTGGTATTTTAAGTTTCATTGCAGCAAAGTTCGCATTCGAGGCATTCAAGGAAGGAAAAATATCAGTAGTTGATGTAGTTCTCGAGATAGAACTTCCTGTGACAATCGCTCTCAGTTTTTTCTTCCTCAAAGAATCTCTGACGATGATTCAAATGATAATCATTCTTTTCATACTATGTGGGATGATTCTCATTGCGACAAAATCATTTAATCATCTCAAGGCTAAAGTGGAGAAAGGAGTTCTTCTCGCGCTTTGCGCAACAATTTTTATGGGAGGCGTAAATTTCTTGACTGGAGTTTCTTCGAAGACTATTACTCCGCTGATGGCTATTTTGGGGCCGTGGGTTATAACGACAATAATTTGTGTTGTGTTTGTCGTTGCTAGAGAGAAACCATCAAAATTTTTTAATGATGCTAAAGATATAAAATCGCTCATTATTTGCATGGGGATTGTTGACGTTTTAGCTTGGATTTTTTATGCGTTTGCCGTGCAGAAAAACGAAATTTCGATAATTACTGCAATTACTGAAAGTTACTCTGCAATCGCGATTGTGCTCGGAGTTTGGTTAAACAAAGAGAGAATAATGAAACATCAATGGTTTGGTGCTGCACTCGCGATTGTTGGAAGTGTTCTACTCGCTATCAGCGTGTAGTTTAAAATGGAAGATAGTGCGGATCATTCACATCGACTGTTCTAAGATCTTCGTCGCTAATTTTTGTTTGTCTCCTTTTTTTCGACTGGTATTTTGATGAAGTGTTCTTTAAGGTTGCAACAAGCTGTTTAAATTCTTCCTGTATTTCAGGAGATTCTTCTGCCATTAAATCGTCTGCTTCTTTGTTGAAGTCAGCTATTTGTTGAAAATAAGCTTGCTTTAATTTTGCGCGTTCTTCTTTCGTGTATTTTTTCTTTATTGGAGTTACGTATGTGATAAGATGGTAGATAATCTCTCCAGAATTGTGCCAGTGTTCGCTAAATGGTTCATCTTCAAATAATATTCTACCATTATTGCTTGGGCCTCTAAGACCGTATCCGCTGAGAAGTGCATCTGGCTCGCTATCGACGAGTTCGTCCATTCTGGAGAGGATTTTTGGAGCTTGATTTTCACGAACTAGTTTTTCTTCGACAGTACCGCTGTACCATCTTTTGTTATACCACAATCTTACTCTATCACCTATGTTGAAATTTCGCTCGACAAAAAAATAGATTTCATCTCCCACTTTCGCTTTTTTAAGACCTTTTGATGAATCGAATCCGTCGTACATTTTTATTTCGAAGTTGAGTTTGTTCATTTTAGCGTTTCCTTTTTGTTACTGTAAATATTTTGTTATTGTTTGTAATTAGTCTTTATTTTTTTACAAGTACATTTTGTATGATGTCCATTTGTATTCTTTTAGTTTATTTCTAAAATCATTTAATGGTTCTGCAATAAAGTTCAAGTCGTGGCCTGTTAGAAGTACAATTGCTGATAGAATATAATTTTTTTCTGCGTCGTTAAGTCGCCTTTCTTTTGTCTTGTTTGTTGGCAGAATAATTGCTCTGTGCTCGAGTGTATCTAGGTTTCTTGCAAAACTTTCCGTCGGTATTCCTGTTAGATTCATTTGCAGCGGAATATTGTTAGGTTTTTCAGTCGATTCTCTTTCTTGCGGATTAATAAAATAATCAGCCACACCATACATTGAGGCTATCTCGTGAAAACAGAGATGATTTTCAATTGGGTGTTGATTCAAGTCAGGGAATGTCATGTCGCGCATTGTTTTGTCCCAACAATGATGTGTTGTCTTAAAATAATATGCTATGTTGTTCTTATTTTTCTCAGTTATAGGTATTGATGAAAATAATTCTGGTTCATATACACCATATCTAAATCTTTTAGACGTGGATGGAATGCGAACTAAAAATCTGGCGCCTTGTTTGTTTACTCGCTCTTTTGAGTTAGGTACGTTTGCAAATTTGTCTTCTTGCATATGATATGCGTGTATATCTATTCTAGGAGATTTATCTGTGCTCCATGGAGATTGTGCGTAATATTTTACGGCCGAGACTATATCTAAAAAATATATTTTACTTGTTGTTCCAAATCCTTTTTGGCGCTCGTATGCAAAAGAACCAACAGGAACAAAATCTTCTGGTTTACTAAGTCCGCTTATTGTTTTATCGAGTGCGTAATCGAGCCACTCATCGAATGCTAATCGTCTAAGTTCATTAGGCAACATAGGCGTTCCGTCCTCGTTCGTGCGTTGTTTAATTGTTAGTGTTTCCCAGTATTTCAAATATGTTTTGCGATGAATTGGAAGTATGTCTCCATTAATTCTAAATGAATTACCATCCTCGGAGTTGAGTGTCGCTTGGCACATTTCTGAAAGTGTTGACTTTATATTTGTGCTTGCTGTGTGGTCGAGAATTTGTCTTGCAGTAGGTAGTTTGAATGCGGTTTTCTTTACTAGTGATTTCATTTGAGTTGGTAAATGAACAAGAATTATATATTTTTTCTATAGCATCACGAAAAACCAAATTTATTGCTATTTAACAGTAACAACAAACCGAAAGATTTATATATAGAGTTTCTCTACTTGTAATTTAAGAGGAAAAAATGACTTCGAATTTAACAAAACTATTGATTGCAGGTACAGTTGCTCTTACTTTGAATGCTGCGACGCCGACCGATGTTTCAGCTCAGCTTAATCCTAGTAAGCCTGAAAATTACAGATTCTATTTGTTTCCAGGTGAAAAAGATATCAGCTGCTTAGTTAAGCGAGAAGTAACAGTTACTGATAATCATGATAAACGAGTTAAGAGAACGATTTACGATTCACTGTATCGACATCTTGAGACGATTAATGGTAAACTATTTGAGCCTGTTAAAATTTATGGAGAGAATAGAAGAGAGTTTGGTGATGGCGCAGATTATACACTTGTAATTAACAATCCCCGTAATGGAGAGCAGAATCTGATTGATTTTGTTTACGAACACAGAGTTAAATCTGTTGTTCCAGATGGCCAAGATATAATGTCTAAGGCTGATTTTTATAAATTCTTTTTAGGATCCGAGGCTGACACATCCAGGTTCTATCCAACAACTATTCCATTTGACGACGACACAATTAGTGGTGCTTTGTATAAGGCTCTTTCACCTGACGCGTACCAAAACCTTCTTGATGAGATTACTATTGACGCCAGAAATAGTTTGGACAAACAAATGTTTAACAATAGGCAGACTGGAGGAGTGTCTGGTAAAAGTTATGAACATAGGCAACTCAGGCCTGGATACGGCTCAAGTAATAATCAGGAGAACTACCCAACTCATCCAAATGTAAACATTAATGTGAACATACGGGCTAGGGGTGGGAACAGAAACCGTTAGAACAATATGATTTTGTAAAATTTTATTATTTCTCGCTTTTAATCTACGTTTGCCATTCTAGCTTATTTTTTATGTATTTTCACAAATAACTATTTTTATCTCTAGTCTACAATATAATCATTATAAGTATTAAAGCTACTAAAATCTATACTATTAGTAAAAATAGTAAAGTATATAAAGCAAATATAAGCTATAATGCTTATAATTGCTGCGTTTAAGCAGCCCGTTATAATTAAGTGTTTTTTTAGACGATGGGTTGGGAGTTTTGCTTACAGAGAAAGAGATAGAAATACTGAGGCTTAGAAAAGCTGATCTTACGCAGATTGAAGTAGCGAAAAAGTTAGGAATTTCTCAAGCTGCTGTTTCTAGTTTTGAGAAAAACGCGCAAAGAAAAATCGATGAAGCGCACTTTACAATGAAGCTCGTTGGTAAAATGAATTTGAAGGTGAACAAAAGTGGCAAGTTCTAATCACCTTCATAAAGTAAAGAAAGTGCTAAGTGCACACAAAAAATTTATTCAGACAAAAGTAGGACCTCAATTGAGACGAGGAATCCCTATGTTTAGAATAGTTATTTTCCTTCTTATTTTTGTACTTATTGCTCTCGCCGCATTTATTTTTTCAGGGAAGTTAGGTAGTATTAATGGTAACTTTGATGGCACGACTGGAAACGCGGTAGGAACTGATTCTAATCTCGAGAGAATTCAAATCAATGAGAATTTCACATCACAGCAAACTATCCAAATTCAGAGAAATGTTGTTTCTCTTAAACTAACTGGTACGTTCGTCGGAAATGGATCTGCAAGAGTTTATGCAATTGCTAATGGAACAAGAATACTAGTTTATGAATTCAAACAAGTAAATATTTCATCAGTTTCCCCGACTGGATTCGTAGTTTTTGATGTTCCTATTCAAGACAATGTTGGTGTTGTCTCTGAGAATTTGTCAATTAGCAATTCAATTGTTCAGGACAATATTTCTCTTGGAGATCTAGCGAATGAGACAGTAATAAATGAATCAAGTAATGGCTCAAACAATGAGCAGAGCATAAACGAATCTGTCATCGATGAATCAATCGTTAACGCGTCTATCATAAATAATTCTGTTGTGAACGAATCAGTCTCTAACGAATCAATTCTGAATGAATCAAGTCTAAATGATTCAAATGCGTCGATAAATATTTCAATAAATGAATCTGTGAACGAATCCACAAATATAACTGGGAGCTTGGATGAAAATATTTCATCAGGCGCGTCTTCAGAAAATGTCACGTCAAATGTAACAGATAATACAAATGCCAACACAACATCAAATTTAACATCTAATGTTGGAGATATTTCAGCATCTTCAAGCGAGACAAATGTAAGTGTTGTTGATGTGTGTTTGGAGAGTTGTTCTATTTTTCCTACTTTCATCGATTCTATCGTGGTAGAAGTAGATGATGGCGAGCTTTCTTTGGAATCCATAGGTTTTGTTTCTCCTGAGAAGGGTGTTTCTTTGAGTGGTAATTTCAGCGATGTTTCGCTTAATGTTGGATCTCAGAGTTTGTTGGATTTAAGTAATCATTTCTCAGGAAACGGAGTTTATTTTGACTTTTCATCGTCAGAAGGTTATGATTATGAGATAACAGGTGGCGTACTTAAAATTGTAGGAGTCAAAGAAGGTTCATGGCCTGCAAAGGTTTATGCTGTTAAGAATGGAGTTATTGTAGAGAGTAACGAGTTCTTAGTTGTTGTTACTAATCCGTTTGTGGATAATTCATCGTTGAATATGTTGCTCAATAACTCAATTAATGTTGTGGTTAACAATTCTTTCAATATTTCAGAGAATTTGTCATCTGTTGCAGCTCTTAACTTTTCTTCTGCTAAATTATCTCCTGAGTTAGAGGAGGCTTTACTTCAAAACAGCAGTGTTAGAGTTTTGATTAAAACAAAAGAAAAGCCCAATTATGTAACTCTTTCCACGAGTAAAAAAAGATTGCTTGGAAAAGCATCTGTTGATACAAGCAAAGATTGGTTCCGTGGTGGCGCAATAAAAAATAGTATTACTCAAGCAGAGCTTGAAAATTTAACTGGAAAGAAAATATCTTCTTCTGATTTATTGGCGAAGTATGCTGGTAAGGCATTTTTGTCTGTGAAGAATAGCAATAATGATTTAGTGAAAGTCGAGCAGGCTGCAGATAATTTTGTTTCAACCGACGTGGATGTTACAGCAATTTCTCAGCTTGTAAATTCTGACGATGTTGAGTTTATCGAGCTTGATAAACCTTTCTCAGTTTTAACAGGAGATTCTTTGAATATTACGAGAACAAATTATGCGTTCACTCAAGGTTTAACTGGTGCTGGAAAGAGTATTTGTATTATTGATACTGGTGTTTCTCCTTCTGCAGTTGGACGAGTTGATGGTTTGGATTTGTTTGGTTATAATGTTCTTGATAGTTCTTTGAATTATTCTGATGTTAATGGTCATGGTACGAAGGTTGCATACGTAGCGTCGAGTTTTGCACCTGGTGCCAAGCTGTATGTTGTAAAAGCTGTTGGAGATAGTGGTGTTGCTTATTCATCTGATTTGATTGCTGCGCTTAATTATTGCGCTCAGCAGAATGTTTCTGTTGTCAGTTTAAGTTTGGGTGGTGGAAGCTATAGTGGGTATTGTGATGATGATCCTGTTGCGGCTAAGATAAATGATCTTGCAGATAGTGGTATTTTGACTGTTGTTGCAACAGGAAATAATGGTTGGGATGATGCGGTTACATCTCCTGCTTGCGCGAGTAAAGCGTTGTCTGTTGGTGCCAGTACAAAAGGCGCGAATGAATCCGTAGCATCTTTTTCTAATTATAATAATGCTACGTTCGTTGTGGCACCTGGTCAAAATATTATTACAAAGAATAATTTTGGAGATTTAGTGTCGGTGTCTGGTACTAGTATGTCTGCACCTATGGTTGCAGGTGTAGCTGCAATTTTACAGGAGAATCAAACACTAACTGTTGCAGATGTGAAAGATAGGCTTATTCGTACTGGAAAAGTCATAGAGTATGAAGGCATTCAATTTTCTAGAGTTGATGCGTACAACGCGATTGTGGGTGAGTATAATAATATTTCACTTGATAGATTGATGTTTGTATCTAATGTGACAAGTGAAAATGCGTCTAATTATACCTTGCACACGAACATAAACACTTGTCAGACTTTAAGCAGTGCGGGTGGTTCATACACGTTAACTGCGTCTATTAGTGGAGATAATTGTATTCTTATTAGCGCAGCTAATATTGTTCTTGATTGTGCAGGGTACACAATAACTAGTACGGCGGGGTGGGGTAATGCTGTGCAGCTTAGTTCTACTAATATTACAGTTAAGAATTGTATTGTTTCTGGTCGTTTTTCGCTAAATTCAGGATGTAGTAGTGCGAATATAACTAACACAAACATAACTAGTTCTATAGCTGCGCCTTTACTTTTTAATTATGGTGGGAGCGGGTCTACTTTTAATACAATGATTATAAACGGATCACACTCAGATTCTACAATAAAAGGAGATGATAGTGCAACTAATGTGCAGTTTAATAATTGCAATATTTATTCGTCAGCCTCACCTGCTGTTTATATTCAATATAAAATCACTCATGCGGCGAATTTTACTAATTGTAAAATATTTGAGACTGGAAATTATGACGCAGTTATTCTTTCTTATTTTGCAAAAATGATATTTAATAATGTAACAATTAATTCATCAGGTAATGGCAGAGCAATTTACACAACTGATCAGCAGTGGGCAGGACAGGTTGTGTTGAATCAAGTTACAGCTACAGCATCTAGTAATTATGCTCTTGACTTGAATGAAATGGGTCCTGATGTGGTAGCTAATTCTACTTTCACTTCTGGAAACACAGTTGTTAATTTTAAGATATATGCAGGCAGCAATTTTACTAATAATACATTAGTTTCTTCAGATAATAATGATGTTTTGCTTTTGGTTCAGAAAAGTAATAATAGATTCTGGTGGAACAATTTTTCAAATACGAGTGCATATTACATAAATGATACTGCAGGTAGCAATACTTATAATACAACTATTAGTGGTGTTGGCGAGGGAAATATTTATTTTAATGTGTTTAATGGATCAGTTGTTATTACCGGAAGTACTACATCAGGGTATGGTACTAATTGGAAAAGTGGTTCTGGCGGTTCAGGATATCCATACAATAAGAGTACGTCTGGAAATAAAGTTACTAGCAACGTTGTTGATAGCGCACCTTTAATTCAATCAGCTTCTGCGGTAACATTTAATCTAAGTTTTTACACTAATACTCCTGCTGATAATTCTAGACAAACTGCGAATAGTGTTATTATTAATGTTACGGTTAATGTTAGTTCAGGAAGTATTTCTGCTTGTATTTTACAATGGACGAATTCGTCCGGAACATATAATTCTTCAATGACTCTAAGTGGCACTCAGATAAATGTTAACTGTTCATCAACTATGGCGACTATTGATGGTGCAAGTTATACATTCAAGGTTTATGCTAATGATACTCTTGCAAATTATGCTAATACGAGTAATAGGACTTTTATTGAAAATGCTGTGCCTAGTATTTCATCTAGCTCAATAACTCCTTCAGTTCCTCTCACTAATAATAATCTTACTTGTTCGCCTAGTGGTTGGAGCGATTCTAATAGTGATTCTGCGCAGTATTATTATCAGTGGTACAATGGCTCGACGTTAAAATATACTACTGGGCCTACATCTGCGACCAATAATAATTTGTCGAGCGGTAATTTGTCGTCTGACGATGTTTGGAATTGTACCATTACACCATATGATGGGTATGAGAACGGAACATCTAAAACAAACCAGGTATCTATTGGTGCGGCCGCGACATGCACAACATACAGCACAGCCAATAAGGCTTATGCTCTTGGTGCTAATTTGAGTTCGTCAGGTAATTGTTTTGTTATTAATGCGAATAATGTTACTATTGATTGTAATAATTATTGGATTGTTGGTCCTGGTACAGGTTCTTTGCTCTATACTAATTCTAATAATCAGTATTTTACTTTGAAGAATTGTAATATTAAAAGTCATAGCGGTTGGATTATCGATGGAGAGTATGGCCCTGATGATATGCTTTTTCAGAATATTTATGTTTTGACGTCTGCATCGTCAGATATTGTTTTTTATTTGAATGGTTCTGATAGGGTTAATCTTACAAATGTTACTATTAACGGATCGACGAGTGGTTTTAATTATGGAGTTTATTCATTCACTTCATCTAAGAATTTGTCTGTTGATTGTCGTGGTAGTGCCAGTATTACTGGCGCGAATGGTTCTGAGTATGCATTATTTATGGCAGATACTGATAGACCTAAGATTTCTAATTGTGTTGTTAGTAATGTGTATGAGGCTTTGCATTTGGAGGGTGCGACGAGTGGTGTTTATAGTAATAACTCATTTAGCATAACAAAGACAGGGACTGGTGCTAATCCTGTGTATTTGTCTGGGTCGAGTACTAAGAATCATGTTTTTGTTAATAATACATTTTTGTCGCCGACATCAGATTTGGTTTATATTGCGACGTCTGGCGCATCTAATAATACATTCTATTGGAATAATTTCACGAATACAAGTGGGTTGTATGTGAATGATATTGGTGGGAGCAATTATTACAATTATACGAATGCAAGCGGCCAAGCTGTAGGAAACATTTGGTTTAATGTTCTTAATGGATCTGTTAGCATAGCTGGAAGTGTGGCATCAACTATTGCTGGATATTATTATGGAGAAACAGTTATGGGCTATTCAGGTTATCCATACAACAGCAGCAATGGATTAAGTAAAGTTACAAGCAACGTTGTTGATTATGCTCCGCTCACAACTAATTATTATGATTATACAAATAGAACGTGTACAACAATTTACAATAGTCAGACAATAACATTGAATGCTAATATTAATAGTTCAGCAACTTGCTACAAAATATATGCACCAAGTGTTACATTGAATTGTGCAGGATATAGTATTAAAGGAACTAATGCATCTGATTCATTTGGTATTTATTCCAACGCATCAAGTACGAAGATAATAAATTGTATAATATCTAATTACAGTGGCGCAATTAATTTTACAAGTGCAACATCTGGTTTAATTGCGAATAGTACATTATCTACAACATTTACAGGAGGGTATGCAATATTGCTGGCATCTGGCTCTAATAGTTCTACAATTTACAACAATACTTTATCATCTGCTGGAGATATTGTTTTTTTGAGCACTGATTCTAATAGTAATTTATTTTACTGGAATAATTTTACTAATACAAGCGGATATTATGTTAATGATACAAATAAGTCTAATTACTATAATACAACAATTAATGGAGTTGGAGAAGGTAACATATGGTTTAATGTTATGAATGGAAGTGTTGATGTAAAAGGAACTGATGTTTATTCATCAGGTTATCCTGCGTTGCTTCTCGGTTCATCTGGGGCAGGTTATCCTTATAATAGTAGTAATTCTTTAAGCAAAGTTACTCTAGGTGTTGTTGATTATGCCCCGATTACAAATGTATCTAGCCTTGCATCAGTAACTTCCTGTCAGACGCTAAGCACTCCAGGCACAACATATCTTTTGGCTAACAACATAAATTTCTCAAGTGATTGTTTTATTATTTCTGGTGCAAACATAGTTTTGAATTGCAACAACAAATTGCTTAATGGTACAGGTTTAAATTATGTTGCAACCATAGCTGTGAATGCAACAGGAGTCACTGTGAAAAATTGTAACATGATTAATGTTGGGCAGGGAGTGACTTTTAATACTGGCGCTGGAAATGATGTTGTGAATAATGTAAATATTAATGCTACTTCTAGAGGAATATACTCTACTGTGAAAATTAATAATATAACAATAACTAATTTTTACATTAATGATACTGCCGCATCTACTCCTGCAATTTATTTGTATGGTACAGCTTATACTATTAGTAACTGCACAATTTATAGTTCTGGAACAGCAAAAGAGGCTTCCGCGATTTATGCTGATGTTGGGGCGACTAGATCTAAAATATCAAATTGTAATATAACTATGCTTGCATCAGGAGCATCCGCAGTATATTTAGATGGAGTCCAGAATAGTAATAATAATATAAGTGTTGATGGTGTGATATTAAATGCTACATCAAAAACGTTTGCTATGGGTAATATTCAATATTCTAATATAACAAATTCTATAATTCACGCGAGAGCTGGATCAAATGCAGTCATGTCACTTTCAGGAGATTGGGGAGGTCATAATGTTTATTCAAATCTTACATTGATTACGTCTTCAGATAATGCATTATTCCTTAGTGCTGCAAACGGATATGATGTTCTGAAAGATTCTAATCTCATTGCAGGAGGCATTGTAATGTCTGTGTCAAGTGAGAGTGGAGTAAACATAACAAATAACACATTTACTTCTACAGGGAATGGAGCTTTGTTGAGTATTAGTTCTAGTGGCAATTTAATTTGGTGGAACAACTTTACAAATACATCTGGAGTTTATATTAATGATACTTCGAGTTCGCCCTTTAATACGTATAATACCACAATTTCTAGTCATGGAGAAGGAAATATTTATTTCAACATTTTGAATGGTTCAGTTGTAATTAAAGGACGTTCAAGTTCCACAGGGTATCCTAGTTTGTATTATGGCAATCAGGGAACGAATTATCCTTACAATAGTTCTAATTCAGGAAGTAAAGTCACAAGTAATGTTTATGATTATGCACCACTTACAAATCAACTAATTCCTTGTACTATTAATAGTAATTGCTCAGCAGGAGAATATTGTAATGCTGCGCAATTGTGCGTGGCAAAAAAAGCATCTACTGGAACTTGTGATTATACTATAACATATACTAATAATGTATCTGAAAGCAACGGGGTTTGCAGTTCTGGTTATTGTCATGATGATTATGATACAAGTGGAAATGATGGTGATGGTTCTTGTGAAACTGGGGAGAGTTGTTGGTGTGTTTCTAGCAGTACTGCCTGTGCGACAGATGCAACAGAGGTTGCGAATGGGACAAACTCAAGTAATGATTGTAAGAGTACAGGTTCAGATACAACGCCAGGTCAGGTAGCTCAATGTAGCAATGGTTCATGGATTGCAATTACTTGCGGTTATTCAAATTATAATCAATGTAATGGTGTATGTCAGAAGGGAAGGGATGTTAATTTTTGTTCAAATGCAACTAACACTTGTTCTGATGGAGGTAATAATTTATTTGAGTACTTAGCTGTAAGTGGAAAAGTTTGTAGTGGCGGGTCTGAAGTAGATCCTAGTTCAGGAGTAAATTGTGATTCTGCTGTTGATTGTAGTGTTGACAATTCTTGTAGTGCTGCTCGTTACTATAGGGGTTGTGCTGCAGGTACAGGGTCTTGCACAGAAACAAACAAGCAAACATATGCGTCTTGGTATCCTTCATCGAACTATGTGATTGTTGGAGCAGCGTATGCTTCAGGATCAACATGTTCACAAAATCAGGACTTCTGTAATGCTACTGCCTTTTGTAGTGGAGAAGTATTTTATGGAGGTTACTGGTGTAATGGAACAGGTAATTGTAATGTTGTATCTACGCCACATGATAAGGATGAAGACAGTAGTTATTGTACATCAACGGGACCAGGTTGCACTGCCAGATACTGGAATATAGGTGGAGAAGTTGCGGCAACTACTTGTTGTGGTGATGATGTTGGCGAATACAAAAATACCAGAGTGGCGAGTGCAACGATGCATAATGGATTTGCAACTAACACGAGCGATGATGCTTGTTGTACTGCTAATAATTCATGTGTCTCAAATAGTGTTTGTTATGCTAATGGTGATGTAAGTGCTGATGTTGATGGCAATGGTGATGCTGATTATTGTAACGCTGGAACGTGGTATGATTGTAATACGGATGCACAATGTAATGTATCTGGATGGTTTTATTGTAGTAATAATGAATGTATGCAGGGAGATATTCCTCCTGTTATGAATTCGTCGAGAATTCTTCCGAGTGTTGCGTATGTGAATGATACGCTTAAGGGTTATTGTAGTGCGAATGATGGTAATGGGGATAATGTTAGTTATTATTATCAATGGTATAGAGATGGTGTTCTGAATGCGTCGGGTGTTACGTCGACTAATTTTACTCAAGCAACAGAAGTTAATGTTGCAAATATTAGTGCTGGTTTGGTTAAGGGTCAGAATTGGTTGCTTGGTTGTTTGGCTACTGATGATGCTTCGAATAGTTCTTGGATGAATAGTTCGAATGCAACGATTAGCAATTATCTTCCAAGTATAACTTCAGTTAGTATTAGTCCGACGTTCCCGACGACTGCGAATGATTTGAACTGTTCTGCGAGTGGTTTTAGTGATGCTGATGCTGATGGTGCTCAGTATTATTTCCAGTGGTACAATGGAAGTACATTATTTTCTACTTCGACAAATACATCTCAGAATTGGAGTGTTTTGAAGAGTGGAAATTTAACTGGTGGCGATACTTGGAATTGTACTGTCACACCGTATGATGGAACTGCGAATGGTTCGTCGTTGACTAATTCTACAAGTATTCTTCAAGGTGATTGTGGTGCTTTGTCTGTTGCCGGAAGAACGTATACGCTGGGTAGCAATGTTTCTATTAGTGATACAAATTGTTTTAATGTGACTGCTGTGAATGTTACGCTTGATTGTAATGGATATTCAATAACAGGTAATAATGCGAGTGGCTCTTTTGGTGTTTATTCTTATAATTTTAATACAACTGTGAAGAATTGTAACATAAGTAACTTTGCCACAGGCATTTATTTTAATGCAGTAAGTAATGGTGTAATTGATAATAATACAGTAAGTTCAAGTTTTGGATATTATCCTCCGAGTGGCTTGGGAATATATCTTAGTTCTGGTGCATCTAATAATGTAATTTCTAATAATCGTGTTACGAAGAGTGGTATGATTGGATTACTTCTTTTTACATCTACGAATTCTAATGTCGTGCGGGGCAATAATATAACTGCTACTGGCAATTTCGGAGCATATATGCAGGATGCGAACAATAATAATCTTTCAAATAATATTTTTACTGCGGCATCATATTCTCTTTACCTAAATATTACTGTAAATAATAGCAAAATTATTAATAATACATTTATATCTTCAAATGGCGCAGGAACTCTTCTTGGTGTAGTTTCCGCGGCAACTGCAAATATTATTTATTGGAATAATTTTACAAATACGAGCGGGTCATATATTATTGATGATGCAGGTTCTTCATCTACTAATGTATATAATACAACTATTAATGGTCATGGCGAGGGTAATGTTTATTTTAATGTTTTGAATAAGTCTATTGATGTTCGTGGTGTTACTGCATCAAGTCTTGCTTCTAATTTATATGTGGGTGTTATTGGTTCTGGTGTTCCATATAATAGTTCTATGTCTGGAAGTAAGGTTTCGAGTGGGATTGTTGATTATGCACCTTTGACAAATTGGTCTAATGCTGCGCCCGTCGTTAATTTATCTAGGATTTTGCCTCTTGTAGCTTATACTGGTGATTCGCTTAAGGGTTATTGTAGTGCGAATGATGCTGATGGTGATACTTTGAGGTATTATTATGTTTGGTATAAGAATGGCGCTGTGAATGTAACAAGCAATTTGTCGACGAAGTACACGCAAGCGACCGAGGTTAACGTTGCTAATATTTCGTCAGGTCTTGTGAAGAGTCAGGTTTGGACTCTTGTATGTCTTGCGAGTGATGATGCTTCTAATAGTTCTTGGCTGAATAGTTCTAATTTAACTATTAGTAATTCTTTGCCTAGTATTTCTGGTATTAATATTAGCCCAACATCAGTATTTACTACAACTGATTTGAATTGTAGTGTTAGTGGTTTTAGTGATTTGGATGGTGATTCTGCTCAGTATTATTTCCAGTGGTACAATGGAAGTACATTGTTTTTTACGTCTACGAATACGTCGCAGAATTGGAGTGTTTTGAAGAGTGGAAATTTGAGTGTGAACGACGTGTGGAATTGTACAGTTAAGCCATATGATGGAACGAGTAATGGAACTGCGTTGACAACGTCGAAGACTATTGGACAGAATTGCGGAAACATTGCATCTGGAGTTATTACAATCATCAATAATTTAACTTCATCTGGCGCAACCTGCTTTACAATTACAAGTAGCAATGTTACAATTGACTGCAACAGTCATAGTATAACTGGTGATAGCACTAGTAATACCTACGGCGTGTACTCTACTTATGTAAATACAACTATTAAGAATTGTATATTTAGTAATTTTACTACTTCAATTTATTTAAACGAAAGTAGCTTGTCTGATACTAGTGCTACTAATGGAACTTTTATTAACAACACATTTTTATCTAATTCAAACACACACGTTTACATTTCTGCGCAGTCTACAGGTAACATATTTTGTCTAAATAACTTTACAAATACGAGCGGGTCTTACGTGAATGATACTAGTAGTGGTGGTAATTATTACAATTGTACATATGCTGGTTTGAATCAGGGTAACATTTGGTCGAATGTTATTGACAGAAGTGTTGTTGTTAGAGGTAATATTTCATCATCTATTTCTGGTTTGTATTTGGGGTCTATTGGCTCAGGTCAGCCTTATACAACTGCAAAATCACTTGGCAAATTGAGCGGTACAATTACTGATAATGCGCCATTAACTGATTGGTTCGAGAGTGCGCCTGTTATGAATTCATCAAGAATTCTTCCTACTGTTGCGTACAAGAGCGATACTCTAAAAGGTTATTGTAGTGCAAATGATAATGATGGAGATAATATTTACTATTATTATATTTGGTACAAAAATGCTACATCTTATGCTACAGGTGTCACCTCTTCAAATTATACGCAGGCAACGGAAGTTAATGTGGATAGTCTTTCTGCAGGTGTTCAGAATAAGGGAGAGAATTGGATGCTTGGCTGCAGAGCATTCGATGGTAGTTTGAATAGTTCTTGGATTAATAGTTCAGCAGTAACGATTCAAAATACGCCGCCTCCAAAAGTTACTTTGCAATATCCAGAGAATAATAATGATAGTTTCACAAATAGAACACCAGAATTTAATTGGACGGGCGTAACTGATGTTGATGGGGATAATGTTACATATTCAATTCATATTTCTACATTCAGCGATTTCTCAGATACAGTAATTAATAGGACGGGTTTATCCTCTAATTATTATGATTTTGAAGGAGAGCTTGGTTTTAGAACATATTATTGGAGAGTTCAGGCGTACGACGGAACGAGTTATGGTTCTTGGAGCGACTCGTGGAACTTTACGGTGCAGCCGTATGTTTCTGTGCATATATTGAACAATAATATAAATTTTAACTCGATAGCTGCAGGAGCAACGAAGGACACTACAACGAATAATCCATCTCCTTTTATTTTCAAGAACTATGGTAACACGTATGTTGATTTGCTCAGCATGAATATTTCTACAAGTATATGGACAACGCAGTCGTTGAACACATCCTATTGGCAGTTCAAAGCTAGATCAACGGCGAATGATGGTACATTCAACGAGTCAGGTTCATTTGTTGATTGGTTTAATGCGACAAACATATCATATGTTGTTAGAAAATTGAATTATTCTGTATCGAATAGCAATGTAAGTTTAGACACGTTGATAACAGTACCTACATATGAGAGCGTTGGCACGAAGAGCAGCACGTTAACATTCATATGGGAGGCAGCCTCTTGAATCAGAAAACTATTTGTGGGGCTGAACGTAGCGTTCGTAGTGAGATTGAACGAAGTGAACATCTCACATTAGCAAGGCATGGACGGGCTTTCTGGTCCTTGGGTGGCAGCCTCTTGAATCAGCAAACTATTTGTGGGGATAAGTTCGCGAGAAAGAAGTTGTCAGCTATATCAATCTTAGTTTTATCTCTGTTAATCATTTTGATTTCATTATCTTCTTTTGTCTCAGCAATAGGTGTGGTGCCTGGTTACAAGAATGTAGTTTATAGCAAGCAAGATATAACTTATGAGATGAAAGTAATAAATGATGAAGGCTTGACTGGAACATATGATGTTGAGGCTTCTGGAGATCTTGCACAGTACATAAAGTTGAGCAAAAAAGAAATTACATTTACGTCGAGCCAAAGCCAAGACAATGTAGGCATCATATTTTCATTACCTGCGGATGCTAGTATATCTCCTGGAGAATATACAATAAGAATTGTTGTGAAAGAGCAGCATTCGCAGACAGATGGAATGATGGCCCTCGTCGGTGTAGTATCAAAATTAACTGTAACAATTCCGGGTGATGGTGCATTTATACAGGCGAATGTACTTGCGCCTAATTTCATTAAGGGAAACACAAATGCTATTTCTATTGACGTGACAAACAAAGGAACTAAAGATGCGAATGATTGTTTTGCGAGTGTTGATATTTATACGTCGCTAAATGCAAAAGTTGTTTCTCTTACTTCAGATAAAAAGAATTTGGTAGCGACTAAATCAGACAGGCTTGTTGTGTCTTGGATGCCAAATGCGAACAACGGAATGTACCTTGCTAGGGCAACAATACTTTGCGACGGGAAGACTGCAGCTATGGGTGAGAGTACATTCTCTATTGGTAGTCCCGAATTAACTGTTGAAAGCATGACATCCGACAAGTTTTCGCTTGGAGGAATATCAAAATTCAATTTGGTGATTTCAAGTGAGTGGGGAGAGCAGATAAATGATGTTTATGCTGACGTTGAGATAACAAAGGATAAGAATTCTGTGTTTAAATCAAAGACAGAATCTGTTGATGTGTTGCCGCTAGAGAAAGTTGTACTGCCTCTCTATGTTGATACATCTAATTTTGCGCCTGGTGATTATGCATTGTATTTGACTTTGCATTATCTTGGAAAGGATAATGGTTTAGTTTATGATATGAAGATGTCGACTGATAAAGTGGTTGTAACATCACTTAGTGGAATGGTTGTTGGTGGAACTGGCGGAACTGATACGTCGGGCTCGTCTAGTTCAAGTGGTGGTGGAAGTTTAACTGGTCTATTAATTGTGGCGGTTATAGTCATAGCAATAGTTAACGTTGTACTTGTAGTTAGAGTGCTTAGAAAAAAGAAAGGAAAGTAGGTAAAATAATATGAAAAATACGAAGAGATTATTGAAAATAATATGTGTGGTAAGATGAAATATTATATGTGTAGTAAGATGAAATATTATATGTGTAGTAAGATGAAATATTATATGTGTAGTAAGATGAAATATTATATGGTAGTAAGATAAAATATTATAAAGGGTAATGATGTGTTAACTGAGAAGGAGATTGGGGTATTGAAGCTTAGAAAAGCTAACCTTACACAAATAGAAGTAGCTAGAAAATTAGGCATTTCACAAGCAGCAGTATCCAGTTTCGAAAAAAATGCGCAAAAAAAAATTAATGAAGCGGCAATCGTAATGCAAATCGCAAAAAATTTGGAACTTAGAAATAAAAAAATAGGGAGTGTTGTAAATGGCAAAAACTAATCCCCTACCAAAACCTCTTCTAGGTTTGCAAAGAAATTATTATTCTGGCAGAGTTATTGATCTTGAAGAAAAGCGTTCTGCGGAAACGAAAACTTTGGAAATGAAGACTTTGGAACTGAAGAGAAAGTTGTTTGGTTTGCTACAAGTCAAATCAACTAAAAAAGAACCTCAATCGCCATATAAGTTAAGCTATGCCAGAATAGCTATGTTCATTTTATTATTTATCATTGTTGCTGCTAGTGTGCTCATATTTTCTTTGAGTAAAGACACTTCATTTGGAAATGTAGCATTATCCGACGCTACATATAGTCATATAGAGATAGGACGGTCGTTTTCAGAAAATCAAACTATTCTACTAAATAAAACAGTGACGTCTCTAACTATTACAGGCACATATTCTGGTAATGGATCTGCAAGAGTTTATGCTCTTAGCAATAATGTAAAATTATTAATTTATGAATTCAAGAATAGGGCTGTAGCACCATCTACAACAGGATTTGTAGTGTTAGATAATGCATCTGATGGTTCTATTTCAGATTTAGTGTCGTACGTTGACAATTCAAATCAATCCACAAATAATTCTAATACATCTATTAATGAAAATATATCTATTAAAGAATCTTCAGTAAATGTATCTGAATTAAATTTGTCAGAAACAAATACTACTGTAAATACTACAACAAATACTACTGCAAATATAACTACAGATACAACTACAAATACAACAATAAACAAAAATTCGAATGAATCCGAAAATAAATATGCAAATGAGTTTGCTAATGAAACTATAAATAAATCTTTGAATGAATTTGCAAATGAATCTATAAATGAGTCTCTTAATATATCTATTAATGCACCAGAAACAAACACAACAGAAAATATAATTAATAGTAACAATAATAGTAACAATAATAGTAACAATAATAGTAACAATAATAGTAACAATAATAATAATAATAATCAAACTTCTGAAGAAGTTTTATTAAACAAAGTTTCTGTGGTTGGTGGTTGCTTTGAGACTTGCACGTTGCCTTCGACGGTTGTGACTTCTTTAATAATTGAAGTTGATGGGGGAGATTTGAGGATAGATAATCTATCCTACATCGCGCCCGAGAATAGTGTTTATCTGAAAAACAACATTGAAGATGTTTTGTTGGATGCGAATGCTACATCTAAGTTAGAGCTCGGCAATTATTTTTCAACGAAGGACGCATTCTTCGACTTTTCTTCGTCTGAAGGTTACACATTCAATATAGTTGGAAGTTCTCTGAAAATAAAAGGTGTGAAAGAAGGTTCATGGCCTGCGATGGCGTATGCTGTAAAGAATGGAATTGTTGAAAAAAGCAACGAATTCTTAGTTGTTGTTTCTGGAAATAATCAGATAACTTCCAATCAGTCAAATGCAGTAATCACGAATGAAACTAATATTACAACAATAAACGAGACTAATGTTAAGGCTGTAAATGAGACAAATACATCAATAAATAATTTAACAAATGTTACTTTTGTTAATGAAACAATTAATGCAACTATTGGTGTGAACGAAACAAGCGTATTGAATTCTACGAATATAAATTTAACAAATATAATAAATTCTACAAATACAACAACAAATAATTTAACAACAAATGAAACTAATTTGATTAATTTATCTTTAGCAATGAACATTTCTGATTTGAACATTACTCAAAATATTTCTT
>CAITEO010000089.1 GCA_903891505.1 uncultured Candidatus Woesearchaeota archaeon
GTTCATGTTAAAAAATAATCTTAATAATTTCTTTGAAACATTTCTACAAAAAGATACAATATTTAATAATAAAAAAGTCTTACAATCAACATTCATACCAGGAGAAATAAGTCATAGAGATAAACAAATAGCACAAGTCGCACAAATTCTTTCACCAGCATTAAAAAATGAAAAACCCTCAAATTTATTTGTATATGGAAAAACAGGCACAGGAAAAACACTCGTTGTACAATATGTCGCAGAACAAATGCTAAACATTGCAAAAGAGAAAAATCTTCCAGTACAAATTTTTTATTTAAACTGTAAATTAAAAAAAATAGCAGATACTGAATATAGACTAATAGCTGAAATCGCAAGATTCTTCGGAAAGGCAGTTCCACCAACAGGTTTACCAACAGATGAAGTATATAATGTTTTTTTCAAAGCGCTAGAAAATGAAGAAAAAATAGTAATTCTAATTTTAGATGAAATAGATCAACTTATAAAAAAAGCAGGTGATGAAATTATTTATAATCTCACAAGAATAAATTCTGAATTAAAAAATTCTCAACTATCAATAATAGGAATATCTAATGATTTAATGTTTGCAAACAATCTCGATCCAAGAGTAAAAAGTAGTTTAAGTGAAGAGGAAATAGTTTTTCCTCCATATAATGCTGTTCAAATACAAGATATTCTAAAAGAGAGAGCGTCTAAAGCATTTAAACAAGATGTTCTTAATGATGGAGTAATTCAAAAGTGCGCAGCTTATGCCGCAAGAGAACATGGAGACGCCAGACGAGCACTAGAATTATTGAGAGTAGCAGGAGAAATAGCTGAAAGAAAAAATAGAGAAATTGTAAAGATAGAAGATATAGATGAAGCAGAAGATAAAATAGAAAGAGATAGATTAGTTGATATGGTAAAAACACACCCAAAACAATTCCAGGCGACACTCTATCCAATACTGATTCTAGGTCAGGAGAAAAGAGCGCAGATAATGACTGGAGATGTTTACGAGCTTTACAAAGTTATATGTAATAAATCAGGTTTAAGACCTCTAACGCAAAGAAGGGTATCAGATATAATTGGTGAATTAGATATGCTTGGTATAATAAATACAAAAGTAATAAGTAAAGGAAGGTTTGGAAGAACAAGAGAAATAAGCATATCTTTATCACAAGCAATAGAAAAGAAGATACTTAACATCTTAGAAGAGGAACTAGAATTAAATGGTTCAACACATAAGAAAGTTAGAGTTGAAGAATTAGAAATAAAGCAAGAAATTGAAGAATAGTACATTTAATAAAAGCTCGTAAAATGGAATCACCTACACTCAAAAAATTACTTGAAAAGGGAGTTCTTATAAGCCCGGAAATTAACAAATTAGATGAAAAACTATTAGAAGATATAGCTAATTATTTTGGTGAAGATCTTGATATTCTAGATTTGGATGTTGTGAGTAAATTTAAAGATATCAAACGAGCTGCTGAATTAGGGCCTAAAGTAAAAATATTGAAATCATACGATAGCCCACCAAAAAAAAGAACATTCCAAGATTTTGTTTCTGTTTTCAACATGAGATTCAAAATACTTTCTCAAATGCTTAGAAATAGGAAAGAATTACAAGGAGTCACAGCTATTTCAAGAGTTATAGCAAAAACAACCAACGACAAAGTAGCAGTTATAGGTATGATTCTTGACAAACAAACAACAAAGAATAATAACATAATTCTAAAAATAGAAGACCTAACAGGTATTTGCAATGTAATAATAAGAAAAGATGAAAATAATAAAGATTTGTATGACTTAGCTGTTAATTTATCTTTGGATGAAGTTATAGGTATCACAGGATCTTGGCTAAGTTCTGCAGTATTCGCAGACAGAATTTTATTTCCAGATATACCATTAAATAAAGAATTGAAGAAAAAAAATGAAGAAGAATATGTTGTTTTGTTAGGAGATACTCATTTTGGATCTAATGTTTTTATGGAGTATGAATTTGAGAAATTTATACAATGGATTCAAGGAAATGCAGGCAATGAAGAGCAAAAACGTATGGCTGAGAAGACAAACTATATTATTTTAACAGGAGATATTGTTGAGGGTGTTGGTATATATCCAAATCAGCAAAACGACTTGACAATCTTAGATATAACAGATCAATATGTAGATGCAGCAAGAAGATTAAAACAAATTCCAGAAAGAATAAAAATAATAGCTATGTCGGGCAATCATGATGCAGGAAGACTATCAGAACCTCAAGAAACACCGTATAAAGATTATGCTGCAGCAATTTGGGCAATGCCGAATGTCACACTTGTTTCTAATCCAGCATATGTTAATATAGCGTCAACTGAAGATTTTCCTGGCTTTGATATATTACTTTATCATGGAGGATCTTTAATATACTATTCTCAAAATGTGCCTTTCATAAGAGAAGCAGGAGGCCAGAAACGTACTGATTTAATTTTAAAGTATCTTCTTCAAAGAAGACATCTAGCACCAACACATGGAGCAACACTTTATTTACCTGATGCCGATCAAGATTTTTTACTTATAGATATAATTCCTGATTTTTTTATAACAGGGCATATTCACAGATCAACAGTTGGTTCATATAGAAATATAACAACTATAAATTCATCTTGTTGGACAGAAACAACTGAGGATCAGATTAAACGAGGATTAGAACCTCTTCCTGCAAGAGTTCCTATTATCAATCTAAAAACAAGAGAAGTTAAAATTATGAACTTCTTATCCAAGAAGACTAAAGAGAAAGAAGAGGAAAAGATAAAGCAAGTCAAAGAATTAAGCCAAATGATTTAAGTTATGTTGTTTTGTTTAACTATGAAAAAATTATTGAGAATAAAAAATGGTTGTAGCTTCAAAAAAAATGATGAAATATTTTGATGATATCAATCAGGGCGCTCTAAAACAACATAACATAGCAACTGATGCTAGAAAAAAAGGATATGATCCTGAAGAATTTGTAGAAGTTAAACTAGCAGAAAACTTAGCTCAAAGAGTAATAGGATTAATTTCTGCCGTGGCACCACAACTATCAGACTCTAAAGCAATAGATCGTATACTTGAGTTGGAAAAAAAATATTCACCATTAGATTGGAGAGTTGCATTACAAATCGCGCTTGAAATAGCCCAGGAGAAGTTCTGCAAATTTAAGGATTTAAAAGAATCAATGGAAATAGGGATAAGAACAGGATTTGCGTATGTTACATTAGGCGTGGTTTCTGCGCCACTTGAAGGTTTTGTATCTTTAGATTTGAAAGACAGGTTAGATGGCAAAGGAAAGTATTTTTGCTTGAACTATTCTGGGCCTATACGCGCTGCAGGAGGAACTGCTGCTGCTGTTTCTGTTATTATCGCTGATTTTATCAGAAAGTCAATGGGATATGCGGAGTATGATCCAACAGAAAAGGAAGTGCAAAGATGTTATGCTGAACTCGAAGATTATCATGAGTATGTTACTAATCTGCAATATTTTCCATCTAGAGAGGAAGTGGAGTTTCTATTAAGACATTTACCTGTTGAAATATCTGGAGATCCTTCAGAAAATAGAGAGATTTCTAGTGCGTTACTAAAAGATTTGCCCAGGGTTCCAACAAATAAACTTAGAAGCGGATATTGTCTTATTCATAGTTCTTGTATTCCATTAAAAGGTCCAAAGTTATGGGCAAAGCTCTCAATATGGGGTAAAGATATGAATATGGAACACTGGGTGTTCATGGAAGAGTTTATAAAAATTCAAACAAAAAACAAGTCGAAATTTGCTAAGAAGAGTACAGAAGGTATAGATCCTGATTACACGTACATCGCGGACCTCGTTGGAGGAAGACCAGTTCTTAGTCATCCATTAAGATCTGGTGGATTCAGACTTAGATATGGGCGA
Source organism: uncultured Candidatus Woesearchaeota archaeon (assembly GCA_903891505.1). Lineage (GTDB taxonomy): Archaea > Nanobdellota > Nanobdellia > Woesearchaeales > 21-14-0-10-32-9 > 21-14-0-10-32-9. The sequence continues at coordinate 3,890 of CAITEO010000089.1, forward strand.
GGAAGAGTATCTGGTTTTTCTGCTCAATCTATAAATCCTGCAACAATGATTTTAACAAACAATTTTGTTGCAACAGCTTCGCAGCTAAAAGTTGAAAGACCTGGCAAAGCTGCTGCATTTACTTGTTGCGATACAATAGATGGGCCTATAATAAAGTTAAAATCTGGTGATGTTATTCAAATAGAAACAGAGTCAGAAGCCAAACAATACAAAGAGGATGTTGAAGAAATATTATACCTTGGAGATGTTCTAATAAATTATGGTGATTTTTACGATCGAGCTCACAAACTTGTTCCCGCAGGTTATTGTCAGGAAATATGGATACAAGAATTAGAAGAAGCTGCTGTAAAATTCTTTTGGACTATTGATGAGGAAAAAATTGGTGATTTTGTAAATATAGATCAAGCAAAAATCGCAGCACTCATAAAGCGTCCTTTGAAGATAAAATTGAGCTTTGATGCTGCAAGGCAAATATCTGAAAGATTAGAAATTCCACTTCACCCATTATATACATATCATTGGGTAGCCATATCGAATGAAAACATAGAAGAATTTAGGGAGTGGATTATTTCAGGAAAACAAGAGGATGGCAAATTAATCTTAAAGCTCAAGACTCCTCAAAAAAGAAGTTTAGAACTTATAGGTGTGCCTCACAAATCAATAAATAAAGAGTTTGTTGTAATAGAGGGCGATCATGCAAAAGCATTGTTTTTTTTAGTTGGGTCAAATGTTTCAGAAGATGTTGTCAAAAATATTTTTTCTAAGTCGCTTAAGCAGTATGAAGTAATAGCTGCACTATCTGGTTTAAAGATAAAAGACAAATCAGGAACGTTCATTGGCGCTAGAATGGGGAGACCTGAAAAAGCAAAGATGAGAAAACTTACAGGTAGTCCTCATGCGATGTTCCCTGTTGGAGAGCAAGGAGGCAGACTCAGAAGTTTCCAAGCTGCAATACTATCTAAAAAAATAATTGCTGATTTGCAAATGTTTAGGTGCAAGAAATGCAACAATCTCACACCATTTAGAATATGTGAAATTTGTGATTCAAAAACAGAGAAAGCACAAGAACCAGAAGAACAGTTTCCAAAAGATAAAAAATATGGATTCAACAAACCAAAGAAAGCAGAACTAGATATAGAAAAAATAATGCAAAGAATGAAACAAAAATTAGGCACAAACATACTCCCTGATTTGATTAAAGGAGTTCGAGGACTTGCTAGCAAAGAAAAAGTTGCTGAGTATCTGGCCAAAGGCATACTTCGAGCGAAACACAATCTTTCTGTAAATAAAGATGGAACCATAAGATATGATTGTTCAGAAGTTCCACTAACTCATTTCAAACCGAAAGAAATAGGAACATCTATAGAGCGATTGAAAGCCTTGGGTTATGATTTAGACATTAACAATCAACCTCTTGAACGGGAAGATCAGATTTTAGAAATGAAAGTTCAAGATGTAGTAATTCCATGTTCCCTAGTTTCTCCTGATGAACCAGCAGATGATGTATTTTTTAGAACTGCAAACTTTATAGATGAGACTCTTGAAAAAGTTTATGATATGAAACCATTTTACAACCTAAAATCAAATCAAGATCTTGTTGGACATTTAGCCATAGGTCTTGCGCCACATACATCAGCAGGAATAGTTGTTAGGATAATAGGTTTTTCTAAAACACAAGGATTTTTTACAACACCTTATGTTCATGCAGCTATGAGAAGAGATTGTGATGGGGATGAGTCCTGTCTTCTTCTGTTATTAGATGCATTCCTCAACTTTTCAAAAGCATACTTACCAAGTTCTAGGGGAAGCACAATGGATGCGCCTCTTGTTCTGACTTCTGTATTAATACCTGCAGAAGTAGATGATATGGTGTTTAACATGGATATTGTGAGTAATTATCCACTCGCACTATACAGAGCTGCAGAGAAATTTAAGATGCCTTATGAGGTCAAGCTAAGACGGGTTGCAAATACCATAGGAACAGAAGCCCAGTATGAAGGATTCGGATTTACACACGATACAACAAACATAAATGCAGGAGTTCTATGTTCAGCATACAAACTTCTTCCTAGTATGGGTGAGAAGGTTGATGCACAAATGGATATAGCTGTAAAAATAAGAGCTGTTGACGAATCAGATGTGGCTCGTTTGATAATAGAGAAACATTTCATAAGAGATACAAAAGGAAATCTTAGGAAATTCTCAACACAAGAGTTTAGATGTGTAAATTGCAACGAAAAATTTAGAAGACCACCTCTCTCTAGTAAATGTACTGCTTGTGGTGGTAAAATTATATTTACAATAAGTGAAGGTAGTATTGTTAAGTACATGGATTATAGCATCTTGCTTTCAAAAAAATATAATGTGAGCCCTTATGTAAAACAAGTAATAGAACTTACTCAAAGACGAATTGAAGGTGTTTTCGGAAAAGAGAAAGAAGTTCAAAAAGGATTAAAAGATTGGTTTGAAGAAACTGCGCAAGTTGAGGAATAAACTAAGTGGTGTTTAATATTTAGTTTCTGCAAATTCTATGACTTTCTTTAAAGAGTCTTCATCATATCCTTCAATTATCAAGATTTTGTTCATATCGATTGTTGGCTCTATTTTTCTGACGTTGTCAAATAGAGTGGCTTCATCAAGAGTTGTGGTGAGTGCGATGACCTTTGCTCCCGCTCTGTAACCTGAGACGATTCCTGAAGGTGCATCTTCGAACACCAGACAGTTTTTGCAATCAACACCTAGTTTTCTCGCTGCATGAAGAAATGGTTCCGGATCTGGTTTGTGTTTACCAATATCATCTGTTCTAATAACATTTCCATCAAATTTCTTTGTAAGACCAAGTCTTAAATCAGAGATGTCAAAATTTTCCTTGTTGCACGCAGTAACTATTGCGCATTTACAATTGAAGCGCTTGGTTAATTTATCAAAGAAGGATTCAAAACCAATCAAGTAGTCTATTTTTTCCCTGTAAAAATAATTTATTTTTTCTCTTCTTTTTTTAAGAAATGTTTCTGCGTTGATTGGCAAATCACAAACTTTAACAACATGTTCTGCGAATTCTTTATTTGGGCGACCCATGAAGAGAGGTTTTGTTGCGCGATCATAATGTTTGCCATATTCAGCGGCGATTTCTATGTTGGCAACATCATAATACTCTTCACTGTTGATGATTGTTCCGTCGAGGTCGAAAAGAAGCCCTTTTATCATGAAAACCTCAAAGCTGATGTTCATATCTTCGCATAGAAACTATGTCTCGCGCCACAAACTTGACATTTGATGTAGTAAACATCTCCTTCTTTTGTCATCTTAGTGTCGGGGCCGTGGCATTCTTTGCAGAAAACAAACTCATCTGCATACGCTTTAATTTTTTCATTTACCTTACTCGCAGGCATTTTGGAGCCGAACACAACTGCTTGTTTTCTTATTGTTCCTGGTGTTGCAAGTTCTTTTTGAACATACTTCAAAAGATGTTGTGGCTTTCTACCAAGAGTATCTGCTATTTGAAAGAAATTGCTTATTATGGTTTTGTTCCCCTCTATTTGTCCTCGAACATTAGGTATTTCAAATCTAGTATTCGTGCTAACACTCTGAGGTAATTTTTCTCTTGCTTCATTTAACATTTGTTCATAATCCATGATTTGTTGAGAATGAGCATTAGTTTATAATGGTTTTGAAGAACATCTGTTATTAACGAGTGGGTGAATATAAATTAATATTTGGCTTATTTGTACAAATCAATAAAATTATAATAAGCAATTTTTGGGATGCAGAAAATGCTTCGCATTTTCTTCATAATTTCTCTGAACTTATTTTGTACTCAAACATTTATAGGGAGGATAGCTCCGAGTAGCAAGTTTTCTTTATTTATTGGATTGTTTAACGAATTGTTTGTTCTTAGCTTATTTTGTTTTCCAATGGAATTTTGCTATCTGGGCTGATTTACTCACAAACTCTACATGAAATGAAGGGGTGTTTTTTGTATACTAGTCTGGTCTTCTTCCAATATTTTTAAGAGCAGTCGGGCGCAATCCTATATCTTCCATAGGAAATGAAGGGGGTATATTTTTTTGAAAATAGTGTATTTGGAAATGATGTTTAATTTATAAAAGCATTTATAAATAAGTTCGATTTTCCTTTATAAATAAAAGAGGTTTTGCTTTTAAGGGGGTTAAATAATGGTAGCAAAGAAAGTAGCTCAAAAAAAAGAATCCAAACAGATTGGTTTTGACCCACATAAAAATATTACAGTGGTCAATATAGTTGTTTCTTCAAGTTTAGAGCACGATATACCTCTTGAAAAAATGGCTGCAACATTAAGTAATACAGAATATAATCCTGAACAGTTTCCAGGACTAGTTATAAGAATAAAGGACCCAAAAACATCTGCACTCATATTTAGTTCAGGCAACATTGTTTGTACTGGTGCTAGAAGTCTTGAAAAAGTTGATGAGAGCATCAAGAAAATAATAGAAAGTCTAGAAAAGATAGGTATCAAAATAAAGATTAAACCAAAGATAAATGTACAAAATATTGTTGCTAGCGGAAGTATAGGTATGGATCTTAATCTAAATACTCTTGCAATGAAACTTGACAACACAGAATATGAGCCGGAACAGTTTCCTGGTCTTGTTTACAAACTCATGGAAGCAAAGGCGACATTTCTTTTGTTTAGCAATGGTAAAATAGTTTGCACAGGAACAAAATCAGAGGAAATGGTTCATAAAGCAATTGATATGCTACTCATCAATCTTAATAAGGTAATGAAAACTAAGTAATTCAACAGTTTTCAATTGAGAGAGTTCCAGTTGATGATTTTACGGATTATCGACCGCTTATTTTTTATTATTCTTCGTTGTCTTGAGCTTATTTAAGAAATGGTGAAAATATGGATGTGCAGGAGCAAATAACAAAGTTTCAAGAATTCTTCGATATAAATCATAAGACTTTGCTCCTTAACAAGGCATCTAAAGGTGATGAATCTATTGATGTTGATTTTAACGACCTTGCGAAGTTTGATTTAAATTTGGCCGAGGAACTTCTTGAGAGACCTGAAGATACTTTGAAGGCATCAGAGTATGCAATTTCTAAGTTTGATTTAGGAGAAAAAATTATTCGTGCAAGATTCAAAAATCTTCCTGCGTCCTCGTGCACATTGATAAGCAATATTAGAAGTAAAAATATCAACAAATTTCTTCAGTTTCAAGGAATTGTCAGACAAAAAAGCGATGTCAGACCCCAAGTAACTAGTGCGAGATTTGAATGTCCGAGTTGCGGCAACATAATTTCTATAATACAAGTAGATACAAAATTCAAAGAACCATCTTCTTGTAGTTGTGGAAGAAAAGGAAAATTTCATTTATTAAGTAAAGAATTGGTTGATGCACAAAAGATTGTTTTAGAAGAAGCACCAGAGGATCTTGATGGTGGGGAGCAGCCGAAGAGAATTAATATTTTCTTGAAGAATGACTTAGTTAGTCCTCTTTCTGATAGGAAGACGAATCCTGGAAGCAAAATAACAGTTGTTGGAACGCTCAAAGAAATACCTATAGTGTTAAACTCAGGTGGTATTTCAACAAGATTTGATTTAATGATTGAAGCTAATTATACAGAGCCAGTTCAGGAAGAATTTACATCTATTGTTCTAACACCTGAACAAAGAGAGGAGCTTATTCAATTATCTAAAGATCCAAATATATATGAGAAATTTATAGAGTCTATTGCCCCAACTATTTATGGTCACGAGAGAATTAAGGAGGCGCTCGTTCTTCAGCTTTTTGGAGGGTGTAGAAAAAAACAAGATGATGGTGTTCAGAGACGTGGAGATATTCATGTTCTTCTTGTTGGAGATCCTGGAAGTGGAAAGTCTCAACTTTTGAAGAGGATGTCGATTGTTGCTCCAAAGTCTAGGTTCGTATCAGGTAAGGGCGCATCTGGTGCGGGTCTTACAGCATCTGTTGTGAAAGATGAATTCTTGAAAGGTTGGGCGCTTGAAGCAGGAGCACTAGTTCTTGCGAACAAAGGTCTTGTTTGTATTGATGAGCTCGATAAGATGACAAAAGAAGATACATCTGCTATGCATGAAGCACTCGAGCAGCAAACCGTTACAATAAGTAAGGCTAACATTCAAGCAACACTCAGATCTGAGACGACTGTTCTTGCTGCGGCTAATCCGAAGTTTGGAAGATTTGATCCTTACGAAATTTTAGCGAAGCAAATTGATCTTCCATCGACGTTGATTAACAGGTTCGATTTGATATTTCCTGTCAAGGATCTTCCTAATCCTGAGAAGGACGAGCGTCTTGCGGCTTTTATTTTGAAGTTGCACAAAGATGAGCATGCTGCTGATGATAATGTTCAGAAATTAGATACTAAAATAATAAAAAGATATGTTGCTTATGCTAAACAAATGGTTTTTCCAAAGCTTACTGATCAAGCTTTGAATGAGATAAAGAATTATTTTGTTAGTATGCGTAATTCTGGTAACAGTGAGGAGAAAGTACCAAGCATTCCTATTAGTGCTCGTCAGTTGGAGGGACTTGTCAGGCTCGCGGAAGCATCAGCTAGAACGAGATTATCACCAACTGTTACAAAGAAAGATGCGCAAAGAGCGATCGATTTGTTGCATCATTGCTTGTCATTAATCGGTATGGATACTGAGACGGGCAAGTTTGATATTGATAGAATTGCGATAGGAATAACTGCGACTCAAAGAGGAGCGATTCATGTTGTGAAAGAATTAATAACTGAGCTCGAGAAAAATATTGGTAAAGTTATTCCAATTGATGATCTTGTGCGAGAGGCGGCGGCGAGAGATATTTCTGAGGATAAAACAATGGAAGTTGTTGACAAGTTGAAACGTGCAGGAGATTTGTTCTCGCCAAAACCAGGATTTATCAGCAAGATTTAAGTCGTTTCTTTTATGTATTATTTTGTTCTTGTTTATTTTTCTTTAATTTATCTATCATTCCTCACCCATGGCGAGCAATATCTGTGCATGGCGCAATATAATAAAAAGAATTGGTTTATATTTTTTAATAGTAGATAAACAAAAAACAAAAAAATATAGAAGAAGTTGTTCAGCGGATATTTTATGCGCTGTCTTTGAACGTCTTGATGTATGCTTTGATGAATGTTTTGAATGTTTCTGGTTTGTGGCCTAGGAGCTGGGCTGCTGTCTGGTCTATTTCTGCAAACGTTCCTTTCTCTGCTTCTTTGTACATTTCAAGCATCATGTGGACGTGCCAATCACTTACGCCGTAGCCGAGCATGGTTTGTCTGAAGTCATCGTCGCTTATTGTGTGAAATATGACTCGTTTTCCAAGGACAAATGCGAAGTTATCTTCTACTTGTCTATGTGTGAATGTCTGCGGTCCTGTCAAGACAAAGATTTCCCCACCTTTTGATTTTAAGAGGGCCATTGTCGCGATTGTGGCAACATCTCTAATGTCGACAAAGCTTATTGATCCTTTAAGACTTATTGGTGCTTGATACATTCCAGGTTTTTTTATTGTTTGAGCATACTTTATGAAGTCTTGCATGAACCAATTTGGTCGTAATAGTGTTGTTGGTATTCCTGACGCTATAACATACTCCTCGCATTGTTTGTGCATTTTTAATATGGATGACCCATCTGGTTTGTCAGAACCCATCATTGACAATAAAACTATATGTTTCACATCTTTTCTTTTTGCGACATCCACAAAGTTTTTTATCATCTCAATCATGTTTTCTCGAAAGGGCATGACGAGAAATGCTTTTTCGACGCCATTCAACGCCGCTTCAATCATTTCGGGTTTTGTGAAATCAAGATCTACTTGTTCGAAGCCGCCGATTTCTATTTTGTCAACTCTTGCATGGTTATATATTCCTGCACGAACCTTTGATTTTGCACTTACTAGTTGTTTTACAACTTCACGTCCTACTTTTCCTGTTGCGCCTGTTACAAGTATTGTTCCAACCATTTAGTTCACCTTCTGTAATTCTTGTTAATTATTTTTAAATTATTTTTTGAGTATTCTTTACGCGTTCTTTATGTATTCTTTAATATATTCATTTCAGGATTCTTTTTTATGCTTTTCTGTTTTTCTTAGCAAAAAATAAAAACAACCACTTCTTTCATGTGTGTATGCTTCTTGCAAAGACACTATCGTATTATAAAAGAAAGGACGTCCAGAGAGCAATGGTCGAGCAGGCTGCGAATAAAGAGGTCGCTGTACTTTTTGGTGGATTTGATGGTTATTTCGGTAAGCGTCCTGATATTCTTATGTATCCAGAGGATGTAATGGAGTTTGCGAAGAAGAAGGCATCAAGCTTTCATTGTTCTGAGGAACTATGGTCAAATCCTCTTTCTTTACGTTCTGAAATAAAGAAACAAGAGATGGATGAGCTTAGAATTGGTTGGGATTTAATACTTGATATTGATTGTCATCAATTTGAATACAGCAGACTCGCCGCATATTATCTCGCGCAGATACTCAAAGATTTAGGAATATCAAGTGTTACATGTAAATTTTCAGGCAATAAAGGATTTCATTTGGCTGTGCCTTTTGAGGCATTTCCTATTCACATAAATAATATAACTACAAAATCTTTATTTCCGGAAGCTCCAAGAAAAATCGCTTTTTATTTGAAAGATAAATTAAAACCTCTCCTAAAAGAAGGTATAATGAAACTTGAGGATGGAGATGTATCAAAAATTGTATCAATAACAGGTTTAAAATATGAAGATATTGTCAAGAAAATAAAAAATGATGAGGGGTTCGACTCCATGGTTCTTGACGTAGAAAAGTTTCTAGAAATCGACACTATTCTAATTGCACCAAGACACCTTTACAGGATGCCTTATTCTTTGCACGAGAAATCTTTGCTCGCGAGTGTTCCTGTCAACATAAATAATATTTTGGAGTTCGAAAAAGAAATGGCAAAGGTTGAAAATGTCAAATTCGATGTTCCTTTTTTAGATAGAACAAAAGCTGTTCGAGGGGAGGCGCAAAAGTTGTTCATTAATTCATTTGATTTTTATCCAAAGGAAGAAAAAAGTTCTAGAGAGAATAAAGAATATGTGCTTCCGGATGAGGCAATAGTAGAGGATTATTTTCCTCCGTGCATAAAAAATATGCTATTAGGTCTTGAGGATGGGAAGAAGCGATCGCTTTTCACAATGATAAATTTTCTGAAAGGATCAGGTTGGTCAATGGATGCAGTCGAGCAGAAGATGTATGACTGGAATAAAAAAAATCCAGAACCTTTAAGAGAGGTTGTTCTCAAAGGTCAAATTTATCAGGCAAAAAAAACAAAAGATGTTGTTCCGCCGCATAATTGCAAGTCATATTATCTTGATTTGCGAGTTTGCGCGCCTGATAGTTTCTGTTCAAAGATTAAAAATCCTCTACAATATTCTCGTTTGAAGTTCGAGATGAATTCTAAGAAAAAAGGGAGTCCAAAATTAAGTGACGAGCAAAAAGAGATGCGACGTAAATTTAGGGAGAAGAAAAAACAAGAAAAATCAGCTTTAGAAGATTAATTTTAAATTTATTAATCAACGAGTTTTATCTTAACATATTTTCCTGTTAGTGATGCAGGGGATGTTTTGCCATTACTTATGTATAATATGTTTTTTATCATGTCAAAAATAAAGCTTTGATATGTGCCTTTGTTGGAAATAGAATTTCCTGTGATTTTTACACTAGTGCCGTTCCTCGTGTCTTTAAGCAATGTTATGAGAAGTTCAACGTCGATTGTTTTTTTATCTTTAACATAAGTAATGGCACTAGAATATCTCATTTTGCTTCGTTTTACGAATTCCTCAGCACCATTATTTGTCTTCATGTATTTTGTCAACAATGAAGGGAATGTTGAGACAACAAGATAGTTTTTGTTAGTTTTTGCAATTGCTAATTCTTCAGAATGCACTTCTATATGTACGTGTTTTTTTGTTTTTGCATCAGACAACATAAGATTTACAGGTCTGTTCGGTAAATATTTTTTTAGAATATTATTCGCTTGCGAAATATGACTTATTTCTTCAAGAGCAGTTCTTACAAGAAGCGCAGTAGAATATTTATCTAGTTGTGTTTTTTTTACAAAAGATATTTGATGGCTATATATTGCTATTTTTTTATCATTCCAGCCAGTTATTGCACCTACAAGGAAAGGTACGCTAACATGCGTGATTCTATTCTTATCTGGGAGTTTTATTGATACTACTATAGTTTGAGCATATTTCAATGCATATTTTGTTACAGGGTAAGTATCTGTATTTCTTGCAATAAAATAATTTTTGTTTGAAAAAAAAGATGTTGTTGTGCAATGCGCTCCGAATTTAGGAACTATATCAAACAAGTTGTTGTATGTTAGAAAATATTCTACAGGAATTCCAGTTGCATCTGCGTATCCTCTTAACTCTTCTTTATATATTTCTGGGAAGATTATTTTTTTCTGCTTGTTTTTTGTTACAATGTATGTAAGTTTACTTAGCAATCTAACATATTTTTTCTTAAGAAATTCTATTATTGGATGTTGTGCAAGGATTAGTAGTTTTGCATAAGCATATCCTGTATGGTAACTATCTTTTTCATTCATATTAAGAATGTGTATACCGTCTATATTTTCGTATGTTGAATTACTATACTTAATCATAGATTTCGAAATTCAGACTAACTATTTATAATTTGTTCTTATGTCTGCAATCATTTTTCACATATGTAGATTAATACCTTGTTATTGCGCGCTAGCGGAAGTGGTTTAATACAAAAAATACTTTGCATTTTCTATCTATCTAAAAATTCATTTCTTTGCACGCAAATGTAAAATACAAAATTAAGTAAATCTATTAAAACAGATTTTTTTGTATTCTAGGGTGGGATTGGTGACTCATCGGAGTTTTTACTATCCATGTAGAATCTGATCAAATCTCTTTTTTTGTTATGAATTGTAAAACTGTTCTTAGAAAATCGAATGTTTTTTGTTGTTTGTTCACAACACGTACTTTGTTGTGTTTTATTGCATTAAAGAAGTTATGCTCGTTTAGCTTTCCACTAACATTCACTATTGAATAGCTTTTGCCAAAATGACTCAAAAAATGAAGATCGCTATTCGCGATAACAGGCTTTCCATCTGCTGCAGCTACTCTCCTTGTTTTTTTATTTGAGTTATAAAACCACGTGCAGTTTGGATGTACTTCTAGTGCGTCAAACAAATCTTTGTTCTCAAAATATTTTTCTCCTACACTTATTATTTTTACGTAAAATGGATGTGGAGCTATCACGAATATTTTGTTGTTTTTCTTTCTAAGTATTCGTAAATCATTGAATGTTTTTATTTTCTTAAATTCTTTAGGAGTTATGTTGTATATTAGTACATGTCTTCCTTCAATTTTTGCTTCAACACCTTGTATCAACAAAATCCCTTTTTTCGCAGCATATTTTTTTATTTTATTCACAAGATGAACTTTGTCGTGTAATGTCAAAGCGAGGGCGTTGTATTTTAATTCGCTCGCTTTATTTATTATATCTTTCAAGCTATATTTAATGTATCTATCTAGATTTTCCTCTGATGTATGAATGTGGAGGTCTGCTTTTATTAGTGTCATTATTTTTTCTCCTGAGTTCGTTTAATATTTTCTTGTATTTGCGCTATGTGTTTTATTCTACTTTATTAAAGCTTCGCCAGATTGAATACAAAACAGCGCACACTATTATTTGTGTGAAACATCCTCTAGTTTTCCTCGTATTTTAGTTAGAAGTTGTTGTTTTGCTAAAAGTTTTTAAAAACTATTTTATTTATGTTGCTATGGCTAAACATTTTAGAAATCCGAATAGAAATATTAGCAAGGTTCTGAATAGAAAAATAAAGGGGACGTTTACTAAATCAAATAATATTAATAATCAAAAATTTGATGAATTTAGCAAGAGGTTGAGTGGTGCTTTAAATTTTAGTCTGCCCAAAAATATTAGGGGTGTAATGGAATTTAGAGAATCAATGAAAGATTTGGAACGTGTTCAAAAGAGAGTTCTTTTTAGGATATTAAGAAATAACAAAAACACGAGCTATGGCAAGAAATACAATTTTAGCAGTATAAAATCAATAAGTGATTATAAATTGCGAGTTCCTGTTGTTAGTTATGAGGATATATTGGAGTATATAGATTTGATTAAAGTAGGAAAGCAAAATATTCTAACAAAGGACAGAGTTGTTTTTTTTGCAACTACTAGCGGCACGACAAAAAATGTGAAATTGATTCCTATAACTAATGAGCGAAAAAGAATTTTTAGAACAGAACTTTTGATTTGGTCAAGTTTTTTTCTTAGAAAAAACAAACAAATACTTAATGGAAAAATGTTGTATTTTGCAGGGCCATACGAGGAATTCTACACTAAAGCAAGAATTCCTTGTGGTAGTATTTCAGGGTATCTTGCTAACAAAACACCGTGGTTTATAAAACAGAAATTAGTTGTACCTTCAAATATATACAACATTATTGATTTTGACGAGAAAACAAAGAAAATAGCAATTTATGCATTGCAAAGCAACGTGACTCAGATGGGGTTTGCATCTCCAATTGAAGCAATACTCTTTTTTGATTATTTGTTAATAAACAAAGCAGAATTAATATCCGAGTTAAGAAAAATGAAAAAGATGCACAAAGCAAGAAAACTTGAACGTCTGAAAGATTTCAGGCCGATAGATATTTGGCCAAATTTGAGATTGATAAATTGCATCAAGTCAAAATCAAATCAATTATATTTAGATACTCTTCGAGAGAAAATTGGAAAGAAAAATATAAAGATAAGAGATCCTGGAATATATAGTAGCGAGGGAAGATTATCTTTGTGCATAGATGATAGCGACGGTGTTTCTGGTGTTATTTCTGCGAATGAAAATTTCTTCGAATTTTTAGAACAAGTTAATGGAGAATATGTTGGTGAACCTATTCCTGCTAGTAAAGTTGAGATTGGAAAAGCGTATTTAGTCATAATAACAACACCTGAAGGATTATACAGGTATAATATGGGTGACATAGTGAAAGTTACAGGATTTAAAGGAAAACTGCCGCTTGTAGAATTCAGAAACAGAGACAATTTCTTGAATATAGCGGGAGAACTCGTGCATGAGAATATATTGATTGAAAGCTTGCAAATCGCATTCAAAAAATCAAAAGTTGTTGTCAGAGGATTTACAGTTATACCTCTTATTAATAATGCCAGAAAACCAAGATACGAGGTGCTCGTCGAAATAAAAGGAAAATGCGCGCCAGGTTTCGAGAAAAAATTAGTTGTAGAAATAGATAAATCATTACAGAAGAATATTTCTGATTACAAGCAGATGAGAAATGAATTTGGGCGACTAGATTCACCTATGTTAACAATTTTAAAGAGTGGAAGTTATGATTCATTCGAAAAGAAACGTGTTGTTCGAGGCGGTCAACCAAAACCAATCTATATGTCTAAGGATTCTAATTTCCGGAAAAATTTTGAGATAGAGAAAAGTGTAGGGTGAGTTCTCATTATCAGCAAAAATGCCTGTTCTGTTTATTTCGGCTGATATGCAATCCTTATTATTCTGATGAATGTTAGTATGACTTCATATCCTAATCTTATTAATCGGTCGATGTTGAATGCTATGACTCGAAAGAAAACTTCGAGTTTTTGGCGCTTTGCGCCACGAGATTTGGCAGA
>CAITEO010000090.1 GCA_903891505.1 uncultured Candidatus Woesearchaeota archaeon
CTGAGAGGCCAAGGAAGAATGGAATGTATTTAATTCCTCCTTTAACATCACCTTTCTGAATAATTGAAATTATCATTGCGGAGCAAATCGAGATTACTGACAATGCAAGCACTGAGAATATTTTGAACTGCTGTTTGTCAAGAGTTATTGCGCTGAACTTAAATGGTGAGCCCTGGGACTCTGCGAGTGCAGGCGCTATCTGTGCAGATACACTCACAAGAATAGATAAAAGATTGTATGCAAGCGCAAAAAGTAGCGGACTTATCACTACAACTATTGCAGCGATGAATATGGTAAACATCAACGTATTTGCAACCATCTCTTCTTTTATCATTCTTGTCTTTCTTAAAGAGTCAATTGTCTGATCGAGCACTTTTGCTATTTGACCTCCACTTTGAATCTCACCAAGTATCAAATCTATTGTTCTCTTCACAGATGGAGAATCATACTTGCTAGCAAATTCCTTCAGTGCCTCAGATAAATCACTACCAGTCATAACTTTCTTTGATACCATACTCATCTCATCAGAAAGAACTCCAAATTCAGGTCTTATCCCGCTCCAAAGAGATTTCTCAAAGGACAAACCGCCTTTAAGATTTGTTGAAACTAAAACTAAATAATCTGGAAGTGCAGCATCTATATCTTTTACCCTGTTATATATCTTCATATTGATATAAAATGCTATACCAGCCATTAAAATTGCGCTGAGCAATATGCCACACATAAGCCAAAACAAAAACACGAGAAAACCTAGCAAAATAGCCGAACCATGCGACCATAATCTCGCAATTCCAAAAAAATTAATTGATATATAGATGCCTGCAGTTATTGCTACAACTATGTAAAACATTATACCAAAAAACATATATGGTACAGATTGTATGCCTGCCTTTGAAAGATAGAATCTCAGACCAGGTCTGAAATACTTAGGCACAAACGCTTTTCCTAGTTCTTCTAAAAAATTCATTTTTTAATCCACATCCATTTAATTAGTCATATATTTACATTCGGCCTTATTGATTTGTAAATTATTAGGAACACCGACTGAAGTATAATAAGGAAAATCAACATCACCATAAAAAAAGACATGTCTACATTTATATTGCCAAGGCTAGCAATCACAATAAAAATAGTTAGTCCGAGACTTGGAAGCACAACCGCAAAGAGCATATAAAACAAGGTTATACTATTAAGTTTTTTTCCGTACTTAGTTATCTCTATTATCTGCTCTTCTGCAATCTCATCTAAAGTAGCATCCAAAAATTCAGTCACATCTATTCCAATAGACAACGCATTACTTATCTGAAATATTATTTTCCTGAACTTGTCTGAAGGACTATACTCTGCAGCATCACTTAGTGCTTTTTCAATTGGTTTTCCTAGTTCTATATCCCTAACTATCTCTTTAAAATAAACACTAGCCACACCATAACTATTAGATGCATCAATAAGTGCATTTATCAGAGGCTGTCCTGAATTAAGCTTAACAAGCAAATATCTACCTGCAAAAAGTACATCTCTATCTATATCTTTTCTTCTCCTAATTATCTTAGCTTTAAGTTGCATTGATGAAAACGAATAGAAAAAATAGAACAATATAATAAAAACAGGCAGCAAATACCAAAGAGGTTTTTGATTCTTGTCTAGATAGAAAAATATAAGTACAGTCATACCCATTGCCATCATAAATGAATTTTTAAGACTGAATTTAACAAACTCTTTAGGCGTCTTATCTACCTTCGCCATTTTAAGCTGTTTCTTAAGCAAAGGATTCTTCGCAGCAAGCACAGATGCAATGTCCATTTATTCAAACCTCTATTTTAATAAAACTTTTCTAATCCTCTAGTTTATATTCATCCATCTACTTTGTTATCTTAACTTTACCAGTATAGTAGTTCGCCATGAACTTACCTATCTCATTTATTGTTCTTATATTTTTCTCTAGGAGCCATCTCAAAATATTTTCTTTTTGCTTCAAATCGGCAAGTATTTGCTCTGTAGTCATACCTGTATAAAGTGATATTGTACTCATAATATTTTCAGAATCAGCTATTTTATCCTGACTATCTTTCATAGCATTATATTGCAAAAGTATTCTAGGATCACCTACTTTATTTATTTCTGCAATCTGCATCGTCCTTCTTTTTCCAGTTCTTCTGTTTCTATTCTGAACAACAATCATAGAAAGCGATGATAACATTTGCTTTGGAATCTCTATAGGTGGATTAGTAAGCCTAGTTATTGTTTCCTCCGCATTGTTAGCATGAATTGTTGCATATACTGAGTGACCAGTATGCATTGCTTCCATCAAAACCTGAGCCTCTTCTTTTCTTCTGATTTCTCCAACTATAATTCTATCAGGCCTCATTCTAAGACTATTCACAAGAAGATCAAGCATAGTTACACCACCCTTACCCTCAGGATTAGGAAGTCTTGTTTCCATAGGAACCCAATGCAGATGTTTGGATAACTGCAACTCACGTGTATCCTCAATAGAAATTATCCTCTGATTAGGCGGCAAGAAATTACTTATTACATTTAGCATAGATGTCTTTCCTGAACCAGTTCCTCCTGCAATAATTATTGATAACTCATTTTGCATACCTAACCAAATTAATGCTGCAGCTTCAATAGTTATTGTTCCAGCTTCCAGAAATCTTGTTATTGTCCAGGGATCTTCTTCAAACTTTCTTATTGTTATTGTATTACCTTTTGTAGAAATAGGGCTCAATGTTGCATTAACTCTGTCACCAGTCATAAGATGAGCATCCATTAAAGGATTCAAAGCAGTTATCTCTTTGTTTACATCACGACCAATCATAGTAGCATAATGCCTTATCCTCGCCTCAGTCATTATCTTTATGTTTGTCTCAAGCCAACCAAATGTCTTATGATAAACCCACACGGGCTCTGTGTGATTATTTACAACAATCTCCTCAAGAAATTTATCTTTGAGTAAAATATCTATCTTTCCAAGACCTAAATTTTCCTGAAGCAAATAGTTTATTAAAGTACTTTTTGTCTTTTCATCCGACTGAGGAAAATATTTTTGGATGAGTCTTGCAATACTTAATGTGAATTTTCTCTTCAAATCCTCACTTTCTTCCTGTTTATTTTCCTCAATCTCAGATACATCAAGTTTTGAAACAAATTCTTCTCTTATCTTTTCCAGTATTATTTTTGTAGTGTCAGAAATATTCATAATAGAAACAAGATAAAGTGGAACATACTTCTCTTCCGATAACACAATCTCTACTTGTATATTTATACCATTTGTATTGATTGTATACCTATCTAGCAATTTTTTCTGGTCTGTGTCCATTCTCATCCCTCTCCTTTTTTAATCAATTGTGATCCTTGACTCGTCTTACAAACTCAATTCTCTGAGCAATTATATCAATCTTTGAATTAAGCAAAGTACGTATGTGCTTATAGCTATCAGGTATTCTACTAGTCAACTCTCTTAATTCTATTGTCCTTTGTATTGCTGCAGAAAAATCTGATTTTCTAACATCCTCTTTTATGTGCACAATAGTATCATTTATTTCTTCCAACCTTATATATTTATCTGCATTATTTTTAACTGACTGTGATAATTTTACTTTTTCATCAAACACATTTTTCTTCTGATCAATTAGCTCCCTCTTTAATTTACTTATATGCATAAAAAATGACAAAATATCATTATATAATTCCTGTTTCTTATCTAAGTATTTAGATGGATATTGCTCGAAAATAATCTTCAACTCTCTATACTTCTTAACTGCACCATCCAAATCTTTCTTTCGTACATCAAGAGCTAGAATCTCTTCAGAAGCGACAAATTTCTCCTCAAGTGATCTCGCAAATTGTCTCTCATCTTCTTCAGCTTTTATCCTAGCATCCTCAAGCTCATTAAACTTAACATCGAGGGCAGTTATTTTCTCTACTGAACCCTGCTCAAGTTGTTTAGACTCATTTAACATATCAACATATTGCTTTAACATACTCTGTTGAGGATGAAGCATAGTAAACTCCTTCGCCTGCCTAAACATATCCTGCAATTTCTTAAAATGTATTTCTTTATACACATTATTAGACGAAATCTTGTTGTAATTGATAACTGCATTTTCAATTAGTTTAGCTGCAAGAGAAATATTATTTGTAGCAAGTGCCTCAAGCATCTCTGACGCCGTATGCTTTTCCTCAGAATCCTGCAGAACTCTTTGTGCATCAAGGAACTCAATTATATCTCTCTCAAAATACTGCTCCAAATCAACAATCGCTTCACTCATTTTATGCACTTATAACTTTTTTTCTAAACTCATCCCAGAGTTTGTCAGGATCCTTAAGTTTTCTACGCTCCGCTTCAGAAAAAAAAAAACTGCTTCATTAAATCAAGTCTACTAAGTATATGACTTTTCCACTCAAATTCAACCTTCTCATCTTCAAAAGATTTTCTCTTAAGACTCTCCTGAAACCCCTCTTTGTATCCTTTAAAATCATCTTCAATCCTAATGTCTCCTTCTTTCTTTTCGGCAACAACAAGATAAATTAAAGGCTTTGTAAGATTATATTCTATACCAATAATTTTCTCCTCCACAAGAAAATCAACCCAATTTTGAACCACATCAGAAGGAAAATTCAATCTCTTAGACACTTCAGAAATCTCTAACTGACCATTCACTTTAAGAAGGGCTATCAACTTATCTACCCCTGTCTCTATTTGACTAGAATCTGCAACTCCCATTATCATCCTCTTTTTAGAGATTGTAGCTTTAATAGTTTTTAAACTTTTCCTTTATTCATCGTCTTTTTACCAAAGAATAATGCCTATTATGATAAAAATAACACCAACTACAATCAAAGGATAAGCAATCCTCTCTCTTGGAGAGAATTTCATGAAAAAATTCCTCAATGGAGCTATAGCAACCAACAACTTCGCTTTCAGACCATCATCCTTAGAAACTTTCTGATTCTGAGACTTAATCTTAGACGGAGCTTGAAAAGTTTTTACCTGCGCTGCTTGAACCATATAATTCTATTCTTGCTTGTGTTTTTAATTATTGCGGTTGAGAACAAAGAAAATCGCTACTCCGCGATATCCCCGCCCTAAAAGGTGAGGTACAAGAAAACGCAAAGCGTTTTTTGTATTGCAACATCTTTCAAATGAAGAAAAAAACTAAATTAAGTTCAAAACTTTTTTAACTTAAACAACATTTCTTATTTCCATGCTAACAGAAAATGGGAAGAAACTGCTTGAGAATCAAGCATATCGTATCGTCGGAAACCACAGTGCAGTCAAGACCTGTGGCTGGACGAAAAAAATGATTAAGCAAGAAGGCTCGTGCTACAAAATGTCATTTTACGGAATAAGAACCCATCAATGCATGCAGATGACAACTAGCCTTAGCTGCGGGAATAGATGCGTATTCTGCTGGCGAGGATACAAAGCGCCCGTCTCAAAAAAATGGGAATGGAAAACCGACGAACCAGAATTCATAATCAATAAGAGCATCGAGGAGCACAACGATCTTCTCGCAGGCTACAAAGGAAATTATAAAACAAATCAAACTTTTTTCAAAGAATCTAAAGATGTAAAGCACGTTGCATTATCTCTGACGGGAGAACCAATCATATATCCAAAAATAAATGAAATACTAGATGCATTTCACAAAAAAGGAATTTCTACATTTCTCGTCACAAATTCACAATATCCTGATGAAATAAAAAAATTAAGACACGTAACGCAACTCTATTGTAGCCTAGATGCACCAAATAAATTACTGTTAAAAAAAATTGATGTTCCACTTTTTTCTGACTATTGGGAAAGATCGCAACGAAGTCTCGTCGAGCTTTCAAAAAAAAAATGCAGAACTTGTATTAGAATAACTTTAATCGCGAAAATAAATGACGTAGAACCTGAAAATTATGCCGCACAAATAAATATTGCCTCGCCTGATTTTGTCGAGATAAAATCATACATGTACATTGGTGAATCAAAACTTCGATTGAAACTTGAGAACATGCCCTGGCACGAAGATATTGTTGAATTTTCAAAAAAAATTCTTGAGCATCTTCCTAACTATGACATTGTAGCTGAGCATGTACCATCGAGAGTTGTACTTCTAGCAAAGAAAAAGTTTTTCAAAAATGAAAAGTGGCACACATGGATTGATTTCAAAAAATATTTTGAACTTCTAAATTCTGGAAAAGATTTCTCAACAGAAGATTATTTACTTCAAACGCCCGTTGTTGGGCTTAGTGGAAGAAATACACGTGATGAAGCCATAGAAAAAAATATTTCTTTTCCAAAGAAAAGAAAACGACTCGAAGAATTAAAAAAAACAACAAACAAATTTAATTAAATCTAAAAAAATTAAAAAAATAATAATTAAAACTAAACTCTATAAATAATAATTTTAAAAGACCAATTGACAAGATTTACAAATGTATTATTGCTCCTCGAGGTCCAGGATTTACAAGAACTGTTTTTCCTATTTTATCTGTTGCTTTGAATGTCTCATGAATGTGTCCAGAAATTGCAACAGTCGGCTGATATTTTTTTATAAATTCTCTAAGCGTTTTACTTCCGACGTGAACACCCTTATATTTTTCATCTAGCTTTGTTTTATACGGCGGCGCATGCGTAACAAACACTGAACATTTTTTTCTTTGAATACAATTCACAAACAATTTCTCGACGAGAGAAAATGAATCATCAATCTGAGAGAACCCTCCCCCTCCATATCCAAAGACGACAAGATTGTCAGTTTCATAAAACGTCTTGTGAATAAATAACACATTCTTTGATTCATCACAATATTTTTTCATCATAGTTTCAGATTCATGATTTCCGTGTACGATAAGTACTTTCTTTCCAAGACCGTCTAGAAATTTAAATGCCTGTGCTATATTGTCGCCAAAGACTGTGACATCTCCTGCGCAAACAATCAGATCAACTTGTTGCGCTTTTTTCTCAAGTTCCTCAGCATACTCATAATCCTCATGTAAATCCACGAAAGCCAATATTTTCATATTACTCCCAGATAATGTTTTGTTTTTAAAACTTATTAACGATTGCACCTGTTGTTCTAATCATCAAAGAAGTAAAAATCGGCTAAAAAATACCTCTAATTTGACCTATAACCACCACTAGTATACAAAAACGTATACAAATAGAAACATTTATATATTAGTTGCATCATAGATATTGTATGGTTATCTTATTCGATCAATACAACCTGCCTGAAAACATATTCGAAGTCATATTTTCAACGAGCCAACAAGTCGTCGTTGCAAATATGTTACTTGAGGAAATGAAACTTCGAGGTGGCGAGATTGGAAAAACAGAAATGAGCATGTTCGCAACTGCACTCCACGATGGCATAGTCATAGAATCAAATGATACAGCACCACTTTCAGTTAGAAAAAAACCAATCACCATATCTTATAACAAAAGACAATTTTATGACAGAATTTTAACCCCGATGAAAACAATGGGTATGATAGATTACGACATGTACAAGAAGACGTACAAACTAAGTGAAAAACTAAACAAAAATTTGATGAGAGTCGGCCTTATGTGGCTACAAGAGCTAAGACGACCACCTAAAGCATTCACAATAAGAAAACCAGAAATAAAACCATAAATGACATTTAAAAAAAGAGCTCTCCGGCAAGAATTATTTCTCAACCCTCCCCTACCAACATGCCGGTGAGCCTCTTTTCTTTCTTTATTCTTTCTCTTAACTTCATACTCAAAAGAAACTATTAAATAAACCACAACAATATCAACTTCAACATGAAAATCTATACAAAAACAGGGGATGCAGGAACAACATTAAAGTATGATGGGACGCGTGTTCCGAAAGACGATCCAATAATCATCCTTGTTAGCAAAGTTGATGCACTTCAGGGCGCGCTCGATATGGCTCAAACCAAAATAAAAGACAAAGCACTCATCGTAATAATTGATGCCATTCAAGACAAGCTTTGGCAAACAGCGGGCGAACTTAGCCTTGGAACAAAAGGACGAAATGTCAAGAACGAAATAACAACTCCAGACATAGAATTCCTCGAGAAATACATCGATAAATACGACGAGAAAAAGAATTACTTTGTACGTTTCAAAACAGAGAGCTCTGCTTATCTAAACGAAGCAAGAATTCGTTGCAGAGAACTCGAAACACACTTAACTCACCTTTTACGTGAAAAGAAACTACGCCCTGAAATCTACCAATACATAAACCGCCTATCAGATCTTCTTTACGTCCTGGCATGTCATGAACAAGAAAAGAAAAAAGAAAAATGAAACTAGAAGAACTGAAACAAAAAGTTGCAGAGTTCGATAAGAAAGCTGGCTTCGATAAGACTGATTTTCAAAAACTTATAGAAATGATGAAAGAAGAAATAGCAATTTTAGAAATAGCATCTAACAACAAAAAGGTTGTAGATCATCAACTAACTGATTTGTTAATTCTAATAATGCAGATCGCCCATAGATATAACACTGATTTTGACGAAGAACTTACAAACTGGTTCAAGAAATCAGAAAAATATCTCAAGTAACTTGGCTCTTACACACTTAACTTTTTCTTAATAATATTTCTTACTCCACTCTAAATTCTGCGCTATGCGCAGCAATGCCAGGCGTTGCCTGGACTGAAGAGTGGAGCAAAGAAAGAAAGCATAGAAAAAGAATTAAAGCAAAAGACAAAAAAATAACCACACCATAAAGAAACTTCTAGAATCAATTCAAGAATCCTAAAAAGAAATAAGAACTATCAACTTACGCCTTATAATTACAATAAGTGCGTTGTCTTATATTCTGTAAATTCAGAAAATGAACTTGTCCAAGAACTTAACTACCTACTTCACAAGTTTATAATAAAACTCAGGCACTTTTTCTTTTGTTGCAAGACGGACTTCTTTTTTTAATGGATACTCTAAGCCATATTTCACAATCTTACCTTCTTGGAACATGGAATTAAGCACAGTCGCTGTGAAGCCCATAACCTTTGGGAGCTCATTTCCCAGCTCTTCAGCAATCGTTGCGAACAATTCAATGTCTGATACAATATCTTTAGACTCAAGAACTTTATTCACAAGCCCGGGAATACTTCCCTTTTCAGAATCAGTCAAACCTTTAAACATATATATGGAATAGTTCCAGTCTATAAATACTTTCACTAAAAAACACTTTAAAACATTACTAAAACCTACACAATTCAAGAACCTAAAAAGAAAAATAAGGAAATATGCCCTCGCGGTTTTGAGCTTTGGGGGTTGCTTTAGAAATTCGCGAAGGCACAGAGAAAATAAAAAAAAAGCAAAGGATGGCTACCTTTGCTGTTGCACCAAGTTATTTACTTGTTTACCTAACTATCTCAATACCTAACTCTGATGATAGCTTCTGTCTCGCAGTTTCAACATGCTTTGTTGAAGGTTTGCCAAGTATCCACGGTGATTTGACTCCAGTTATGATTGTCATAACAGTCATCTTGCCTTTCATGTCTTCTGAAACTCTTGCGCCCCAGATGACGTTTGCATCAGCATCCATTGCTTCAGTTACTATTTCACCTACTCTTGAGATTTCATCAAGAGTCAAGTCATTTCCACCTGATACATGTATGATTGCTCCTGTTGCGCCATCGTAGCTGATGTCAAGTAAAGGATTCGATAATGCTCCTTTAACTGCTTCTTCTACTCTGTTTGCTGTGTCAGATGCACCAACTCCAATTACTGCAACGTCTCCGTTTGTCATGATTGCTTTAACATCTGCATAATCCAAGTTTACAAGTGATGGTACTGCAATTGTTTCAACAATTCCTTTAATCATTGTTGCGACAAGTTCGTTTGCAACTGCAAATGCTTGCTGTACTGGCAAGTTTCCTGCAATCTGTACTAGCCTGTTGTTATCAATTACAATTACTGTGTCTGTGTTTTTTCTTAGTTGCTGTAATCCGAATTCTGCTTTGTCCACTCTTGCTCTTTCTATCTTGAATGGCATTGTAACAGTTCCTATTACTATTGCGCCTGCATCTTTCGCAACACCTGCAACGATTGGAGCTGAACCTGTTCCTGTTCCGCCACCCATTCCTGCACAAACGAATACCATGTCTGCACCTTTAAGTGCTTCTTTGATTGTTGATAGGCTTTCTTGTGCTGCTTCTGCTCCCTTCTCTGGGAATCCACCGCAACCTAGTCCTCGTGTGACATCTTTGCCCATTAAGAACTTTCTATCAGCCTCTATTATATTGAGGTGTTGTTGGTCTGTGTTACATGCAATTATCTCAGCGCCCTGGATGCCTTTCATAAACAACCAGTTTGTCATGTTTGTACCGGCGCCACCGCAACCGATAACTTTGATGTTCGCTTGTCCCACTTCTACTTCAGGTTGATATTCCTGATTTCCTTTTCCGTATGCCATTTTTTATTCCCCCTCCAAGTTAGGTATTTACTGAGCGAGTAACGCCTTTACCAATCGCACCTTGATTGGCATCAGGTGTAGATGCCCTTTGATAGTATTTTGGAGTGTGATAATTTGAGATATGTAACACGTGTGTTGATGCACATAGCTCCACCTAGCACAATGTTTAAATAAATCTAGTGCCAAGTCCTCTTAGAACCTTACATCAATCGCATATGCGAATTGTTGATTTGTTTTGGGCAAATCAAGGTTGAATGTCTCATTGAAAGTTGATTTCGACTGTGAATAACTCAATGTAGTTATTGGTATACAAATCTGGTGAGGTAGTATATAAATATTTTCGTAGTAAAATAATCTTATAAGAAAATAATTTTCACAAAAGATATTTTCTAAAATATATTTTGAATGTAATTAAGAATTAAATAAAACAGCCTTTTTGCCAGAATAAAGTCCCATAGAAACCATTTGATCATATTGATCTTGAGAAAGAACCATATATATTATGCTAAAGTTGAACCTCTCTTTTAGTTCAACAACCTTAGGATTTATTAGTTCTTGATTAACTCCTGTTCCAACAATGATAATACTAGCTCTTTCTCTTTCTTCATCCCCATGAAGAATAACTTGATTAATTCCCACAACAGTTGAAATAAACTCCGTAAATTCTCGAAGTGCTGCAGATTTATCTTCAAGTAAATCCGCAAACATACTTATGTTCTTCGGGTTTGAACAATATACTTTAAGATATCTGTTCTTCTTTTCTTCTACTAGTTCCAGATCTTTGAGCAACTTAAGTGTTCTATATGTAGTCGCCGGCGAAACCTTTGTAGTTCTAGCTATCTCCCTTAAGTAGAAATCGCGCCCTTGATTGTTGACAAGTAGGCGAAGAATCTTAACTATCTTCTTATCAAACAATGTCTCAATAACCTTCTTTTTATCCATATTCAGTCTCTTCAGAGGTTCTCATATATATACTTTTCTATTTTGAAACATTGTTTCAAATTTGAAACAGCAATTATTTTCTTATTTAGAAAAACATATTAAGGCCGAAATCACTCCAACTCCTATGGCTGAGGCACAATTACCAAAACTAAACGTCGGCCTTTTACTATCTAAACTAGATTTATCTTTGAGTAAAACAGAAGCAATAGAGTCATGTAAAATATATTTTAAAATAACATCATCAAAAATAATACATGATGTGCTTGAACTTGAACTTGAACCTCTACAAAAAAACAGCCAACAAAACACCACCATCCATTTGGTAAGATTTTGGTTGAATCGATTGGCCTTAACAAAGGAAGCATACCTAATTGTTGGGAACGAATTTTCTGAAATTAAAAAAAATCTAAAACCTCCTATTTTTGAAGAAATTTCAAAAGGAAAAAATATTGAAAACGCCAGTTTCAAGATTTCCACAAGAAATCTTTCGAGTTCCACTGGAACGCAAAAAGATACTCACTTGACCTCAATCTCTTCGCTTGTAAATGAGCTAAATAAAGTTGGATTCCAAAAAACAAATATGACTAACCCTGATTTTGAGTTTGTCATCCTTAGGCTGAACCACCCAGAAACAACAGAAATCATAGGACTCAAACTTTGGAAATGCGTTGATAACTTTGAATCAAGAAGAGCGCACTTGCGACCAGTTTTACATCCAACCGCGACAAATCCGCGCATTGCGCGGGCAATGATTAACATGGCTAGCTCAAGCAAGGAAATCCTTGATCCCTTCTGTGGAGCAGGCGGGATACTGCTTGAAGCATCAGAGATAGGTCTTCGTGCAACTGGTGTTGATATTGATCCTCTAATGATAAAACGCGCAGAACTAAACTTGAAAGATCACCTAGAAATTGAACTTCATGTTAAAGATGCACTTTCTTGGAACAAAAAAACTGAATGTGTTGTAACAGATTTGCCTTATGGCAAGAGTTCAAAGCTTGAAGGAGAAATAGCAGAACTACTTCATAACTTTCTTAAGCATTACGCGACACTCACTGATAAAATAGTTGTATGCTTCCCTGTTGGAACGAAGTACAACATAAACCCTCCTTGGAACGTGCAGTATGAATTCGAGCTTTACATGCACAAGAGTTTAACTAGAAAGATTCTAGTTTTAAAGAAGAATTAATTCTCAAGCAAATACTTATTTTCTTCATTTTTCTTGATTTAAGGCTGATATGCAATCCTTATTATTCTGATGAATGTTAGTATGACTTCATATCCTAATCTTATTAATCGGTCGATGTTGAATGCTATGACTCGAAAGAAAACTTCGAGTTTTTGGCGCTTTGCGCCACGAGATTTGGCAGAC
>CAITEO010000091.1 GCA_903891505.1 uncultured Candidatus Woesearchaeota archaeon
CATCAATAAAAGAAGCATTATATGTGGCATCTTTATTAAAGAACTCGTACGGTACTCCTGATTTTTCCCAATGAATCTTATTATTGTAATCACCTGATAATGCAATAATTCTAGGCTTTTTTCCCTTATCAATTGCATATTTTGCAATCGATGGCCCGACAACACATTCTCTTTTACCAATTGTGTCCAAAAGTAAAACATTAAATTGTCTTGAATCTAATTCTTTGAACGCATCAATTGGATTATTTACAGAAACATAATCAAAGCCTGCTTGCGTCACCAACGGCACAAGAATGCCTTCCCTATATATTCCTTCGTCATCTACGATTAACACTAACTGTTTGATTGAATCCATTTTGTTGACCTTTAATGATTTTTAGTATTTAAAAAATATTCTAGCACACCTCGAAAGAAATAGAAGCGGGACCTTTCGGTCCCGTCTATTTTGGGGGGGTTTATGTTAGAACACAAAAAAATCCGAAGATTTTTTGTGCGCAGAAAATGAATGAGCATTTTCTTCGTGTAAATGGAAAACCAAGCCCAAGTGAACAAAAAAGAGGGTGTGTTTTAGAGGGTGAGAGGTGTTCTAAAAACGCGAGCTCACCTGGGCTTAGTTTAAGCGTGAATAGTTAGTCAGAGTTTTCGTACTCTTCTTTTTCCTTTGATTTTAGATAGTCTCGTTTGAGCACCTCAAGTTCAACCTTGTTGGTTTCCTTTATGAGCACCTCATCCAAGTCCATCTTTGCTATCACCTAACTATAGCAAAGTAGAGCTGATATTTAAATCTTTCGATATTTGACTACTTAGAAGTAATTACAAAACAAGGTAAAGTTTTTAATTAAAGTTTGAAACCAAAGAAATGAACAAACATGCATAGTCACGAACAGAGCAAAAAAGAACATAAAGAAGCACAAAACGAAGAGCACATTAGCCAAAACAACGCGCAACGCGACCTTTTTGTCGTCAAAGAATCAGAAATCCACAACAAAGGCGTATTTGCCGCGTGCGACATATCAAAAGGCACTAAAATAATTGAGTATGTTGGCGAGATCATCTCAAAAAAAGAAGGAGACGATCGAGCGGACGAACAAGTCGAGCAAAACAAGCAAAACCCTGATAATGGCGCAGTTTACATCTTCGAACTAGACGACGAACACGACATCGATGGAAACGTCGAATACAACACTGCAAAATGGATTAATCATTCCTGCGATCCTAACTGCGAAATCGATATCACGAACGGACACATTTGGATAATTTCTAAAAGAGACATAAAACGTGGCGAAGAATTAACATATAACTACGGCTATGACTTCGACGAAGAAGAAAATCATGTATGCAAATGTGGCGCGGCAAACTGCGTCGGATTTATCGTCCACGAAGATAGCTGGCCTAAATTAATTGAGCTTAAAGAAAGACTTGAGCGAGAAAAACTCGAGAAAGAAAAAAATATCGACGAGAAAAAAGAATGAAGCTCCCCACCCTAAAGGGCGGGGTATCTTGTGAGTAAATGTTGTTCTCTCTCGGCACGATTGCTTTGTGCAATATAATTTTTGATTGCTTCTGCTGTAACATTTCCGACGCTTCGGAAAAATTTTCCTGGACTCCAAAAATGTCCTTTTCTAAAATACTTGCGTAACCATGGTTGTTTCTGGAAAATTTTATAAGCACTAAAACCTTTAAGTAAATTCATAGCCACACTCACACTCATAGTTGGAGGAATTTCAACAAAAATATGCACGTGATCCTCCATAACTTCAAGCTCATAAATTTTGATATTATAACGAAGCCCAGCTTCGTTAAGGATTGCTTCGCAATCCTTCCTCACCCAGGGAAATTTAAAAACGTCCC
>CAITEO010000092.1 GCA_903891505.1 uncultured Candidatus Woesearchaeota archaeon
CATGGGACAAGACAACTTTGCTTTTCCAGACCCAGACAGATACACTCCAGAGTATACGAGGAGGAATAACAGGCATGACCCAGGTAGAACAAGTAAATGTATTTTCAAAAATATTTTTTAACAACGTCAAAGTTTTAATTTTTGCGATATTATTCTCATTCGTTTTCGGCGCTGGCGCAATATTTGTGCTCGCATGGAATGCATCAGTAATAGGCACTGCAATAGGCAATTTTATCAGAGGAAACTTAGCTTTGTATTCTGAACTTATAGGTCTTGACAAAGTTGCAAAGTATTTCAACGTTATAACAATAGGCCTTTTCAAGTACGCAATTCACGGAATACCAGAAATACTCGCATACTTTGTAGGTGCACTCGCAGGAGGAATAATATCTGTCGCAATAATAAACAAAGATTTCGGATCTGTCAAATTCGAACACATAATACTGGACGCTGCAGACTTGCTATTTATCAGCATAGGTCTTTTATTCATTGCTGCAATCCTAGAAGTATGGGTAACACCAGCAATATTCTGATGAATTATTACTAATCACTCAATCTAATACATCACAATTTTTATTTACTCTAATAACTTTAATCTACCAGCGCGTAGCTCAAAGATTTCCCCTTCATTAAGAAGATCCGTGATGAACTTGTCAGCTTTTTCGAGCTTTGACTCTCGTATCACATCCTGAATTGGCGCACCATCGCCTTTGTCAAATTTCTTTATCGCAGACAAAATAATAGATGCATAATCATTCTCTACAATTTCATCAGCAAATGACGCCGTCAGAATTCGTTCTCTTTGTTTTATTTTTTCTTCATCAGTTTCTATTTCTTTTTTTACAGTTACAAGTTCAGGTTCTGGCAATTCAAGTCTTTGAACAGCAAGTTCTTTCTGTCTATACTCAACCCATTTGCTATCATTAATCTTCTTGATTATTTCAGGAGCGATGAATCTTTTCTGATTATATTCTCTAGGACGTCCTATTATCATAACTATATTACCAACATCAAAATCAGTAAATTTCTGCTCCCCAAAAGACATAACTTGTATTTGTCCAGTCCCATCATCTATAATAGTAGAGTTACCATCTTTTGACACAACTACAGCCATCAAGTTTACTCTTGATATCTGCAATGAACCGAGCTGTATGAAATTCGGATCCCAACCAGGTCTTTGAATATAACTACCTTCAAGAATATGCTTTATTGAGCACTTGTACGCTGTCTGTCTTTTAATTTCAGGCATGATGCTAGTAACAACTAGAAGTTTATAAATTTTTTACATGAAGAACCACGAAAAAAGAATTTACCTAAGAAAAATTAATTATATGAAGCAAATACTAGTTAAGGACAATAGTGTCTTATAGTGCGCTCGCTGGAAGATGTTTGTAATCATTGTGTTCCGAGTCTAGTACAATAGATGTGCTCATTAAGTGGCGAGCAAGGCACTATAATTTATTTATGTCCTTAACTATACACACAAAAAATTTATATACAGTTCACAGTTTTTTTATTGGCAATGGTGAATACAAGTGAATACAAAAGCGCAGATATGCTTTTCAAAATATTTGGATTTATAACAGGTGAAAAAATAAGTATTCCAAGACAAGGAAATGATAATTCCATACTATATCAAGGAAAATTGTTTATTTCTACAACTAATATTATTTATATTCCAATGAACAATAGGGGAGATTATACTAGAAAAATACCTAAAAATATTTCTGATTGTTTAAAACCTGACAAGGACAGCTATGATGATACCTACGCTGAAAGCGATGTTAAGTTAGACAAATATGATTCTAGACATGTGGACTTAACACCTGATTTTGAGCCAGAGTTAGAATTTGCAACTCGCAATGGAACAACTATTTTAGTTCTAGATTCGTTCAAGAGAAAATATTCTAAGGAGAATTCAACAACATACAATGTTCGCAATTATCTCGTTGTTAAAATAGAGAATAAAAAAATATATTTAGCTCATACATTCTACGAATTTAAGGAAGACGAATCAAATACTAAACCACATGTGATTGGAGTGTCTACAGAAACAATCGATGGAGTTGCAGGTATTAGACTAAATATCGGCAGAACTAATCTTTTGCACTCTGAAAAAAACAAAAAGCTGAGTTCACAAATTAACGAAGAGTATCTACTAAAATTTGTATAGCTGAGTTTATTGCATGATAGCAGGAGGGGTTTAATAAAAAAATGCTTTGCTTTTTCTTGTACCCTGCACTTTAGGACGAGGATTAATTCACTTTTCTTCATTCTACGTTTGCACTAATTTAACCATCATATTTTTATACTAATATGTATAAAATCAATACATGAGTATTTTCAAGACAAGTATGTTCAAGTACGCATTTAGGAACATGTTCAAGATGACAAGGAAAGAGCTAATACAGTTCTTTGTCGCCGTAGTTTTTAGCGGACTCATACTTTCAATAGGACCATTCATAAAATGGGGCTCAAATAAGATAGATTCTACAGTATGGCTGCAAGGGTTTCTATTATACACAACTTTATTCATAATAATATACTTAATATTTATTGCAGCACAAAAATTTCTAGGCGCATATCTAGGATATACCTGTACTTTCGAATTATGGAATTATGGCCCAGTCATAGGACTTCTAATAACATTCATGACGTATGGTCTATTGCCATTTCTATATTTAGGCAACATACATCTAAAGGAAGACATGAAATTTAGATTAGGCAAGTTCAGGAACTATTTGAACATAAAGGATATGATGTACGTAGGAATGGCAGGTCCTGCAGCTATAGTCGTCTTGGTACTAATATTGCAACCAATATATATAGCAACACAAGCTCAATTTATTCATAGTGCAATAATAGCATGTGCATGGGTATTGCTATTTTCAGCATTACCTTTGCCGAAAACGAACGGTATTAATATAATACTGAAGTCAAGACTGATTTGGGTCACATATTTTGTGCTGAGCCTAATCTTGTTTTTGCTTCTCCAAAAGATCACAATATTTACCTACGCAGCATTTATAGTAATAGCTATAACAATCTGGTTTTTAATAGGCAAAGTCGTCAAAAGTGGTTTATTTTAACAAATCAACTATTTGACTATTCTGTTTTTTCATCCAAAGAAACTGACAGCGCCCTTCTGGAAAAGGTAAATTGCTGCAATGTAGGATAAAACCGCTACAGGCACAAATATCATAAATATCATATAAATAGCAATAACTATATCAACAAAACTCGCAAAGTTCATTCTGAAAAGAAGACCCTTTAATAGCAAATATACTATGAAACTTATTAACAATCTTATTCCTATAACATCATATTGGAATAGTAGAATCATAACTCCAGTCAATAAATCAAGCGCGCCAAGGATCTTTACTATCATAGTTAACTTCTCTTGAGGGAGGAATATAAAAATATTCTCGTAGCTTTTTCAGTATTTCACAAATTTAGGATGGTTTATGGCTACCAGTGGACTTTTTGGTCCTCTGAACGCTCCTCGACAAAAAAACAAAACATTTATATATTAGCTTCCTCGAGAAATAGGAGTAAAACCTAAAATTTTAGGGGGTGCGAAAAAAATGGCTCAAGAAGTAGCAAAAGTAGGAGTAAAGAAAGTAGCTGGATTCCTCTACTTTGTAGACAAACAAGGTGACGTATCCAGAGCAAAGATGGCAAGAGGCGGCTCAAAAGGAAAGAAGAGCAAGCCAGAAAAAGTTGCTAAAGCAGGCGTCAAGAAGGAGAAGGGATACCTTTACTTTGTAGACAAGAAAGGCAACATATCAAAAGCTAAGATGGCAAGAGGAAGGAAATAAATCCTTCAACTAAATTCATCTAATTTGTTTTTTTATTATTTTTGTGAGTTCATTCTCACAAACTCGGAAATTCGCATTAGTGCGGATTTTCGGTGTTTTTTTCTATTCAGTGTCTGAAACTTTTTCATGATAATTTCCGAACAATTTTTATTTTCTGTCAAGTTATCTTCTTGCATTGGCAGAAGACACAATCAAAAAAACAGTCAATCTACGGATTGAAGAACTCCTACTCGAGCAGCAAGATGTAGATCTTGACACTGTAGAGCGTTACATGAGAAAATATTCTGACGATGAATATGTTGAGTCAATCGGTGCAACATATTGCGTTCACACCGGAAAATATTTAGTACACGACGGCACGCACAGATTAGCCGCAAAATACTTGTTGAACGCATCTTCTATCTGGGCAGATGTCGACGTCTGTTTTCTCTGGGGGTGCAAGGGTGTAGAATCGGATTGTACGATGTATAATGTACGGCATTTAGAATTGGTGCACTATAATGGCTCAGACGACGAGTAGATTCAGGTTTGTTATCAAAGTTTAACGACAAATTTTTATATTATGGTGTGGGGATTCTATTATGATAATAGTTTTATTCGGAAAGCCAGGAACAGGCAAGTCGAGTCTCGGGAAATACATCGCGAGAAAATATAATTTCAAATTCTTTGAATGCGACGATTATCTTACAAAAGAAATATTGACGTGCATAAAGAAAAACAAAATAATTACTGACGCTATGCGCGACAAATACTACAAAAAAGTAATCGGAGAACTGAAAAAAATAAAAGGCGACGTCGTTGTGTCTGATGCCATTCCAAAGGATAAATATAGAAAATTATTTCTAGACTTATCTGGCGATGTCATGTTATTTTATTTGCACGCGAACAAAAAAGTTATTTTGCAACGACTGAAATCAAGATCGAGAAAAACAAAGCACGTTGTAGATGATAAATATCTAAATAAAATAGAAGAATATTTTGAAGCGCCAAAGATAAATTGCGTAAAAATAAATTCTTCTAGAACGATTAAGGAGACGTGCGAATTATTAGATGCACGATTAAAAATTTTTTTATGATTGTAAAAACACATCAATTTTGTACGTATTTGAATGTTTATTCACGATAATTTTTCTTAACGAATTCCAAAAAACCATCTCTTGATAGAGTCGTAGATGTGCTCGCGTATGCTCTTAGCAGTTCTTTGTTTTTTCCTCTAGTTAAGCCTGACGGGCTCAGACAGATTTTTTCTAAATCGAACTTTTCTATTGTTTTGTCCGCAAAATTACACGTAGAACATGCCTCAACAGGATCAGCAGTGTACGATCCAGGAATATTTATTGTGAAATAACCAAGAGGACATTCACCACCAAGTTCAGTTTGTTTTAAAGGCATTCAATTTAGAAAGTTCATCGAATTTAAATAATTAATTGCTGGTTTTTCAGTTCATCTTTGCAAGTGCGATGATTCCTTCACTCATCATCAATGGGTGTAGTGCGAGTTTGAAAATCATTTTTCGCACGTTGTCGCGATTTGTTTCCATCAAGATGTTTTTTATCTTCTCGCTCGACGCTTTTCTAAGCAGGCGGTCCCAGTCACTATCTTTGTAGTTGTGGAACGATTTGTTCAACAAATAATGCATGTATAATTCTTTGTTTAGTGGCTTCAAGTTTTTTCTGTAGTTATCAATTCCGCGTGCGAGTTCTTGCGCTGCGAGCATTCCTGGAATTATTCCTCCGCCCGTTGTGTTCTTGATTTGCAATGCTGCATCTCCGACGAGCGCAACAGCGAAATCCGCGTGTACGCATGCAATTTTCATATTTGGTTTGTGCAACGGAATTAATCCTCCTTGTTTTTCAAGAATTGTTCCAGGATATTTTTTTAAGAAATCCTCAAATATTTTACTTTTGTTCCCATCATCGCTAATCGGAAGCGCAATACCAATACGTGCAATCTCGTCGTTTTCAGGCACCGCCCACGCGTATTCTCCGATGTGAGGATAGAAGTCAATGTTGTTCTTGTTGAATTCTTTTATGTTATTGTTTTTTGTACCGTTGTTATTGCTGTTGACGTCTTTTATTTCTGACAATTTTACTCTTGCCTGAATTCCGATTAGTTGTTTTCTTTCACCATAAAGTCTGTTTTGGAACGCGACGCTGCTCATTGGGCCGTCTGCGCCGATGAGTTCATCGGTTTTCAAGTCGAGTATTTTGTTAGATTTCAAATCTTTTATATGAACATCTCCTTTGATGTTGTCCAAGAATTTTTTTTCTGTCTCGATTTTTACGTCCTGTTTTTCTGCTTTATCCGCAAGATACTTGATGAATGCGACGTTGTCAATAATTAGATTGTCGTTCATTCTAAGTTCGAGTTTTCTATTAGGAGAATAAATTGTCGCGTTTGTTATTTTATTCAATGTGAATTTCTTTATCTCATTCTCCGGAATGAGCTTTTTTATTTCATCAGTTAGTATTCCTGTGCATTGAATTGGTTTTCCTAATTCTTTGTGCTCTTCATAAACTGTTATTCTCTCGTTATCTCCGCTTTTTTGCTCTAACTCAGATTTCTTCAATGCAAGAAATAAACCTGCGCTTCCAGCTCCAATTATTATCATGTTGTTTGTATTTTGTTTGTAGTTTTTATTGTTTCTTATTTCTGTTTAGTTTTTATTGTTTATGTGGTGGTTGTTTATATGTTTGCAAAAAAATATCGTTTGTATTTATTGCTCAATGGTAACAAAAACGAAATATTTAAATACATTGTCTTGTTATCTTCAATAAATTCACAATATATTTACAGCCGAAAGGCTTTTAGCGATTAAAAAATAAAAAAGGAAGGGAAAAAGAATGAACAAATTAGAAAAAACAGTGCTTCTTTTATCAAGCATTTTTGCGCTATCATCAACTCCTAAAATAGTTTCTGCACAAAAGTCAGTAGATATGATGCCAAAAGCACAAGTTGAAATGCTAATCAACGATTTAAGTAATCCTACATATCAAAATCAAAGCCTAGCAGAACTTAACGATTTGCTAAACACATATATGCACTCAGCGACAGGTGAAGTTTGGGAAACCGTAAAAAACTCAAACGGTAGTTGCATAGATTTCAAATTTGACACATACTTAGTTGATTTGATGCAAACAGGATCAAACTATGGTAATTTCATAGCCCAAACAAAATTCAAAAGAGATTATTCGACAACTTGGGCTGGATTCGCGGGTGCGTCAGGATTTGCTGATGAGGAAGAATTGAAATGGGTAATATCTATCAACAACAAAATCGCAACACCCGATATCAAAGTCTTAAAAGATAATAATGGAGTCATATATGATGCAATATACACAGGTTCTGATAAAACTAGAAAAGATGTAGTTCGTCATCCAGCATCAAACGGCGTTGGTGTAGAAAATCATATTCTGTGGGAACCTGGAAAAGATAAATTGATTCCTCTCTACAACGCATTGATTTTATGTGGATACAACTTCAATGAAGATTCCGGGAACTGGCAAAGACCAAGTGATGATGCACCAAATACACCAATTCCTAAACAAAATAGACCGATATCAAATCCAGTCACGCCAGTAAATACATCAATTCAAAACAACAATCAATATACTATACGAACGTCATACGTGAAACCAAAAACGCGTCGTGAAAGAGGACCATCATTCGGACCAATAATTCAGGCAGATGGAACATACTTAGGTGCGGGTTTTGAGATTCCAATGATGAAAAACAGATGGTACAATTCAAGCATATCAGCGATATTTGTGTATTCTAAATATGACAGATCTAAAGATTACAACATTGTTACGTCAAATTCATTCTTCGACGAAAACACAGGAATTACGGCGATTTCAACAAAGACAGAAACTGGAACTAAAAATATCACGGCGGATGCAATCGAATTAGGATTGCAATTCAACGCAGAATGGTGGCATGCAATGATAGGTGCACTAGTTCCAATAGAACGGGAGAGAAATCTAGGAAATATATACCGTCATACAGAATTTCGAGATGACGCTGGAAAAATAACAGATCCAAGAGATATGCCTGTAGAGGAAGTTAACACAGACAAGCAATTTGTTAATCGAGCATACTTCCAATTCGGAGGCGGCCCAACACTCGGACCTGTAAAATTATCATTAATATTTACGCCAAACATCTACAAGAATTACGATATGATTGGAAATATGATTAGAGCGCAATTAGAATTTGATATAGGCTATTGCATAAAACATAAGAAGAGGGACTAAAAATGAATTTCAAAAACAAGTCAAGCATATTATTTGTAGTAATGCTTTTGTTTTCATTTGTTATAGTTTGTTCATCATCCGTATCAGCACTCTCTCTTTTAACACACTTTGACAACGGACTTCAAAATGAGACGATATACAACGGCGCTTCAACATCATACAACGTACTTGCTATAGCAGATCAGGATCTTGATCACATGGTTGTACGTGCAGATCTTTACAGAATCACAAATGGACAAGTAATCTTGGTGAAAAATTTATTCACAAACACAACCACGAATTTGTTCTTCAATCCAAATCCATTTCCAATAACACCAAATGATTACAACAATCTTCCAGGAGATTACCAAGTAAAAGTCGTAGCAGAAGAATGGCTTACAAATGGAATGTATGCAATTAGGATGGAAAAACTAAATCTCACAATCATAGGCCAAATACCAAACATTCCTCCAATCGCGGACTTTATTTATTCTCCACAAAATCCAACAACAAATAATATAGTAACTTTTACATCAACATCACATGATCCTGACGGATACATTGTAAAATGGGAATGGTTTATTGGTTCAGAAAAAATAGGAGAAGGACAAATTATCCAGCACCAATTCTCTCAAATAGGAACATATGTTGTAACGCTTAAGGTTACAGATAATGGCG
This sequence comes from uncultured Candidatus Woesearchaeota archaeon, assembly GCA_903891505.1. GTDB lineage: Archaea > Nanobdellota > Nanobdellia > Woesearchaeales > 21-14-0-10-32-9 > 21-14-0-10-32-9. Next base: position 8,729 of record CAITEO010000092.1, read on the forward strand.
GTCTTGCGGATAGCACATCAAAAACAATTGTGATAACACAAGTCAATCCAGGAGGAAATAATCCTGTTGCGAATTTTAGTTTCAATCCTAAGACGCCAACAACATGCGACAAAGTCGAATTCACATCTACATCATACGATCCAAATACAGGCGGGTACATCACACTCATAGAGTGGGATTTGAACGGAGACGGCATATTTGAAACATCAGGACAAACAGTATCCACCCAATTTACAACAACAGGGATGCACACTGTATCAATAAGGGTCACAAACAACATAGGTCTTGTTACAATTCTATCAAAACAAATAATGGTAAGACCTTGTACAGGTAATTTACCCCCTATCGCAGATTTCATACATGCTCCTTTTAATCCAATTGAGGGAGATGTTGTTACATTCACTTCAACATCACATGATCCTGATGGATGGATAACTCAATATGCATGGTTTATAGAAGGAACTCCTTCCGGAAATTCACAAATAATAAATCACATTTTTCAAACAGCAGGACAATACACAATAAAACTTACAGTAACTGACAACTCAGGACTTACAGATTCAAAGACTGCAATACTAACTGTTGCAAAAAACATATCTGAAAACAACACCCAGAATGGAACAGTTATTCTAATAGGTCTTGGCTGCAACCCTGATGTTGTTAAAGGAGACATAGAGCACTGTTCAGCTCAAGTAAAATACGAGATGAAAGATGTTAAAGTCGTATTCAAGTATGCAGACAATAACGAGGAACTCGGGACTTGCTACACAAATTTTGAAGGATACTGTCATATAAATCCAACAATAACCAGGGACATAGGTGCATACAAAGTTTATGCTCTCGCATCAAAAGATGGATTTGGTTACGATTTTACAAGACGATTAAATACAACATTCAAAGTATGGAACGAAAGATACGAAATTCGAAATCTCAAAACATATGAGAATAAATTTACAATATTAAACAAAACATTTTACAGATCTAAAGAAATGTATGCAAGTTTCATAATATATGATAAATTCACAGGAAAAATAATACCTTCAGGTTCCGGCCAGATAAATGAAAAAGTATTCATCAAAATAAACAACATAGAACCAACCTACTTTGTCAAGATGTTAAATAGCGAAGTTACAAATGATGCTACAATTAGTACAGATGCAGTCAGCACAGATAGCTCGACTTCAGCAACTACTAAAATAAATGCTTTTAATTCTATAGTTAACAAATTGCTGAGTGTACCATCACTAATAAACAATGGAATATTTGACAGATATACGTATTATTACAAACTAGCATACATCCCTATAACTGATGATTTTCAAGGAAATGGAAAAGTCTTTGTAATCATTACTGGTCCTAGAGATAACGATGCAGGCGAAGGATGGGTAGATGTTTCTGTTCTAAACAATCCAGTAAAATTTACATTACCACGAACAATGCTAATAAATCATCAAACAATTTTAGACATGAATCAATATATGTCGGATGTCGAGACGCCAAACAACAAGATACTTCTCACTTGGACGACAAATAATCAGATATCTGTGCAGGACATGGGCAACCATGTTCTAAAATTAACAACTCCTCAGAATTTCAAGAGTGGCACGATAACATTCAAGGCAGATGATGATGATGAAGCGATTACATATGCAACACTCACACTCACAGACAAGAATAATAATCCTTGCAAACCAGTCGCAGTACTTAATATGGCAGAATCATTCACAGTCGGAAGCACAGTGAACATGGATGGATCTAAATCCTATGCTGGATGTAATGCTACAATAATATCATACAATTGGAAGATAATAAACGCGAATGGACTACAAGTCTCATCAACAACTACAACAACTCCTCAAACAAGTTATTTATTTAACACACATGGTCAATTCAACGTGGTATTAACAATCTATACAAGCAAAAAAGAGCAGGCGAACGACACTAAAATTGTATTTGCAGGCAAAGAACATTCAGGAGTTGTAGTTGGTGATGAATATGGTTTATTCGTAGATTACTTCGATGCAACAGGTTATGGTCTGCCATATGGAGAAATAAAATATGACGAACCATTCCTTGTGAGCGCAACGTACACAAACAAAAGAGGAGATGATATTCCTCATCTAAGAATGATATTTACAATTCCTGAACTTGGATACAAGCTTGAAGGTGAAGAGTTCCATTTGAACAACGGTCAAACAAAAGAAATTCATACAGAAGGATTCCTTGATATGATAAGATCAGAAGTTCCACCTGGAGATTATATTGCAATGATTGGTGTTAGTGACGATGACACGATCAGGATGAAATACTTCCCGTTGACGATAAGGTGAATAGGATGATTACTTCTCAAGAAAAAAATTTGAAAATAGAGCAAGAATTGGATGTTCATGGATATAAGATATTCAGAGTCAGCGGACTTAATGTACCTTACTTGGATAAGGTCTACGCATTAGTGTTAAAAGGTTTGAAAATAGCATCTCCGAGAGATGTTGGACTTGGGCAAGTGCTTTTGTTTGACGAAAATGGAAGAGCAGGATTTAATCAATCTATTTTTACAGAGGATGCATTTACAACTCTCGATGTTTTATGCATTCCAGATGTAAAAACAGAGTCAAGAATTAAATCCAAAACTATCAAAAATAGTATGTGTCATCTAATAGATACGCCGATGCTTTTCGAACTTTCGTATTCTAAAGATCTTTATTTCAAAACACCAGGAAGAAACAAAACATCCTTGAGCAAAGTAAGTTTATCAGTTCCTACGGCAGAAGAGTTGCTAAAATCTGATAGAATTTATAAACCAAATGGGGATGATAATTGTCCAAAATTAGATAATAATTTGCGCATTAGAGTTAGAGGTTCTGCCAAAAATGAACTTGTGAAATTTATTTTTTCAGAAGAAATTGCTGTTAGACGGCAAGAAGTTCTCCTAGCAAGAGGAGTTTACGAAATTTGTTTTCAATTTGATTATGTTAATCAACTCAATCAATCAAACACACCTTATCTAACTAAAGTTTTAGGTTGCGGTCTTGAGGGGAGTTTCGGATTTGGTTGTGATAATGGAAGGACGTCTTATTTCATTGGTAATGTAAAAACTAGAGGAATTAACTTACCAATTCGCGCAGTGCCGGTTCATCAAAATTATGATTGTGAGTCCAATCAATTAAGTTAACCACTTAATAATGGTTACAAACGGAAAGATTTATAAATATGGGGAGCTTCCACTCTCTATTCAAAGTCAAAAAAAGTAATCGAGGAGGAAACAAAATGAGAAATCAATTTAAATTCGCAGGTGCATTTTTGCTAGTAGTATTACTACTAATTCCAATGGGTTTTGCAACAACAGGAGTAACTAAAGACTTGACTGCAAAACAATCTGTAGATATACCACCAATCCCGCCCCCATCTCTGTATGCAGAAATAAAAGAAGTAAAAATAAACGGTGACATTGCAAACAATGGCGACGATCTTTATGTTCAAAGAGGAGACAAATTAACTGTTAGAGTAACAATTAAAGCAAACACCCAAGATTTGCAAGATGCAACAGTTTGGGCAGCAATCTCAGGATACAGGTACTCATCTTATGATTCAAGTCTTGTAATGGCGCAATCACCAAACTTTAATTTGCCTCAAGGAGAGCAGAGATCATTCGATTTAAACCTTGAAGTTCCAATAGATATGGAAACAAAAGATGCAAAACTTAGAATAATTTTATACGACGATAATTCTAATTCAATTATAACATATAACTACCAACTATCAATCGATGGTTCTGGAGATAGCAAATCAGTTGAAATAACTGATTTCTACATAAGCCCATCAGAAACAATAGAAGCTGGGCGAGCATTATCATTCAAAGTTAAAGTCAAGAACTACGGAACAAATGATTTAAGCGATGTAAAAGTTCAAGTATCAATACCTGCACTTGACATCCAAACATTTGAGACATTAGATGATTTGAAAGTTGATGAATCTCAGTCATTCGAAGCGTTGCTACTTAGAATTCCTCAGGATGCAAAGCCTGGAGATTACCAAGTTATAGCAACTGTAGAATTTGATAAGTATCAGCAAACAGAAAAGGATCAGACAATAACCGTAATAGAACCTAAAGGGACAACAACAACTGACGGAACAGGAACAAGCGGATTATCAAAAACTGTTGTTACAATGCCTGCATCAGTTGATGTAAACATAGGAACGCAAGGCTCAGTTTACCCAATTCTAATAGAAAACAAAGGATCTGATCAGCAAACATACGTGCTAAGCGCAACAGGTGTATCTGACTGGGGAACAGCAACATTTGAGCCATCTTCAGTATTTGTACTAAAGGCAGGACAGACACAAACAGTCTATTTGAAAATTGTTCCATCACAAGACGCAGTTGCTGGCGACAAAGTCATGAAGATAACTATAACAGCAGGAAACGAAATGAAGGATTCAACAGTAATTGCTGCACTTCACAGCTCAAGCAAAACAAACACATCCTCAGTAGGATTAAAATCAGTGCTTGAATGGTTCCTAATAATACTTGTTGCAATCTTAATAATCTTAGGACTTGTAGTTGTCTACAAAAAGATGAACAAAAAAGATAGCAACAAAGACGAGGAGCAATCCTACTACTAAGTTATTTTATTTCGAAGAAAATGCAAAAGCATTTTCTGCACAAAAAAATCAATGATTTTTTGCGCAATTAAGCGTGGCTTAATTTGCGTCCAGGAAATCTGTTCGAGGATTTCCTTGATTTTAATTTTAATTAAATTCATTCAATTAATATTTATTTCATTAATCAACAGATGTTGATTTCAATTTTTGGGGAAATAAAGATGGATCATGATAAGAACAAAAATATAGCTATTGCAACGCTATACAATTATGAGAACAGTGCATCTCCTGAGAGTTTAGTGCTAAGAATCATAAAATTAAACGGGAGAACTTTGCAGGAAAAACAACTAATTGATGACAGAGTCCTTGAGCTTCTTAATGACAGCGGGCGGTATAAAATGACGAAGACATTTTATGATAGCCGTGATGTGGATGAATTGCTTGATGTTGCTCGTGAAAGTTTTGGAGGATTCAGGACAGCAGAGTTTAAAGGTAATGTTTGGAAAGAGGGCGGAGGATACAATGTTTCAAACAAAGCAATAGAATTACAAATTAATTATTTCAGCAAATAAAAATAATACTTATACCAATTCAAAAAATCAAATTCATGGGGGAAATAAAATGGTTAAAAACGAAACAAAATCAAAATCAATAGTTGCTACAGCATTAATTGCAATATTTGTAGTGATAATATTATTCATCGCAGTAAATGTATCTGCGCAAGGAATACAAGTAATAACATACGGCGATAGCCCCCAGCAAACAACTTCGACAACCCCAACTCAAACTACGCAAGCGCCAATCACGAATTCAAACAACATCATAATTAATCAGTATTCAGCAGATTATTTATTCTCAATCGGCGCTCAAGATCAATCCCCAAAGGTTTGTCTTTGCTCAAGTATTTATGACAAAGTATACATAACAAATACTGCGCCAGTAGACGCTACATTCACAATCATAACAAACATACCAGAGTATGCAAAATTACCATTTTCTACAGTAAAAATTAGTGCAGGCCAAACACTTGAAATTCCTGTATTAATATCAGCAGATTGCGCTATGAAGGACGGATCAAAAGATTATAATATACTAGTCTCGAATAATCTCGGTACACAGTATACAATAGAAAGATCGCTTAATGTGCAGAAGTGCCAATCTATATCCGCAACACTCTACACTTCAGCAACACAAATAAACCCATGTGACCAAGTCAATTACACAATAGAATTGAAAAATCCAGCACCATTCACAGAACAATATACTATAACTCCTAGAAATCCAGAGCTGTTCAATAACCTACAATACCAAGTAACATTGGAGTCGGGCCAAATAACATATCTTAACTTTTCATATAAACCATTATGTTCAACATACGGCACAGATGCTGTTTCATTCGATATAAAATCAATCAATAACAACCTGAAAGGAACATTAACACAAAATCTAATAATAAATAGAGCATATGATTTTAATGTTGCAACACCAAATCAAGTGCAACTTTGCAGAGGAGATGCAAAAGACATACAAATAAAAGTTAAGAACCTTGCAGCCATACAAAATGATTTTACACTATCACTAGTTAATGCACCAGATTTCCTCGTATTACAAAATGGATTAACAACAATGAATCCAGGAGAAGAGAAAACATTCATAGTAACAGCAAATCCAACAAAATCTACGAAAGCAACACAAACTCTAACATTTGATGTAAAAACAAAACTAGGAGATTTATCTCAACAATACACAGTTCCAATATCAATAAACACGTGCTACGGTCTCGAGATAAATATAATCTCAGACAACAATCCAAAGCTTTGCTCAGGAACATACGTGTATGATGTTGAAGTGCAAAATAAAGGATTTAACGCGAACAACATAACACTCACAACAAACTCAGCGAACGCTGAAATATTTCCAACACATGTAGTTGTTGGCGCGGGGATGAGCAAGAATGTTACGCTCGCACTAAGTCTTCCTGATGTAGATACAAAAAGAATGTCTTTTGTTGTAAATGCGAAAACAGAAGGCGAACAAGCAACTGCGCAAGATACACTCACAGTAGGCGTACAAAAGAAATACGAATGCACTCTTCTAGAATTTGGCAAGAACAAAATATACGCAAGATACGGAACAGACAACGTATCATTTACAATCACAAACAAAGGAAACTTCGAAACGAAATATTACTTAACATACGAAGGATCAGACTGGATAAATCTAGAAACCGAATCAATAACACTAAAACCAGACGAGACAAAACCAGTATTACTATCGCTTTACTCTGATAATTCAGAGCCAAGAAAAGAATACAATTTCAAGATAAACGCGACGTCAGAGAACAACGGACAGGTTTATGAAAATAACATGAAACTCATTATGACTCACACCCCTCTAATTGAGAAAATGTGGAGCATTGCAACAGGAACGCCTTGCGCTATGACAACGAGCATACTGCTTATTTTATTCGCTCTTGGAATAATAGCAATAATACTATTGTCTTGGAAGAGAGTACGTGTGCCGCTTGCATTCAAAGTCATAGCACTCGGACTCATAGTTTTGATAATTGTACTTGTACTTGTAATGAGAGGGCTTCCAGAATCAAGATATCCTCCGATAGACAAAACACAAGTAAACAATTCACACATAATAATGTACGAGAATCACAAGTACACCGCGAAATTACAAGGAGGATACTTCTACGATCCTGACAATGATACACTAACGTTCTCAGTAATGGATATGCCTAAGAACATAACTATAAATATAGTTGGCAACAAAGCAGTAATAATTCCTGACAAGAACTGGGTAGGCACAGCTAGAATAAAATTCACCGCAAAAGACAATTACGGCGGCGAAGTTGACTCTGGCAGAGTCGAAATAGAAGTCATAGAAGTTCCTAAATTCAACTGGGGAACGTGGTACTTCAATAACTGCGTTTACATAAACGCAATATTACTAATATTGTTTTTGGCGTTGATATTATTGCTTCGAACAAGAAAAGAAAAAGCAGCAGTGTCTAGGAAAGTACACTTTGCAGGAATCAAGAAAGAAAAAGGATTCCTATACTTCGTCGATAAAGATGGAGATGTTTCACGCGCGCCAATGGCAAGAAGCAACAAGAAGAACCAGAAGTTCACGAAGACAAAGGTTGGTCGAAGCGTTGCGATAAAGAAGAAACGAAGATAAATCAAAAAAGTTAACAATAAATATTTCAAGAGGACTAATAATGGACGTGTATCAAACAATGGGCATAAAATCATTTCCTGAGGAAAGAACAGAGGAGTTCTGTTGGTCAGCGCTTTAAAATAAAAGCTTTTAATTTTTGTATGTTTGTAAATTAATATGATGGTGTTAAAATGATCAAAGAAACAAAACATACTGCTCAAAAATCATACGAGAAAATACCAAGCATAGATGACATGGATAATAGAAAAAAGTATGCTGTGTTTCTAAACAACTTGATGCAAAACGCACCATCTGAGTCATCCACACCCTCAGAGTCGCCTATTTGGTATGCATCTTACCTCTCCACTAAACCAGTAATAAATATCAGATTTGAAAAAAGCCACGAATATGGTCTTTCTGATAAGGTAAAAGTAATCTGGCTCGAGGCGAAAATTGATTCTGCCAATCTATACATCGAGTTTTGTTCATTTAAAAACTCAGACGACTCGAGTAAAAAAATTTACAAGAAATTGATTTCTAACGGATATATTCTATCACAGAATTCAAAATATAATAAATCTAAACCAGATACAAATACAATATCAAAAAATTTAGCAAGAACACAAGAAATTATGAATGAGTTAAAATCATTAGAAGATTTAATAGTGCAATACGCACCTAATAAATATAGTGAGCTAAAAAATAAAGCAAAAAAACAATAAAGAATTTGTTAATATTTACTCTTTAATCAATCCAAGCTTTCGAAGACCATCTTTATACTTTTCGAAGTCAGGGCTCTTCTTGAACTCAGCAATCCTTTCAGGAGGTAGTTTCTCGAGCCATTTGTGAAGAATCTTTATAGTCTCCTTCATATCATCAAGATCCTGCTGTTGCTGCTGTTGTAACAATTGCTCTTCCTCATCTTGTTTCTTCTTTCCACCGAATATTTTGCTTATGAAACTAGGTTCACTTTTTGTTTCGGGTTCGTCATTCATAACAGATTCATCCTCTTCAAATTCATCATCCTCTACAATCTGTGTCTCAGGCTGTAGTTTGCTATCTAACTGTGCAGCCATGCTTGCTGCTTTATCTGCCTGCTCTTTTGCAATAAGGCGCTCATCAGGAATTCTTTTCCTGAAAATAGAAATAAAAGAAAATTTGACTTCGCGAGCCTCGCTCTGATTGTTATCGTTTGAGTCTTCATCTTCCAAGTCTAATTCCTCTTGTTGTTTAACCTTCTGCTTCTTCTTGATAGTCCAGAACGCCCGCTTTTGGAGTTTTCCCTTGTCCTTTCTATCATTTATGTAGTCATCAAGATCATCATTAAATGCTGGATTCACGATTTTTCCTCACACCCCACGCAGTGGCAAACCTAAATATTGGATTTTAGTATATAAAACTTTTCTTTGTGGAGCGAGTTTACGTTGATTTTCTAGTTCGTATATCATTTTGACTCAGTCGAAAGCAAATTTTCATCTCTAGAAAATTAACAAAAATAGAGGGTATAGAAAAAGAAAATTTAAATACTCCAACGCCACTTCTAAGTGGTTAAAATGAATGCACTCAAATATATTTTAGGATTTTATTTAATGGCTATGCCGATAAGCGAGGTGCAGCCTTTCTACACTCAATCTAATTCAAAAAATAATATAGAACAAACAGAATTGAAAAATAATTCAACATTTACTCTAAAAAAGGTCTCAAAATGCACACAAAATACTAATTTCGAGTATACAAATCCATTTACAGCACTTAAGAGAAAAGGAACAATGTCAAGTGAGGGCACAAATAGCAAGTTAAATACAAACACAATTAATATAACCAAGAAAACAGTATTAAGCGGATTGGTCTTATTCAATCATGAAGATTCAATAAGAGAAAAATACGCGAAACTCATAGGCTTTGACATCGATTGGAGATTCATACATAACGCACCATATAGTTCAAAAATCAGAGATTCTGTAATCAAAGAATTCACTCAACAAAACAGTTACCTAACAGCAAAACAAGGAATTCTTCAATTTCTTTGGCAAGCAAAATACGAATACAATTCTACAGATGATAAAATATACCTGGCTACAAGAGCTAATTATCTAACTGAACTGAATTATTTTGGAAGCGGTATAGCCATAAAAAAAATAAAAGAGGCATACAATCCTTCGCTCGCTAAAGAATTTAGAAAGCGCAGACTCAAACCAACTGATTGCATAACTTTTGTACTTAGATCATACTCTTTTGCCAAAGGAAAAAACTTCGTACTTACAAAATACAACACATTTAGCAAATTTAGTAAGTTCTTAGAGAAGAACGGATACGAAGCAATATATGTCGCAGAAAACACCAAAAAAACAGATGATAAATACAAATACGACGACGGGGCGAGAACAAATAATCTTGTGAAGAAAATAATGCCTTATGTTAATAAAAATAAATATGTTGTTCCGCTAGATTATGTTGTAACAGATAAAGGATTCAAAAGTCAAGCATTCAAAGAATTCCTAAACGAAAACTACGGATTTGTTTTTTTACAGGATGGATTTCATACAGGAATGCTGAACAAAGGCAATTTTCTCGAGGCTAAACAAAGCGCGAATCCATTAATTGATGAAGTCTTTTCAAACGACTCTCTTTATGATTTGCTAGATAACGATGATCCTTGGACAGATTATCAATCAGCAGTTATTGTTGTCCCAAAAGGCACAGTTAAAACATTTATTGAAAAAAACAAGAACAAGTTTACAAAATAAAAAAGGGGGGACGTGTGGCAACGACACGCATTCGTTGACCCTGCAGACAGTAAAGCCAACTAACGTTGGCGAACTTGCAAAACGAGTTTGCAAGCATTCGCCTTCGGCTCAGCCCTCTAATCCTTTGCGGATTATTGTAAAATAAAGAAGAAAACTAAAAATAAAAAGTGGGGACATGGGGGAACGGTTGCGTCCGTTCACACCGCACTAGGGCAAGATATTCGCTTTGCTCAATCTTGCTCCGTCAACGCTTAGAGCATAAGTATTTAGAATAATAAAAAAGTGGGGACATGGGGATTTGGACCCCAATCTACCGGTATCTCTCGCTTTTACAGCCATACCAAATTGTTAATCATCGCTGAATTCTCATTCAACTCATCGCTCTAATGCTAAAAAACACTGGAGCCGGCAATTCTAGCCAGGTTAAACTATGTCCCCAGACCAGTACGTTCGCTTAGGCTCTCGGACCCATTTCTGGGTACGCCCGTCTATGTCCTAGGCGACATTCGCGCGCTCGCGCTCAGTCCCCTAAGTTGACGAACTTACGTCTTATATTAGATATTCGGGGAGGTTTAAAAAAGTTTAGGTTTTATAGACTTGATTTGTTATTCTAGAGTGTTTTTTAGGCCATTGAGCTTTTCCATCATTACATTAACTCGTTTTACAGCATCCGAGTGTTCGACCGGAGATTCGTTTAGGTCATCTGCTAGTAGAACTGCTTGTTCATATATTCTTGCAATTGTTTGATTATTTTTTTAGTCTAAGTTCTGCCATCGTTTCGATGTGGTTTGTTTGGGGGAACATGTCGAAAACAGTCATCGAAATAAGATCATATTTCTTCGAGAAAGCTCTTAGTTCTTTTGCGAATTGCTGTGGATTGCACGAAACGTAAATTATTACTTCTGGCTCCATTTCAAGAAGATGCAAAATTGCTTTTTGTTCCATTCCGCTTCTTGGGGGATCTGTTACAACAAACAAATTCTTTCCGGTTGCGTTCGTCACTTTATTCATTCTTGATGCGTCTCCAACGATAGCTTCAGTATTTTTTAGATTATTTTTTTCTATGTTTATTTTTGCACACTCAATACTCGGACCGACAGATTCAAGTATTATTGTTTTTACGAACAAATCTGCGAGGTTTATTCCAAATGTCCCGACGCCGCCGTACAAGTCTAGAAAAGTTGATTTTTTTAATTGTTCTTTTATTTTTTCTTTATCTATTTCTTTGTCGTATTTTTCAAAAATACTTCTTGCTTTCTTAACCATAAGTTCTGCAACACGTGTGTTGTTTTGGAAAAAACCCTGGCTATGATAAACTATTTTTTTACCTAAAAATTCTTCTTCAATCATTTCACTTCCTTTAATAACAAAGAAGTCGCTCGAGGTACTATCGTCTTTTTGCGCGTCTACTTTTGCAACAATAATGTTTTTTACAGATGATTCTTTTGCATATTCTTTTAATTGTTCAATGTGGCTTGCTGTTTTTGACGAGTTAATGTTTACAGCAAAGCAGAGAGTAGTATTATCTGTATTGGTTGGAGTGCGTATCAGCGCGTATTTTAGAACACCTTCCTTTTTTCGCATATCGAAAGTTTCTAATCTATCCTTGTTTTTATCGAACCAAATCTGTAATTCACTAAGTAGACTGTTTATTTTTTCGTTAGAAATTTCACAACGATTAATTTTAACGTATCTATCAAAATGTCTTTGTTCCCTAAGACTAAGTCCTGCGTTTGAAAATGCGAAATCCATTCTGTTCCTGTAATTGTATGGTTCGCCATGCTCAAGCGCTATGTTTTCAACAACATATCCGTTTTTACGAAGCTGATCCTGGACGAACTTTTTCTTATTTTCAAGAGTTAATTCATACAGGATATGCTGCAAGGAACAGCCACCGCATATTTCAAAATAAATACATTTAGGCATTATTGCAGGAGAATACTGGCATTTAAAAAACTTCTTTGAAATTATGTATTTTTCTTAATTTTTCCTCTAAAAAACCGATTAATTTATTAATTAGAAGAGCCTAAAAATGGTAAATCGAACTAATTATTGGCAAAACCGTTGTGGGGTGGTATGATGCCGTTTCCTGAAATACAGCAAGAATGGGTGGAGTCGATACAGACTTCTCTTGGAATAACAACACCAAAGCAGCAAGATGAGTTTAGATCATTTCTTCTATCGGCGTATGCAAAATATGATCATTTCTTACCAACGTACTTAAGACGAAATCTTACATTTACATCCGACACTGTTTTGCATAATGTAAGCAGATCCACAAATCCATCAAACAATCCATCTGGCTTCGGTCTTGGCCTAGGAAGTTTCATAGGCTTACTGCTCAAAGCAGAAGATCCATATGTTTGTCAAGCGATGTTTGCAGAACACACAGTATACAAGAATATTTCAAAATGCGTTGAAATATTTAAAAATATTAATGGTTTTGATATAAGTGTGATACGCGATACAGCGCAGCACATGAATGTATCTCTCCTAGAACAAGCAGAGCTAGAAAGATACAACACGTTTGTGCAGAGCATATGAGTTGAATTTGTATGTTTGTAGTAGAGGATTTACACCCGAATAGCAGCGTGGAATATCTAATTCTCAGATCGATTTATTCGTCCACGCCGAGTGGCGCGCCATGGTCTTTGGAAAAAACAGAGGCGTTTATTAGGGACTTGCCTGTGTTTCCTGCACCAAAAGAATTATTTACTATGCCTGAACTGAATTGGACGCCATCGCCCTACTGCGATGTATTCGAGAATACTATCTTCTTAACTATGATAAAAAAATACTTGGATGGAACTGGAGATGCGTTCGCAGTGCTTAAAAAAATAAAAGGGCGAGAAGAAGAGCGTTTAGAAATAGAATCAAGAAAGTTACATCCTAAGTATTGGAAAAAATTATTTTATGGGGGCGCAGCAATAGATATAATGTTAACAGGCATTGGTGTGGCATCAAACAACTATTTATTATGTGGGGTCGGGTTGGCGTTTCCATCCTCTGTTTGTATTGCTAAAGTTATGACTTATATTAATGATAGACATGATATGAAAGAAAACGCTAAATTATTGGCCGCAATAAAAGAACCTGACGAAGAGTGGATTGTCGCGTTGAAGATTGCAACTCCGAAAATCAGTAAGATGCTAGAAAATTATGTACGGTAAATTTACGGTTTGCACAGATGAAGTCTATATGAAATATATTTTCAATAGTTTTAAATAATTATTAAGTTTATTTTATTTTCATGATACCAAAATCTGCGAAATGTGTATTCAAAGGTTTATTTTTCCAGACATATCAATGGCAACAAAAACAATTCGATGGAACATACGCGACATTTGAAGCGGTAAAACGAAGACCGACCGTTCAAATAATCGCGACCGTTGGAGATAAAATTATTTTACTTAAAGAAGAGCAGCCAAATTACGGAAAGTTTACTTCAATTATTGGAGGGTATTTTAATTCTTTTGATGATAAACCAAGAGATACGGCGTTAAGAGAATTAAAAGAAGAACTTGGCATGGTACCTAGAAAACTAGAACTTTGGAAAATAGATTATTATTCAAAGAAAGTTGTGTGGCCAACACATTATTATTTTGCGAGGGATTGCAAAAAAGTATGTGAACCTCATCTCGATCCAGGAGAGCGAATAAAACCATTCCTTGTTACGTTCGATGAATTTATCGAAGAAACATCAAAGCCAGATTTTAGGAACAAATTCTTCGCGGATGAGATGTTTCGTTTGAAGCAAGACAAGAAGGTGCTTGCGAAACTAAAGAAGATGATTTTCAAGAAATAAATTGTTGTGCTCATTTATTTTATGCTATGTTTCTATCTCTTTCTTTTCTGCTCCTGTCTTGTTCTTTTCTGTTCTTGTCTTGTTCTTTTCACAATCTTTATATACATAAGTTTTCTTAGTTAATTTATGAAAATAGAATTTCATGGCGCAGCAAAAGAGGTTGGAAGAAGCTGCATTTCTCTAACAACAGAGAAAGGCAACAAATATCTTCTTGATTTTGGAGTAAAATTTCTCGAACACGGATTCGCGTCACCAGTTGATGTGCCTCCAATTAAAGAGATAACTGCAGTTTTTTTATCGCACGCACATCTTGATCATTCAGGGGGACTTCCGCTCCTTGAGCATGCAGAACTTCATTGTCCTATCTTTTGTACAAAGCAAACATTTTCAATTACGAAGATTCTACTAAAAGATTCATACAAGATAGAGAGGATACGCAACTTGCATCCAGCGTTTTCCAAAGTAGACCTTAAAGAAGTGGAAAGAGACACGAGATTTGTAGAGTTTGACAAATGGTACAAGTTTGAGG
>CAITEO010000093.1 GCA_903891505.1 uncultured Candidatus Woesearchaeota archaeon
ATAGGAAACTCGGTTACGAACTCAATGGGTCATATATGGCTAGAGTTCTGTAAAATTAGCCGTCCTGAATACTCAAGCGAAAGGTTTATATATGAATATTATAATCAATTACACTATCAAGCTCGTTATGAGACTAAGAGAATAAAAACGTAAATATAGGAGGCAGATGAAATGGCAGGTTTCTTTTCAATGAAGCGGCTCACGAAGAAGGAGTATGATGATGACGACAATTTGGAATCAGAAGATGAATATGTCGAACTGAACACTGAAGGTGCAAAGGGAGCAGGATCTAGAGTCGTGGTCAGACCATTTGTTCTTGAGGATTTCGCAGACATAAAGGGTGTTCTTGAAGCTCTAAGAGAGGGCAACACAATCTGTCTAGTAAATATAAGACCTCTAAAAGAGAAAGACATGGTTGAACTCAAACGCGCAATCAACAAACTCAAGAAGACAATCGAAGCTGTCAGCGGAGATATTGCAGGATTTGGCGAGGAGTACATAGTTATTGTACCTAGCTTCGCAGAAATTTATAAAGCATCAGAAACAGGTGCTGCGAGTGGCGCTGCCAAATCACCAGCTAATCCAGCTGATGACGATTTAGAGTAAGGGTTTTTCATTTTTTAGTTTTTTTTAGTTTTTTTTGTTTTCAACAAAATTAATCATGGTCGGTACTAAAGAATTTACAAAATAATTCATTCCCTCATCTATGTTCATTTGTTTTATTGTATTAAAATCTTGCTTTGATACATTTCCATATTTAGACAATATGTTTAGCACGTGTTCATATCCTAATTCAGGAATACAGTCAGTATATGCTTGGGCGAAGCTTTTAATAAATACTCTGAACTTGTTCGATATTGCTTTTGACTTATCTTTCTTAAGAGTTTCTTCCATATCTTCAGTCAGGGTTTTTGTTGGTTTTACAATAGGGTATAAAGATAGTATTTCCTTAGGAATATATTCGATGCTGGTGGATGATGATCCGTCTATTTTTCTAATGCCTGTAGTTTTGTGAGACCAGAAATAAGTTTGTCTCAATGGATTGAATATGTCAGTCATATCGTTATTCTTAAGAAAATTAGTTGTGTGGTCTTGAAATTCATCATTTATCCATCTTAATGACACATAAGCATTTTCAGTTACTAACAAATTACTATTTTTTGAAGGCCACGATATTCGTGAGCCATAAACACCTAAGTGAAGTAATGTTGAAAGTGGTTCTGTCCCAGATGGTTGTTTTTTTCCTAGAGCCTTCAGGACCAAAAGATATTCGTATGACAAGTTGCTTAAATCTTTCTGTTGAGTTTTCAATAGAATAGTTGTCTTCAGGGTAATTTATTTCTTTTACATTTCTTAAAAAGTTTGCAAATCCTATGTTGTTGTGGCCCATATCATCAAAATATCCATATGTTTCAGTTGTCTCTAGTTTTTGTTGTAAATCTGCTAGCGCACTTTCAACTATTGCTGGAAGCGGGTCATTGCTAAGCCAACCAGGATAATTTAGTTTACTGTGAAACTGAGTCATCAGAAAAGGATCGCTAGGATTCATGTTGTCATATGAATCTACTTCAAAGGAGATAATTTTCTGTCTCA
Source organism: uncultured Candidatus Woesearchaeota archaeon (assembly GCA_903891505.1). Lineage (GTDB taxonomy): Archaea > Nanobdellota > Nanobdellia > Woesearchaeales > 21-14-0-10-32-9 > 21-14-0-10-32-9. Next base: position 1,594 of record CAITEO010000093.1, read on the forward strand.
TTTAGTGTTCGAATTGTATTTGCGTTTAAATGTTTTCTTACTAGGTCTTTTATTTTCTCAACTAGATTAACATAATATTTTTTGGACAACAAAGCTTTTAAACAACTAAGTCAATAATAATTCACAATGGCGAAGAAAAAAGAATCATCGACGGAAAAAACAGCTGTAAAATCAGATGCAAAAGTTGATGTTAAATCCGATGCGAAAAAGCAAGATGGTTTTAATATCGAGGTCGTCGAGGGAGAGG
>CAITEO010000094.1 GCA_903891505.1 uncultured Candidatus Woesearchaeota archaeon
GAAGAAATTCGAGAAAGAAAAAATAAACTTCGCATTTCACACTCAAACTGTGCATCTGAAGAAGTAGTTTTCTTTATTTTATGTTGTTTCTTTATTTTATTTGTGCCTGTATTTTTCTTAATATTCTATTTTTTTCTATGTTTTGTTAGTTTTGGTGTTTTTATCTAAGGGGTGTGGGTTTTGTGAGGCTTTAAGCTCAGTCACCAAAACATTTATATATTACTAGTTTAGTATATTAGTAATACAATTGTCATACAAAGTATAGGAAATAAGTAATTTAACTTATTTTTGTGTTGCAATATACTATATTTGTCATACAATTGTCATACAATTGTAATATGTTGGTGTATATTTTTTGTTTTTTTGAAACGAGGGTATGGGTTTGAGGCAGAAAACAGAGGTCGTAAACGTTCGGGTTCCGGACGAAATTGCAGGATGGATAGATTCTCTTGTAGAAAAAAAACTCTTCTCCTCTCGTTCTGAAGTCATCAGACATTTTCTAAGAGAGTATGTTCAGGATCAAAAAAACAAATCTAATTCTAATTCAACATCTATTTCTGCAGGACAAAATACACAAAGTACGCAAAACACCTCTAGTAAGGGAGGTGGAAAGTGAAACAAAATAAAAAATCCTCTGCAAAATCCCAATCAAAAGATGTGATGATAAGTATTCGCGTCCCATCATCTCTTGTAAAAGAATTGAAGGATTTGACAGAAACAAATCATTACATGGATTTATCTGAACATATGCGCGCAATTATGCGAGAGAAATCTATGCAATACGTTGAGCCGTACCGCTACGAACTCTCTAAAATGAGGACGGAGATGGAGAATTCAATCTCAACTAACAAAGCAATAGAAGAGAAAAAGAAGCTTGTTGAGGAGCTAAAATTAATAATTAGAGGGCTGAAAGAATAATGGAAAAAGAAAATATTGGGAGGAAGAAATATATCAGGCGAGTGCTCTTGGTTTGCGTTTTCCTATTTGCAATGTTTGCAGCAGTATTCTCTAATGCTAATGTTGATCCTACATATGTTGAGCTGGCGAATGTTACGCATTACATAACTGATTCAAGAGTAATAATTTATTGGGATACAACATCGTCCGCAGATACTCTTGTTAAGTATGGACTAACAGCAGATAATTTGTCGAATTCAAGTTATATGGAAGTTAATACTTTAGCGCATGCAGTTGAGCTTACAGGTCTTAATCCTCTTACAACATATTATTATGTTGTTAATAGTACTAATGCACTCAACGCATCAAATCAGTCCGATGTTTATAGTTTCACGACTTCACAAGACATAACTCCTCCTTATTTCAGCAATGTTTCTGCGCAGCCATTCTGGTCACAGTTGTATCAGGTTAACTATTCAAAGACTCAAACTTATTTGTTTAGTGCGACTTGGCAGGACAATTCAGAAATTGGTAGTGTAAGATTCGTGCATGATTTTGATGGCAATTCGTCGGATGTATTGCTTAATGATTCGAATGGAACTAGTATATACTCATATAGTCACGGGCCTTTTTCTGTAGGTACTTATCATTGGATGATGATTGCGAATGATACGGATGGGAATACAAATCAGACTCAAAACTACTTGTATGTTGTGAATGCATCATCACCGTCGATGCAGCTGTTGCTAAATGGTGTTGCGGGCAACATCTCTTTAGAGCAAAAATCAATTATAAATGTTTCAGGACTTCTCTTAGATGGGGAAGGAGGGATTAGTGTAAGAGTATATAATTCTTCATCAACAATTAATCAATCCTATGTTAGTTACAATGGTAGCAACAGTGGAAACAGTAGTATGTCAAATGAAAGTGCTGCATCAAGTAATACAACAGTAAGTTTGTCTGTATATTTAGATGCGCCTGGAATGTATAACGTTACATTATCATATAATGCTACTGCAAACTATACTAGCAGGGAAATAACTTATGTTGTGAATGTGACTTCAATAAATGTGAGTATGTTGCTTGATAATTTTAATTATAGTCTTGGCAATACTGTTAATTACAGGATACTTGCTCCTAATGGGTCCAATTTGACTGTTACTGTCTGCGGGCCTCTTGTTTCAGGTGGAGGATTTGTAGAGTGTAGAATTGTGTCTGGTCCTCAGATTCAGAATTTTGCATACTTAAATTATCATTCTATTACAAATAAATCAGGAGTATATAATCAAAAGGCACAGATTAGTTATAAGGGTTTAATTAGGAGTAGCGAGATAAATTATTCTGTAGCAAATAATATTGCAATATCATTTTCAGGGGATACAAGTCTGAAGACGGGAGTGCAGAGCAGGATTACTGCATCAGCTACGGGAGGGGTTGGAACTCTTAGTTATAATTGGACTTTGTCCAACGGTACAAAGATAAGTGGTCAAAATCTTAATACTATATACAACACCGCCGGAACATATTCTGCAGTTGTGATGGTAACTGATGCTGCAGGAAATTATAATTCAACACCTATAAGTTTAGTGGTAAAGAATCATTATAACATTACTGTGCTAGTTACTGATTCAAACAATGCACCAATAGAATCTGCGAGTGTAAGAATAGGTGATACTAGAGTGGATACAAATCAGGACGGTGAAGCGTTCTTTGATGTGTATGAAGATCAGTATACTCTCAAAGTTTCTGCATCAGGATATGATTCCTATGCTAGTAGTTTAACTGCTAATGCAAATAGTACAATAAATGTTAAATTGAATGTTGCTACAGCATCATCTACAAATATTAGTTCTAGTGCGTTCTCAATACAGCTTATCTCTCCGCAGAATTATATGACTGTAAATCCTGGTGATGTAACATTCCAGACGAATGTAAATCTCGGCATATATTCTTCTGCTACTTGTCAGTTCTATATTTCTCAAGATAATAGTGGGTGGTATAGTGTTATGGGCACTCTCGGTGTGACTACGACGGGGCAGATATCACATAATCAAACTCTTGAGTCAGGAAAATCATATTCGTGGAAAGTACAATGTGATACGTCGTCAGCTACATATAGTTCTGATATTTATAATTTGACTGTTCTTGGCGCTCAGCAAAATTCTGAAGTTGGATTGACTATATTGAGTAATTTAAGTTCACCAATAATAGATGCTGGTGAGATACGAAACAGGTTGGAGTCTGCGATAACAAACATTGAGGGTCTTGATATGGAAAGTAAGAATGATGCTGGTTCTTTGCAGGTTTCTGACAAGATTGATGCTGCACTACAGACATATGATAGAGCCATGAGAGATATAAACAACATAATTTATAGACGAGACTTGACTGTGCAGGAGCAGCAAGATAAGAAACAAGAATACTATAATACATTGCAGGCACTTGAGAATATCACACCATATAATGTGAAAACTATTTCGCATGATACATTCATAAGCTATCCGCTTAAGTCTGAGTTAATTAATATTTCAGAAGATTATCGAGCTCAGAAAAAAATTGTTGGTAAATTGGACTCTGAGAAGCTTATGGTGTTGCAAAATAAGCTTATAGTGACTTCAAGAGTTTCAAATGTAGAAATTACATATATCAATGGGAGAACAGAAGTTCTAACTCTTGTAGTTAAGGAGCTGAAATTGACTGATAATGCAACAGATACGTTCCTTTTAGAAGCTGTGCCGAAAGATTTTGCTGCATCATCAGATGATATAGTATTTTTGAATGATGTTAAGATAATAAATAAAGATCCACTTATTAGGATGGACAAGCAAAATTCAACAATATATTATGTGTCTAAGCAAATAGATCTTGCAGTTGCAAAGAGAAGCCAGACAATGGTGATGTCTGATTCTCTTTTCAGTACGAAGGGCGGAGTAAGTTCACTTACTGGCGCTGTGACTTTCACAAATATAGATTTTACTTCTCCTACAAGTTTGATAGTGATAGTGGTAATAATATCGTGTCTCTACATGGTTTATGCGTTCGATTTATTCGGAAGTGTTTTTGGTAATGGAAAGAATAAATCTAACAAAAAAGTTGAGGACATATTGAATCTTATTCGTGATGCAAAATACTTCTTGCAAACAAGTGAGGTAAATAAGGCAGATATGGTTTTTGCTGAGATAAAATTAAGATATGAGATTGCGCCTGATGATGTTAAAGCAGAAGTTTACAATGAATCCATGTCGTTGCTAGAATTAATTGATTCTGCGCAGCTTGATTTGCTGATAAAAGTAGCGGAGCAGCAGACAATGTATCCTGCGGAGCAAGAGGAAATACTATCATCAAGAGATGCGCTGAAGAGAGCTTATGAGTTACTTTCTGATCAGTTGAAGAACAAGTATGTTGATAGGATAAATTCAACGATAGATGAAGAGAACTCTGTTTTGAATTCTTGGCATACTAGAAGTCAGACTAGAAGTGTTTTAGGTAATCAGAATAATCAAAGTTATCAGAATAATAAAAATAATCAGGACAGAGGAAATGTTTGAATTAAAATGGCAAAGTAGTTCAGAAAATTAAGAAAATTAAGAGATAAAAAATGAAAAGTAAAGAAAACGAAAAAAATAGAAGCAGACTAGGTGATTTGAAAAAATATTTCAAGACTAGTCTAAGCGGTTTTAGAAAGAAGTCTATTACTGTAGATGAAGCTCTTGCTAATCCTAGAAAGAAATCTAAGTTATCTAAATATCTAAATAATAGTGTGCTTTTGTTTCTTGTTGCTCTAAGTCTGATAACACTTTTAGGATTTGGTGTCTATACTGGTTTTGTTGCGTATCATGAGGGGCAAGCAGGGTACATATATCAAATGGATATAAAATACATGAGGTACACAACGAACTGGGCAGGGTTGTATGGTGCTTCTTTTGGCGTCGGCGTGACACAGCCATGGGCATACAACATAACTCCAGGGAGTATGACTGAAGCTAATGTATTCTTTACTTGTTTCCAGCAAGGAATAGCTCATGAATTGTATGCAAGTAATTATACTGAAGCTGAGATAGATATGGGTTCACTTGAGCCGGCAACTGTAGATGATGTGGATAATTATCTAGGCATTAATAGTTCAGCTTTTGATTCAGGATTTAATACATTCACTAATACAATGAGTATCTCTGTTGGGGCTAGAAATATCACTAATATTCCATCAACATTTACAAAAGTTGGTGAAGGTTCTAATCAAACAGCGTTTGACATTGGTGTACTTAAAGATGGAGCAGGACACTTAGTATTTGTAGCTCATATTTACCCTGCACTTATTAAAGGTTTTAACAGTAGGTATTATAATTTTCAGATGCTTCTACCTGTGCCTGAAAATTCTAGCGTAGTGTATAATATTTGGAGTGATCCAAATGATTTCTGCGTTGCAGGAGAATTGAATGCTGCAAAGATAGGGTTTGTGAATGGTACTGTAACTGATATATCAGGTAACAAATTAGAGAATGTCATTATTGTTGTTGGATCAGTATCAACAATCACAAACGCTCAAGGTGTATATAATCTTTCTCCTGAAGTTGGAGAGCAGAGAATTATTGCAATAAAAGATGGCTACAAGGTTTATGAAAGTACAATTAATGTATCTCCTGATAATGTAACTGAGCACAATATAATGCTCGAGCTTGAAACGCCTCCGAATGAGCATAATGATATTGGTCCTGACTTTAATCCTAACAAGGATACTTCAAAGAGTACAGATACAAGTACAAGTACTGCTGTTGGTCCTGGTCAGGCGCCTCCACAAGTTGAATCTCCTAAAGTTATAGAGGGACAGGACTACATAATAACTTTGGATGCTATAAATAAGAAACTTAGGCAGAACGAGTTTTCGCAGGACATGATAATAATACAGAGTATTAGAGCGTCCGTGATGACTGTTGACTTCAAGATTTTAGGAAATGTGTCAAACTTAACTCAAATTGATAAAAAAAGTCTTTCCATAGGTCCAAGATCTCAAGGTAGTGTTGCACTCACATTCTTTGCTAATATGTCTCCAGGAGTTTACACTGGAGTTCTGAATATGTCTGGCGGGATAAATGCGGAGATACCAATCACCATAGAGATACTGAGCAAGGACAAGATACCTGTGCAAGCGTTGCTTATTACAATGTCTGCACCGAATAAGAATCTTTATGCAGGCTCAACATTTACATTCAGGACTGATCTTGTAAATCTTCTCTCTGACCAAGCATATCCCGTAAAATTATTTTATACAGTGCAGAGTTTGGATGGAAAAGATACATTATGGTCATACACTACAAATGTTTTCATAAAAACATCCATGTCGATAGTTAAGAATGTTGAGCTGCCAAGTAATCTTAAGGAAGGAGATTATATAGTCAGGGTGACTGCTGAGTATCTTGATTTATCATCGAGTAGCGGTTATGTGTTCTCAGTCATACTACCATTTTACCAGTACATATTGTTTGGAAAATTCAGGGTATGGCAAGCAATACTTTCATTGTTTGCATTGGTAGGAATAATTATCGCGATTGTTATTTTAAGAAATAGGCTCGAGGAGAAAAAGAGATATCATTTGAAGGTTGAGTTGAGTGAACTTCCAAAGCAGGGGCCAAGAAGCATATGGATAGGTAAGATAGCTGAGAGTGACCACAAAGCTTACATGAATTTAGAGAATTTCAAAACACATACTATAGTTGCAGGTTCAACAGGAGGAGGAAAGAGCTTCTCGGCACAGGTAATAATAGAAGAGATGCTGCTCAAAGATGTTGCAGTTATAGTTTTTGATCCTACAGCCCAGTGGACTGGAATGCTAAGAAAGCTAACAAACAAAGGGCTTATGGGTTTGTATCCTAACTTTGGAATGAAACCAACTGACGCAAAAGCATTCACGGGTAACATAAGGCAGATTAACAACGCGAGAGAATTAATTGATGTCAAGAAATATATGAAGCCTGGAGAGATACAGATTTTTGCAGTGCACAAACTTGATCCGAAGGATATAGATATTTTTGTTGCAAATACTGTAAGGGAAGTATTCCATGCGAACTTCGATGAATCTGAACCATTAAGACTTGTTCTTGTCTACGATGAAGTTCACAGGTTGATGCCTAAGTTTGGAGGATCAGGCGAAGGATTCTTGCAGATTGAAAGAGCATGCAGGGAATTCAGAAAGTGGGGAATAGGTGTTGTGCTAATCTCTCAAGTTCTTGCCGACTTCGTCGGTCAAATCAAGGCGAACATTAACACTGAAGTTCAGATGAGAACAAGAGATGAAGGAGATCTTGATAGGATAAAGATGAAATATGGTGGAGAAGTTCTGCAAAGTCTAGTCAAAGCAAGTGTTGGTACTGGTATGGTTCAGAACAGTGCATACAATAGAGGTAAGCCTTATTTTGTTACATTCAGGCCAATCATGCACTCAGTTACTAGATTATCTGATGATGAAATAGAGCAATACAATAAATTCAACGAGCAGATTACTCAGATTGCATATGAACTCGAGCAACTCGAAGAGCAGAAGCAAGATGTATTCGATTTAAAGATGGAATTAAAATTGGCGCTTGACAAAGTAAAGGCGGGCAATTTCAATATGGTTCAGATTTATCTCGAGGGACTTATTCCTAGAGTGAAGAAGTTATGGGAAAAACTTGGTGTGCAGCCTAAAAAATTAGAGATGAAAGTTATATCTGAGCAAGCACTTAAGGAAGAATTAGAGAAAGCCAAAATTGAGAGAATAAAGTTCGAGGCTACGCAGAAGAAACCTGAAGAAGAGGCCAAAAAAGAGGAGACGCCTCAAGAGAAATTCAAGAAAGATGTTTCTCCTGATAAAATTTTGCATCTGCATAATGATATGCTCGTCGTGAATCCAAAGAGTTTGTACTCCGAGATTGAAGCAATGAAAGATTCTGATTTCAAATTCCACGTAGATGGAACAAAGAATGACTTTGCAGGCTGGATACGTGACGCAGTCAAGGATGATGAACTTGCAGATTGTATTGATGAAGCAAATACTAAAGAGGAGATTATGAAACTTCTTGATTTAAGGGAAAAAGGTCAGAAGCTTCCGAAACTTGAGAAGAAAGTTGTAGAGAAAAAAGAAGCAGAAACAAAAATTGAGAACGAACAAACGAAAGATAAGTCTAAAGATAAACCTGAAGAAGCGCAAAAATTAGAGAAAACTGAAGAAAACAACGAGCAGAAAAAAGAAGTCAAGAAAGAAGAAAGAACTGAGCAGGAATTGTTGGCTGAAACAAAAAGAGCATTCGATGAGTTTGCGAAAGATCCAACGAAGAAAAATAAGTGGAGCATAGACGCACTTGCATCACCTAATCAAACATTTAGATTAAAGACTGGCGTTGAATTGAAGTCGCTTAAAGACTTACTAGATTCAATTGATGCAATACCTGATGCTGTTTTTGAAGAGCACGTATCAGAATCTAGAAATGATTTTGCGAATTGGACGAAGAATGTATTCAAGCAGGATGAGCTTGCAGAAAGTATCAAGAATGCAAAGAACAAGAAAGAACTTAAAGAGGTGTTGAGTAACTTTGGATGAAAAATATTCTGGAGAAGACTTGTTTAGCAAGGATGCTACTTTTGATAAGTGCTTCTATTTAGAAAACAGCAGCGTCCTAAAAAATATAAATGAACTGCTCTCTTTCCTAGCTGGCTGCAGTGCAGATGAATATCAATCTAAAATATTTTACAAACATGTAGACAGCAACAAAAATGATTTTGCTAACTGGATAAGGCATGTTTTTGCTTTAGATGAATTAGCAAGTAGAATACAGCAAATAAAAGATCCTGCTCTTATGCTTAGTGAGATTAACAAATACTCAGAAGAGTGCAAGAAGAAACGAGAAGAAACTTTTAGGATATATGCAGACATTACAAATAATCTTAAGCGAGAAATATCTGACAGATCAGATTTTTCAGAGCAAGCGTTTGACAAGATTAACAAACTAAAACAGAGGATGGTTTATGATAAAAATCAGTATGCTATTGCAGTTGAAACTTTCAGGGAGAAATATTTAGAGCTGACAAGAGCCATAACTGAACACAGAAAAGAAGGATTTGACATGCTAATTCCATCATTGTTGCTAAGAAATATTTTGCCAAAGATAGATTATTTTCAAGTTAGTCAGAATAAAGATGATGAAGATCATATAAATATTCTTCTTGACCAGGTTGCGCAGGAGATTAACTATGCTAAGTCAGTATTGCCAAAGAACCTGAAGCAAGAAGTGCTTGAGGCTGCAGGTATTGCAGCAAAGAATGATGATGAAATAAAAAATAGGTGATGAAATATGGGTTTGTTTTCAAGAAAAAAAAGTGATGAGGATATGATAAAAGCCAATTTAGAGTCGCAGCAGGCAGGACTCGAGGAGAAAAATACTAATTCTAATAAAACCGATGAGGATATGGGAGATTCTAAATTAGGTATTGAAGTTACAAAAATACAAGCCCAAATAGAGGGTATGAATGAATTTAGAAAAGCTACGAATGAGCGTTTTACTAGGAGTTCTGAAGAGCTAGGAGAGATGAAGGGAATGGTTGTAGAAACTAATAAGTCTGTTTCACGACTAGAGGCTGCATCAACGAGGGCGATAGATCTTGTTGAAGCAGTAAAACCTGATCAGCTAATGATAGAAGTTAGGAAACAGGATTCAAAAGCTGAAGCATTGAAAGCCAACATTGAAACAAATGAGACTATGATGCACGACATAATGCGAGAGCTCAAAGAGATGAGGCAGAGAATGGAGTTCTACAAGGGTGTCGAGCAAGTCGCGAAGATGAATGATGATATAAAACAGGAACTTATTGAGATAAAAAAAATTGAAGCTATAATTGACAGACACTCAAATAAAATTGAAACAATATACTTGGAAGTAGAAAAGAAATTTACTGATTTAGATAAATACAATGATGTTGCAAAAGAGCTACAAAAAACCATGAGCAAATTACAAGGAGATGTAGATAAGCTAAGGGTAAAAGTAGAAGACAAGTCTGACAAGAAAGAATTGGTGAATTTAATCAGCAGATTTAGCGAATTCGAGAAACATACAACTAACATAATAAATTTGCTAGATGAAAGGTCAAAATCATTGTTGAGTGATGTTAACAACAAGCTTGATCGAGAAATAATGAAATTCAGGCAGGCTTCGAAGGGAATAGTTAAAGATGAAAATATAGTAATCGAGCCCTTGCACTCTGCAACAAATATCGCCTCAACAAAAGAGGAAGTTAAAGCTGTGTCTGCTGAAGAGACTCGGCCAAAAAAGAAATCACTCTTCGGCGGAATGCTAGGAAAATAATATTGGAAATAATGTTGTAATTAAAATTATGGAATGATATTTGTTAATATGAAATTGTTGATATCAAATTATGTAATATTAGTAAAATAATAGTATAGTAGGAAAAAGTCAGTCCTTTCATCAATGAAAAAA
>CAITEO010000095.1 GCA_903891505.1 uncultured Candidatus Woesearchaeota archaeon
AATCATTCTCCATGTACAAGTTCAATCGTTCAGCTAAATGACTCACTAAAAAATTATGTGATAGGTCAAATGTGTCGTATAAAAGCAGTTCTTTCTTTCTTGCCGTCTTCCTAAGACCTCTACCTAATGTTTGCAGAGTTTGAATCTCACTCTTGCCTCCTGCCGCATTGATGATAACATCAAGTTCAGGAATATCAACCCCTTCTTTCCAAATGAGACTTGCTACTACACAAGGAATACTTTTGTCATTCAAGGCTTCTTTAACTTTCATTCTTATGCCTGACTCAGTAACTCCAAGAGCAAAGAATGAAATTACTTTTAATCTTCCGAGTTCTACTAATATGTTATTGCCATGAGCAATTCTTTTGACAACTATCAAGACAGAATCCCCTGAATCCACATGCTTTTTTGCTGTCTCAGCTATCATTCTGTGTTGAATAAGACGGTTAACTACTGCTGTCTCATATACATCGTCATATCTTCTAAGGTCTTTTATTGAGTGGTCTTTTGGAATCTTAATCAACTTGATTTTAATGTTTGCCATAAGTCCTTTATCCTGAGCTTCTTTGATTGTTGCTTCGTCAATGATAGGTCCTATCAGACCTTCTATTGCAAGCAGAGCTTCTTTTGTTTTGGGCATCGTTGCAGTCAGACCTATTCTTACCGGAGAGAGAATGCCTTTCAATATCTCTGCATACTCACCATCAACACCGGAAACATGATGGCAATTATGAGCAAGAACACCTTCCACAAAGTAGTTATGTTCTTTCTCCACTTCTAAATCATAAAATTCTACAAAGTCTTGATCTCTCTCTTTATCTCCAATAACACCTTTGAAAGATTCATCATTACTTCCTCGTTTGTAAACCTCAACACTTTCCACCCTAATTCTTTCAATCTCTTTGTCTTCCTCATATCCTGTTTTTTTCGACCAAATAAAGAATGACTCCCTCCGTCCACCTCTATTGCTATCATTAATTTGGGATGAGCTACATCTACTTTGTAACAAGTTGGATATCCCGGTTGTCTCCTCTGCCCTTTCGGAAGATTTGGAAATGTAACAATAGGCAAGTTGTTTTCCCATAAATTCCCTAAAGAAGTCAACAAAAGAAGTTCGTGATAAGTAGGACCTTTTCCATTCCCGCCACGTAGCTTGAAACCAAGAGTGCCATTTATTCTTCGTGTCGCTATTTGTTTGTCTGTTATACCTAACATTTGAGAAGGATTGTTCTTCTTCATCCTCTCTGAAATTATTTCTTTTCGGGAATTGTTGGTTCGTGTCATTGTTTTTGATGATAAAAGACTTCTTGCAGGGTCTTTGTAAGAACAATCCCTTGAACAAAATTTGTTTGGGGGATATACTTTTCCTCCACAAATAGGACATTTTTTTGAACACATTGCACATCTCCTTTAATTTATTTAACGTGATGCCTTTCATCATGTCATAAAATCGGAGGTGTGTCAAGACATTCTTTTCTAAATCCTTTGCTTTTATCCACTTGTCTCTGACTTTGAATAAATGATTAGCAGAACAGAAAATTTGTTTTTTATTTGAAAGTGTTATTTTTATAACCTCTGACAATTTTATTTTGTTAATAAACACATCAGTAACTTTGTTCCCTTGTTTTTCTGAGAAAACAATATCTCCTACATTAATATTTTTTATTTTAACCTCTCCTCTAATAGTATTTATTTTAGTTCTTCCGTGAAAGCATTCATCAACCACAACAACATCAAAATCCCATCCGATGTCTGCAATCAATTTAATCATGCTCTGCCGAGTAGCACAGGTCAACTGCTTTGATGTGTCTTGTTTGCCATCTCCTACATAACCG
>CAITEO010000096.1 GCA_903891505.1 uncultured Candidatus Woesearchaeota archaeon
AGCCATTAATCCCTTACAGCTAAAACTTATAAAAAAAAGTAAATACAAAGAAATTAAATTCAATATATCAATTTTCACTTAAAATATCTTCTTAAAGAAATTCTTTTGCAACCTTACTTGTTCGCCCATTGTATCCGCATATTTCTTAAGAGCATCTTTTTGTCCAGATGTAAGCTTTGTCGGAACATCAACAACCACAGTTATATTCTGATCTCCAGTACCAATACCATCTGAATAAGGTATTCCTTTTCCTCTCATCTTAAGAACAGTATCTGATTGTGTGCCTGGTGGAATCTTTAGCTTTGCTTTACCCTTCAAGGTTGGAACTTCTATTTCATCACCAAAAACTGCTTGAATAAAACTTATAGGCACTTCGATATTAATATCATTACCTACTCTTTCAAAGAAATCATGCTCTTTTACGGATATGAATATATATAAATCACCAGGCTGTTGCCCTCGCATTCCAGCATCTCCTTCACCCATAACTCTAAGTCTTGAACCATCCTCAACTCCTTTTGGAATTTTAACATTCAAAGTTTTTTCACTTGCAATATACCCATTGCCCGCGCAGACTTTACATGGTTCTTTTATTTCTTTTCCGGTGCCATTGCACAACTCACATGAAGCTACTGTTTGGAACGCGCCAAATGGAGTTCGCTTTACAATTCTCTCTTGCCCTGTGCCTTTACAAACATGACAAATTTCTACTTTCTCTCCCCCAACCCCATTGCAGTGCGAACAATTATTTCTCTTTCTCAATCGCACAGTTTTTTCTACACCTAACGCTGCATCTTCAAGATCAATTTCTACATCGTATCTTAGATCCGCTCCTCTTGCTCTTGTTCTTCTTCTTGGGCTTCCACCAAAGAACATATCAAATATTTCATCAAAATTTACATCTCCACTTCCAAAATCGAATCCAGAATAATCAAATCCACCCTGACCTTGACCTGCACTACCTTGCTTGAATGCATTTTCTCCGTATTGATCAAAGAGTTTTCTTTTCTGATCATCACCAAGTACTGACGCTGCTTCGTTTATTTCCTTAAACTTGTGCTCTGCATCCTTGTCTTTATTAACATCAGGATGATATTTCTTCGCAAGAGTCTTATACGCTCGTTTTATCTCTTCCTTGGATGCATTTTTGTCAACACCAAGTGTTTTGTAGTAGTCTTTTCCTGCCATGTTATTCGGATTCCTTTTTTATTCTTAAATGTTTCTTCTGATACAAATTATGTTAAAGATAGTTACCGCGACAGTTCGTCATCCTCACATTAATGCGCTAACGTAATAATGTGATGATTGAGTATGGGTCGCCCCCCTTGGGGTGCTCAATAAAACTGTCGCGAGACTTTTTTCTTATTCTTTCTTCTTCTTAGATGCAGTCTTGGGTTCAGCTTCTTTATCTTTATCCTTATTTTCGACTTCTTCATACTCAGCATCCACAACACCAGGCTCAGATGATTCACTCGCTGATTCAGATTCGCCTTGTGCGTCATCATGTTCCTTATGCTGCTCTGCATATTGCTGTCCTGCTTTTTGGTACATTTCAGTTGAAAGATCCTGCACCTTTTTGTTTATGCTATCAAAAGTTGTTTGTATCTTTGAAACATCTTTTGTTTGTTCTGCAAGAAGAGTCTTTAATTCCGCAATTTCTTTCTTTACCTCTTCAAACTTTGCAGAATCTACTTTACCTTCAAGGTCTTTGAATAAAGATTCAGTTGAATAAACAAGTGTGTCTGCTTTATTGATTAGCTCTATTTCTTCACGCTTCTTGTTGTCTTCTTCTGCATGTAGTTCAGCTTCCTTCCTCATTTTCTCTATTTCATCCTTGCTAAGATTTGTTGATGAAGTTATCTGTATTTTCTGCTCCTTTCCTGTGCCTAAATCCTTTGCAGATACATGAACTATTCCATTTGAATCTATATCAAATGTTACTTCTATCTGCGGAATTCCACGTGGCGCAGGAGGGATTCCTACAAGATCGAATCTTCCAAGAGTTTTATTGTCCGCAGCCATTGGTCTTTCTCCTTGAAGCACGTGTATATTTACCGCGGGTTGACTATCTGATGCTGTGCTAAACACTTGACTCTTCTTTGTTGGAATTGTTGTGTTCTTGTTTATTATTGTTGTAGATACACCGCCAAGAGTTTCTATCCCTAAACTTAGAGGAGTTACATCTAGTAAGAGTACATCTTTTACTTCTCCCGCGAGGATTGCTCCTTGGATTGCTGCACCTTGCGCGACAGCTTCATCAGGATTAACTGATTTATCTCCATCTTTGCCTGTTAATTTTTTGACAAGCTCTTGAACTATTGGTATTCTTGTTGATCCACCAACAAAGATAACTTTGTCAAGCTGATCAGGTGACATATTTGCATCTTTCAATGCAAGCTTTGTCGGACCATCTAACCTTTTTATTATTGGCTGAATTATTTGTTCGAATTTAGCTCTTGTGAGTTCTATATTAAGATGCCTTGGTCCTGCGCTATCCGCAGTTATGAACGGCAAACTTATTGCTGTCTTGACTTTTGAACTAAGTTCAATCTTTGCTTTTTCTGCTGCCTCTTTCAATCTCTGATAGCTCGTTCTGTCATTTCTTAAGTCAATTCCATTGGACTTCTTGAAATCCTCAGCGAGAAAATCTATAATTAATTCGTCAATGTCATCTCCGCCAAGATGATTATCTCCGTTCGTTGATTTGACTTCAAAAACACCATCACCTAGTTCTAATATGCTAACATCAAATGTTCCTCCTCCAAAATCAAATACTAGTATTGTATGATCATGTCCTTTGTCAAGACCATATGCAAGTGCTGCAGCAGTTGGCTCGTTGATTATTCTTAGAACATCAAGTCCTGCAATTCGTCCTGCATCTTTTGTTGCCTGTCTTTGAGAATCCTCGAAGTAGGCAGGAACAGTTATTACTGCTTTTGTTATTTTTTCACCAAGATATGCTTCAGCATCAGCCTTAAGCTTTGCAAGAATCATTGCGCTTATTTCTTGAGGCGCATAATCTTTATTCCACATCTTTACTTTGTAGTCTTCTCCCATGTGTCTTTTTATGCTTCGAACTGTATGCTCTGGGTGAAGTATTGCCTGATTTCTTGCAACACGTCCTACGAGCCTTTCTCCTTCCGCAGTTATTGAAACGACTGATGGAGTTGTTCTCTCTCCTTCAGAACTAGGTATTATTACTGATTGTCCTCCTTCCATCACCGCTACTGCAGAGAATGTAGTTCCTAAATCTATTCCTATTACTTTACTCATTTTCATCTACCTCCACGTATTTCTTTATTATCAGACTCTATTTTGGAGTCCATATTAGCATCAGTATATTCATCCTTAATTTTATCCTGATTTTTTACTTCGTTGGTTATTTTGTTTTTTACTATCTTTACTTTCGCAGGTCTTAACACACGATCATTTAGCATGTATCCTTTCTGGAATTCCTGAAGAATTGTTCCATTCTCTTTATCTGATTCTTCAGTAATTATGACTTCATGCAATCTAGGATCAAATTTTCCATGCGTATTTATTTTAATTATTCCTTCATCCTCAAGGAATTGATTCAGCTGAGAATATATTAACTCTATTCCTTTTGAGAATTCAGAATTCTCATCTTGCTTGCTTTTATGTATTAGTGCCATCTCAAAGTTATCCACTATGGGCAGTATTTTCTTTAAGAGCGCTTCATTGGAAAATAAAACAAATCTTTGTTTATCATCATCAGTTCTTTTTCTGTAGTTCTGAAATTCAGCATAAACTCTTTGGAGTGTGTCTTTTATCTCAGCATATTGTACTTTTAATTCCTCTTGCTGCGTTTCCAAACAATCATCTGTAAATTTTTTATTACTAATATGTTTTTTATCTCCTTTTTCGTGTTTAGCAGAATTTTCATTATTAATACAATTTTCACAACTAACACTATTGTCTTTATCTTTCATTTGTGCAGAATTTTTAGTTTCACTCGGTTTGTTATCTTGAGTATTCTCTTGTGCATTCATTATTTCACCAGTATTATTTCAATTATTATTTCTAACTAAGTTCAACGCCCCTGAATTATGTTGACTTTAAATCAACATAAATAGGGAAAGTACATTTAATATTTAAACTTTTCGGGAACACAACTGCATAAATTATTCACCTAAATGCAGTTTTTCAGAGAATTTAAATATAACTGCCACATCTCCACAGTACCGCTGATGTAAAAAAGTTCTTCATTTTTTAATTTTTAAGAACAATAATGAAAAGGTGAATTGCAATGGTTATACATGTAACAGAACAAACATTTGACAAAGAAGTATTGCAATCAAAAACTCCTGTTATAATAGATTTCTGGGCAAGCTGGTGTGGCCCTTGCCAGATGATGGGCCCTGTGTTTGAAGATTTAAGCAAAGAATACACAGGAAAACTAAAGTTCGTCAAAATTAGCACAGAGGAGCAGCCTGAACTCGCAGGATCATTTAACATCAAAGGAATCCCCTCCCTTTCCATAATACATAGTAAAGAGGAAGTCAACAGACTTGTAGGCTTTATGTCTAAGGACGAGCTAAGAAAAAAAATTGACGCAACACTTGTAAAAATCAATGCAAAATAAGATAAAGAAAACAAATAAAAACAAGCAAACTAATAAATACTAAAGTTTTAGTAAATTTTTAAGAATAACATTTTGAGGACATTAATATGATTGATTTTGCATGCAAAGAATTTGATCTTGATGAGATAATCAAGTGCAGTCTTGGAATAACAAAAGCAGAATTTAACTTAGTTAAACTACTTTTGTCATCTAAAAAAGAGTGGTTCACTACACAAGAACTTTCAAAAGAACTTGATCTTAATCTTAGTACAATACAAAGATGCGTCAAAAGTCTTAGCGAAAAAAATATCATAGTGCGCAGACAGGAAAATCTAAATTCAGGAGGATATTTATTCAGATATCAACTGAAAAAACGCGAAGAGCTTCGCCAG
>CAITEO010000097.1 GCA_903891505.1 uncultured Candidatus Woesearchaeota archaeon
TATCCAGCTATGGTGAATCCAGAAGAGCAACTAGAACTTGAAATAACACAGTTAGTAGCCGTCGCTGCGAATACCACAGGCATGCAGAATAGTATCACGACCCAGATTAACACCCTCTTTTCAATCATAGGAATGGTCTTCATTAATTGAGTTTAAATAATTTTTGGCTGAATGAATAGGTAAAACAACAGTTACTATGAATGCCACTATGAATAGTTATCCACAAGACATTCTTCCGCGCAGAATTTATAAGGATAAGAACATAACAACAAGTTACGATGGATAAATTAACACTAATCAAACTTCAAAAAACATTTGAAGATTATGCTCATGAAACAGAGGGCGTAGAATTCTGGTTTGCAAGAGATCTTCAGACACTTTTGGGGTATGAAAAATGGGAAAATTTCTTCAATATTATTGAGAAGGCAAAAACATCCTGTAAAATTTCAGGTTACAACATCAATGACCATTTTCCTGACATCAGGAAAATGGTTGAAATTGGTTCAGGTACAAAAAGAGAAATTCAAGATATAATGCTAACAAGGTATGCGTGTTATCTTATTGCTCAGAATGGAGATTCTAGAAAAGAACAGATTGCTTTTGCTCAGAGTTATTTTGCAATACAAACAAGAAAACAAGAACTAATAGAGCAAAGAATAGCTTTGCAGGAAAGATTTGAGGCAAGAAATACATTAACCGCATCGGAAACAGAATTATCCAAGCTCATCTACGAGAGAGGAGTTGATGATGTTGGTTTTGCAATGATAAGAAGCAAGGGAGATGAAGCACTATTTGGCGGGTTTACAACTACTCAAATGAAAAACAAACTAAAAATACCCTCTGAACGACCAATTGCTGATTTTCTTCCAACTGTAACAATTACTGCGAAAAATCTCGCGACAGAAATAACTAACTTTAATGTTAAAAAAGAGAATCTTAACGAAGAGAGCAATATTACTACTGAGCACGTCAAGAATAATAAGAGTGTCCGGGGTATACTTGTTGAAAGCGGAATTGTTCCAGAGGACCTTCCTCCTGAAGAGGATATAAAAAAACTTGAAAGAAGAGTCAAAAAAGATGAAAGTAAAATAGCGAAATCTGGCAAAAACAAAATTCTATCTGAGAAACACAAATCTAATTAAAACACTAAATACTCTAATAGTCTACTAAAAAGAGAAATGATTAAAATAAATCTTCATTTTACGCGCTGCACAAGACATTCTCCCGCGCAGAATTTATAAGGATAAGAACATAACAACAAGTTACGATGGATAAAGACAAGGCACTTGTAGTATTTCAGGATGTAAAAATCAGACGAATTTGGCACGATAATGAATGGTATTTCTCTGTGGTAGATGTGGTTGAGGCGTTAACAGAGAGTCCTACACCTAGACAGTATTGGAGCAAAATTAAGGACAGAGAGTTTATCTCCGTTGAACTGTCCCCGATTTGGGTACAGTTGAAACTAATTGCAGAAGATGATAAGTCAAGAGAAACTGACTGCGCAAATACGAAGAACATGTTTAGAATAATTCAATCTATTCCTTCTCCTAAAGCAGAGCCGTTCAAGCAGTGGCTAGCCCAGGTTGGCTACGAGCGAGTTCAAGAGATTGAAGATCCTGAAATTGCGCAGAAAAGAATGCGAGAGTTATACAAAGCTAAAGGTTATTCTGATGAATGGATTGAAAAGAGAGTCAGAGGCATCGCGGTCAGACAAGAGCTGACGAATGAGTGGAAGAATAGAGGCGTTGAAGAAAACAAAGAATATGCTATATTGACAAATTAAATCAGCAAAGCAACCTTTGGAAAGACTGTTGAGGAATACAAAGAATTCAAAAATTTAAAGAAAGAACCTCTCAGGGATCACATGGATGATTTAGAACTTATTTTTACTATGCTAGGTGAGGCATCTACAACAAGAATTGCGAGAAATAAAGACGCGCAAGGATTTGTCGAGAATAAAGTCGCTGCAAATAAAGGAGGAAAGATTGCGGGTGATGCAAGAAAAAATCTTGAGTTAGAATCAGGTGAATCTGTTAGTACAAAAAATAATTATTTAGATGTTCTTGAGTCTGTAAAACGAAAGAGATTAAATTATAAGGATAATAAAAAATAATGATTAGCTTCAAATCATCTTAATTATGCACGAAATTTCTTGGCATTGCATTGTTTCATAAAATAAGTCGGTTTCAGAATAATAAATTCAATCACGCCTCAAAAACCTTTATAAATGGTGGTTCTTTCCCAAAATGTATGGCTCCACATAAAACGAAATCAAGAACCTTTGCAAGGGTTAGCAAGAGAACAATATCAGGAACCAAGACGGTATACAATAGACGAAAACCGAAGCTGGGCACGTGTTCAGTTACAGGTGAGACTCTAAAAGGTGTACCTAGAGTACTTCCTGTGAAGCTAAGGAAGATGGCAATATCGAAGAAGAGGCCTTCAAGACCATTCGGCGGCGTGCTGTCATCAAAAGCATCCAGGATAGAGATAAAGGCGAGAGCAAGAAAGCTCGAACTTTAAGAGCACGAATAGTTTTTATTGCCTAGCGAGCACTGAAAGACAACATCGACGAGAAATGACTCGATTTTGCTTTCGAAAACACGGTGAAACGCGAGCGGCAAAAAATGTGAAGTGCGAAGAGAACAAATCCCACTGCATACGGCGACGATGCGGGTTCTAATGGGATAAACAAGGGTGCCCTCACGCAAAAGCGTTTGGGAACCTCCAGAAGGTGAAAAAATGTTGAATGAAGTTGGAAGGCTCTGCGTAAAAATCGCAGGAAGAGACGCAAACAAAGTCTGCGTAATAGTTGATGTACTTGACAACAATATAGTGCTTATTGATGGCGAGACTAGACGAAGAAAGTGCAACATGTTGCACCTTGAGCCTCTATCAAAGACTATTGATATAGCAAAGGGTGCATCTCATGCTGAAGTTAAGAAAGCATTTGCAGCGTTGAACATGGAAGTTCTTGAGACTAAGCCTAAGAACTCTGTTGAAAGAGAAAAGAAAATCAAGGTGAATAGGCAAGGAACTGTAGAAAAGAAAGTCAAGAAGGATAAGTCTAAGAAATCAGAAAAACCAGCCAAGAAGGAGAAATTAGAAAAGGCTGAGAAAGTCGAGAAGACTGAAAAGAAAGAATTGCCGAAGAAAGAATAAATTACCTGATAAAATTGGTTCTCTTAAATTTTTTTTTTTAAGTTTCTTTTTTGAGTAATTATTTGTATTGTAGTTTCGTTTTGTAGTTAGATTGTACAACTAGAGGAGTAATAGAATATTTCATCTTTATTTTCCTAATTATAGAATTAGCAACAGAATCCATTATGTTTATAGTATCAATAATTTTTTTGTAATCCGCAGTATTTTCTATAAATATATTTTCTTGTCTGCCTGAAAGGATTATTTCCATAAGGGATTCTTCGTGTTTTTCAGATATGTTTAGAGGAGTAGTATTCGCAATTATCATGTTGGAATATTGCATTTCATTAATTTCAAACGAGGTTGTTAGTAAATAGCATGATAAGTTTATTTTCTTTTTGATGTTGTTTGTTTTTTGGGATAGTGCAATCATTATTGTTGGAATGAAAGGATTTTGTCTTCTAAGTCTTGATGTATACATATTTCTTATTTTTTCTTCAACATTTTGTTTCATACTAGTGGAAGTCTAGAGCCATTAAAAAATATTCCTATTGTTCTTACCATATAGTGGTTGCAAAACAAAACATTTATAAATTAGGTTGTATTACTTACTCTATAAATGTATAAAATTACGGTAAAATTAATAGTATAGGTGAAGACAACATGTTGGTACAAAAAGATTTTTTGAATAAACTAAAGGACTTTGGAGTCAATAGCTACGAAGCAAAGATATGGACTGCACTTCTATCAAGGGGTGTAAGTACGGCGGGCGAGTTGTCTGATATTGCGAATGTTCCAAGAAGTAGAAGTTATGATGTTCTTGAAAGCCTTGAGAAGAAAGGTTTTGTAATAATGAAAATTGGGAAGCCAATAAAGTATATTGCGGTTCCACCAAAA
>CAITEO010000098.1 GCA_903891505.1 uncultured Candidatus Woesearchaeota archaeon
TCTTAATTTTCTTTTTATCAAATAATTTTTTCAATCTTTTTCTTTCTTCGTAGATTTAAATAACTGCAGACTAAAATAATGAAGAGTTGCAAGTCCACCTGCAGCAAATAATATCTCGAGTGGAGCTAGTCCGCCCTTATACCTTGCCAAATAAAATGAGAGTCCAAAATAAAACCAAGCGATTAAAATCGCAAAATAATAAGGAATGAATTGCTTCCATCTCTGCAATGACGCGAGAAGTCCTATACTTGCCAAAATCCAAAACATCCAAAGTGTATCTATAAGCAATCTTGGGCTTCGTATCATGCGCTGATAGAACTCGAGATTTGGGAAAAGCCAGTAATCAAATGTGAATGTCCACATTTTAGAGATAAATTTACCAGGATTGCTCAAAATGTAATGCACAGCATATTTTCCCGTGCATTTCTGGAAAAAATAATCATATCTCTCAGATTTAGGGTCCGCGAGAAGAGTTTTACAATCACCCTCATTTATGATAATCTCTTTAGCATAATCAAAATTATAGGGCTTGCTAGTATATGCAACTTCTCCGTCAGGATTGTTTCCTATGTAAAGATTGGATGCTGAGTTAGAATTTATGAAATAAACAGGATATTTAAGTTGGTTTGACGCGTAGATGTCCCAAGGTGCAATAATAATAAGTACGCCAACAAAGAATAGTATCGTGCCGATAAGAATGGGTTTCCAAACTTCCTTCTTCAAAAAATTCTTTATTTCAGCATTCTTTAATATAAGGAGTAGGAAAAATATGCCTGCCGCTGGAAGTATCCAGAGCTTGCTCATTGCACCTATGGCTCCTATCAAACCAATAAAAAAACAAGCCTTTTTTCTCATACCATGATTATCTATTGCTACAACGTACAAGTACATTATTAGACTAGTGCAGAAAATGAGCCAGAATTCTGTCCAGGTGTGCGCACTATAATATATGATACTTGGATGAATAAGTGCAAGTGCGGCTGCCAAGAATCCACCAGTTTCTCCAAAATACTTTTTACCAACTTTATATAGAAAAAAAGAAATGAGGAAAGAAAATAATATCTGAATGAATTTAGCTGCGAAGAGGCTTTTTCCGAACAAGAAATACACGGGAATCATGAATAGCATTTCTAACGGATTTACATGAGCACTTATCGGTGCACCAGTATCTATGAACTTAACTACGTTGTCATTATAGCTATATGCATCACTACCATAAAATTCATCTCCCGAACCTGTGTTTATTTCATGGACTTTTAGATAGAATGAAAGTATTATTAGCAAAAATATGATTGCTGCTTTAATAGGGTGCCTAAGTATTATATCTAGACCTTTGTATATTTTCTTATTACAATTATGTTTTATGGATTTTATGTAGCCCATTTTATCTCTACTTCGCCCCCGATTTATCTCTGCTATCTGCGTTATTCAGTGCCAAATTTATAAAGTTTATCAGCGCTCGCCTGACCAGGAACAGAAACTATTACTATTATTAAGTAGCGAAATATTTATATATTGATAGTTGTTCCTGCTTTGACATGGAAAAAACAAAATTCGCAATCGCGACAATGGCGGACGAGCGTTATGGCGACGCCGCTTTAACTTTAGCTGGAATACAAAGACTTACACAATTTTATGCGCAGTTTGATGCGCCTGTAATCGTCGCTGATGGTGGATCAAGCGAAAACTTCTTGAAAAATATGAAAGCAGCAGGGGTCCAGGATATTTACAATGTAACTGGTGGCCTGACAAATCAACTTGTGAGATCAATGCAGGAAGCTGCAACTATAGCAGATTATGTCATATATACTGAGCCTGATAAACTGGATTGGTTCAATGGCGACTTTAGCAGAATATTTGCTGACTATGCACCAGGACACTTTTCACCAATAGCAAGAACAGACGAGGTATTCAGCACATTTCCAGTGTCTCAGCAGAATGCAGAACGAAGACTAAATGATTTTCTTATAAAATATGCTGGTGTCAAAGGAGATTATGGCTATGGTCCTAGAGTATTTCCATCATCACTCGCAGATTCTCTTAGTGAGATAAATCAGGACATAAGATGGGGCACACTGACACATCTTTTAATCCGTGCAAAAGAAAGAGGGATACCATTCCAGATGTTATATCTTGCGGCTTCCTGTCCTTTTTCGCAAAGAGAAGAAAATAATCCAGAATATAGAAATAGACAGACCGCGCAGCACGAATTAGCATTCTCTCTCGCAACGGGAAGAATGCCTGATTTAAAATAAGTAACATCAATAAGATTATAAGATAGAAAATCATGTTTTCTTTTTTTTACTATTTTTAACAACCATTTCAAGAAATTTCATTGTCTGAATATACGTCTTGTTCCAATTCAGATTCTTCTGGGCGTACAGTCTTGCTGAGTCTCCTTTCTTTTTTCTAAGAGAAGAATTATCTATTAATTCTTTCATTCGTTTCACAAATACATCAATATCATACCTAGGTATTGTGTAGCCGTTCTTATCATGATTTAGAACAGTAGGCACATCGCCAACATCAAAAGCTATGCTAGGTATTCCAGAAGCGGATGCTTCAAGGACTGCTCTTGGTGATCCTTCAGCGAATGTTGGAAGAATAAGAATATCACTCTTAGAAATTATTTTGTTAGTCTCAATTTTTGTTAGCTTCCCTAAATATTCAACATTCTTGTACTTCTTTGCTAAATCTAAAACAATATTTTCCATAGGGCCATCGCCTGCGATTGTGAACTTCCAGTCCTTTGGAATGTTCTGCACAATTTGTTCAAAGAATTTTATTCCTTTGTTCTGAATGAGCCTGCCAACAAAAAGCACTCTTTTGTTGTTTTGCTTGCTTTGTATATATTCATTTATGTTGATAGAATTAGGAATGTAAGACATTTTATCTGATTTTAGACCATACTTTTTCTTCATTACAACAAGCGTTGGCTTAGAATTAGATATTATGTAATCAGAATACTTAAACACGGCTGCGCCGTAGGTTCTATCATATGTTATTTTGGCCAAACGTATAGGTGTACTTAACTGCGCTAAAACCTCGTCCTCAAGGCTTCCTCTATACATGAGAACGACTGGTTTTTTAATAAGGCCAAGTCTTTTGTATATCGCGACCCGAGCATTCATTTCATACATGTAACTATATATCATAATAATATCATAATCAACTTTTCTTATCTCACGTAGAAGTCCAAGAACTACAGGATTTCTATTAGCAAGATTTACTATTTGAGTAACTGGTCTTACATCAAGTCCTCGTTTATCTAATTTTTTCTGAGAAGGCGTTAATATTGTAACTGTGTGCTCTTTTTCAGCATTCTTTGCAAATTCATAGCAAGATGTTCCAAATCCACTTATGTTAGGAAACCAGTCAGGACAGATTATGAGAATTTTCATTTTATCGCAGTCCGTTCTTCACTTCTTCTTTTTCTTGTCTCTATTTTTCCCGTTATCTTTCAATTCAGCTTCGCGAATTGCAAGTTGCCTTACTAATTGTTCTATTTTGTAATTATTCTTCTTCACAGTTGAATAAAGATAGAATATTACAATTGAGAAGAATGCGAAACCAGCAAGTGTGATAAAATCTGCTGTTCTTTGTATCTGAAGAGTCTCCATCACACCATATATGGTTTTAGGAAAACTAATAATAGTAAGGGCGCCGAGCCAAACAACAATCCAAAGAAGAAAACTCTTGAATCCGTAGTTTTTTCTTTTATAATGTACAAATGTGAAGTACATCATTATGACTGTAAATATAATCCCTATTATTTGCATACCAATTATCATTTCAATTCCTCATATAACCAATTCATAATTTAATAGATTCATCATCAAATACTTTCTTCTTTATCATTTAGCTTCTTCTTATCCTAAATCTTAGCATTCTTATAAATATTTTGACTCCATCTATAACAGTTGTGCCCTTATAATTATCATGATAAATAGTTGTAATCGGCACCTCAGCATATTTTAGATGATTCTTCGCAACATTTGATATCATTTCGCTCTCCATAGCATAGTCATTAGATTTCCATCTGACTTTCTTGTATGTTTCAGCAGTCATACACCTAAAACCTGACTGTGTATCTCTAAGTTTTATGCCATTTAAAGTATGTGATGCAAAATTAATTCCGTGGTTGCCCGCTCTCATAACAGCAGGCATACGTCTATTAAGCTGCCTATAACCAAACACGATATCGTTATTCCTAAGTTTTTTCAGCAAAAATTTTATCTCTTCAGGCCTGTGCTGTCCATCAGCATCTATTAGAACAAGGACTTCAGCTCCTTTCTTTAATGCATAATCACAACCAGTTTTTGCTGCAGCGCCTTTACCCATATTTACAACATGTCTTAAAACAATCGCGCCAGCCTCGGCCGCTTTATTTGAACTATTATCATGGCTGCCATCATCTACGAATATAATATTTTTGAAACCTTGTTTTCTTGTACGGGCAACAACATCACCTATGTGTTTCTCCTCATTAAGACCAGGTATGACCACAAATATTTTATCAAAAGAAATAGTATTCGAAGTAGTTTTCATCCTGTGTTTTTTTTGTTTCTGTAATTCTTTAACTATTTTTTTAACCATTTTAATCCCCTTAAATATGCGATTAGCTCAAATAGTTATAAATATGTTTCCTAAAATAATTAGTATAACCGCAATTATTTTGTATTTTGTTATACGCTCATTAAGAATCATTTTCGAAAGAATAATTGCGAAAATGTAAGTTAGAGAAGTCATAGGATATAAGAACATGAGTTTATTGTGCTTAAGCAGAATAACAAATAATACTGTGGACGCAGCATACAGGAATAAACCAATCATCAAGTTCTTATTTTTTAGGTTAGAGAATAATTTTTTCCATTTAAGAGTAAAATTCGCCGCACTTTTCTTCATATACAACGCGCCAAATGCGCCTATGATGCAGGCGACAATCATGAGCGGAAGAGTAATAATTTTATCCATGCTTAACTCCCCCCAATAAGCCCACTCCAAGAACTATTAATAATATGCCGAATCCATTTAGTAAAGTTATTGTTTCTCTAAAAATAAAAAATGAAAGAATACACACCCAAATATACGCGAGTCCGATTATCGGATACAAAGTGCTTAATTCTCCTAGTTTCAATCCAACTAAAAGAAGAACTGTCGCAATTGCATAAAGTACAAGTCCAATAATAAGCCAGAAGTTTAGGATAGTTCCTTTAAGACTCAAATCTAGAGTTAATGTTCCTAGCTTGAATGCTATTTGACCAAGAGCTATAATAACAGTAGATATGACAACGAACAATACTCCGTTGTCTTTGTATCTAGCGCTAGTCAAATTTACACGTTTTGATTTGGATTTACTTTCCATACTATGATTCTTTCTCCTCTAAAACTAGTTAAGTCGCTAACCTTCGAGTAATGATGCGTGTATTTTCCATCCATGAAGAACAGCAACGTAAACATGGATGAAGCAAGATATTCATGAGCAATTAAGCTGTAGTATTTACCATTCAGTTCATATATGACGAAGTCATAGCCGAAGTTCGAATTGTTCATAGGAGTTCTTTGTAAACTTGTACCTGTTCCATCCACAATTCCAGTAGGTATTATCGAGTTCTGAGACAATACAGAACCAGTCTTCTGATCTATTGCCTGCATCACAAAAAGAGAACCTGATTCATTCGTTAAATTAAACAATCCCCGTTTGAGCACAATATTGGCGCCAGACTGCTGGCTTATTACAAGATTATAATCACAAACAATACTGTTGCCATTGTTCATACTACTATTAGTTCCAATGCTAGTATTATCAGAGATCTTCTGGCACTGCACTGGAGTTTGAGTGACGTATCCAGGATATGTACTTATCCAATTTGCAGCTTCATCCTCACTCTTTAATTTCTTTGCAGCATTATACATATCCCTAGTTTGATTACTATCAAAGCCAATTTCACTCTTAGCTATAGTTATTGCTTGAGGCAAAGGAACATTCTTCAAGTTGTAATAGAAATAAGCTTTGTTGAAATCCCAACTTCCAAAGTAACCCCAAACTGTTGCTTTGCCAACCATATCAGTGCTTGTGACAAAATACATATCATACAAGTCTGAGCAATGAGTCATCTCAAGAACGCTCGTTACCTGATCATTTGTAAGGCCTGCCATTTTTAACGTAGCTGCAGCATCATCCTTTGTTTCCTCTGTTATATTTAATATGAGCTTTGTTGCTTTAATTTTGTTATTGTTAGTATAATCAAGAAGTCTATTATATCCTTCTTCTTCGCCGCAGTTAAGCATTTTCAAAATATTAAGGGTTTCATGCTCATCATGAGTGACGAGACTACGTCCAACCCAATATATTCTAAGACCCTGATCTCCGCCGTCGAAAGTTACTGTTTTTTCGCTAATCGCCTGGAAGAAATGGCCATAATCCCACCAACTTGTTATGATAGCAGGATTAGGATCATTCTTTATAGGATCCATCGACTTATACCAAGCATCATCAAATATAGGAGTTGTCTGATCGCCAATAGCTCTAGCGTTCTTTATTGGAACCCAAAGCAATGCGAAGAACAACAAAATAATAAGAATCCACTTAACTATTTTCCTGCTACTAGGCGTTGATTTTTTCATTATAGTATTAACACCAGGGCCAGTAATGAATGAGACAAGACTGCCAAGTCCAAATGCAGTTACGATACATACAAATACCATGAACCTTATTCCCGTAACTCCAGCATACAATGTGCTCATCAACCAAATTAGCAGAAACGCACCATAGAAAGGATACTTTGGATCTTCTTTGTATCTTACAAACAAAAGAAGCATACCTATAATGCCTAACCAGAAAATAGGAATTGCGAGTGTTCCAATACTTGTTGCACCTGGACTTGCCATTACTTCTTTTAGGCTTGCAGGATTAAGTTCCGCGACTGTTCTAAGAACATTCGGCCACAAGGCATAATCTCCACTCATAGCACTTCCCTGCGCAGCAGCTTTGAAATTCGTAATGAAATTAAGAGGCTGAATTGGCGCTGTAACAATAGAACTCACTGTTGCACCAGGAGTTCCATGTGTAGCTAAGCTTATGAACAAAGCGAATATTACTGTTGCTACAAAAAATATAACAGGCACAAGGACTTGCCGATACATAGACTTGTCAAAGAAACGTTCTTTGTTTATTGTTCTCATAACAGCATAATATATTATGTATAAGCCTGCTGTGCCGATGACAAGCAAGAATGTAAACCACCATCCACCCCAGTAGAAGAAGAAAAGAGCAGCGAACAAACCTGCGAGTGTAGAAAAAATTAAAGTCCTAAGTGTTTTCTTTGAATCAAGCGCTTCAAAGAATAACCAAGTTATTAACAGCGGAAAGAGAATAGTGTAACCATCACTTTCAGGAGAACCAACAAGAGTTCTTCCAACAATTATGCCCGCGACAGCGATAGTTGCAGCGGCAAAGAAGCCTCCTACATTGCCCGCTATTTTTCGTCCTAGGAAGAAAGCAGGAATAGTAACAAGAGCCATCAGTAGTAAAACTATGTAAAACGCGGTTTGCTCAACTGTTCTATTATGATTAAACAGTTTTAAGAAATCATGCAGAAGATTAATAGAATATGAGGGAAAGACAAAGGAAGTGGCCTGACCTATTCTTCCATATCTTAACATGAATTTTGGAGATCCATTAACTAGTTGTGTTCCAAAGTAACCAGTTCTATCATACCATTTTGCGTAGGAATACCAAAGATACTCATCTATTCCAAGAATATGAGTCATGCCTTGGTCATTTTGCATCTCTGCCTTGAATTGTAAAGAGAGAGTTTTTGTCTCAGAATCTATCTGCGCCTTATTCTGCGCATAAAACGTAGAATATTCATTTTGAACAAGTTGCTGCACGCTCGCCTCAGGCAATTCAGGTCTCTGCTGTTTTACCTGAGCATAGATATTGTTTTGAATATTACTTGCAACTGTTGACTGAGCCCACTGATCAGTTATAGGAAGCGTGGCAGGACCCATTCTAACATATGTGGAGATTATTATCAATACAACCATAAGAATTATTATGCTAACTGCAGGGGTAAAAATTTTCTTTCCTATACTAGAAATCTTAGTGCTGAGCTTACTCGTTTTTTCCTTCAAATCAGAAAAGTCTATTGTTGATTCATCCTTGCTAGATTTTCCACTAGATTGTTCCTTATGCTTGTGCTTTGCCAAATATATTACCCCCTGCGCTTTTGTGTTAGGTTCTTATTTATATATATTATGTATGACGAAAGCATACATGTCTCTATGAAAAACTTTAAAAACAATCAACGTATCTTCTGAACTATGAAGGATTGGCAGAGGGTAGAAGCAATATTATTTGGTTCCGGAAAATACTTAACAGAGGATCAACTAGTTCAGCTTTCAGGTGTTCCTAAGAAAAACCTGAAAAAAGCACTGCATGAACTAAAGAAGCACTATGAAGATAGCGAGACAAGCCTTGCAGTATTCAATGAGAATGATGCATGGAAATTAAATGTCAAGGAAGAATTCTCAAGCATAGTAAAGAATGTTATTTCTGAAGCAGAAATGGCGAAAGCAGTAATGGAGACTCTCGCAATCATTGCATACAAAAGCCCAGTTTTGCAATCAGTTGTCATAGATATGAGAGGCGCCGGCGCATACGATCACATAGCACTTCTCGAAGAGAAAGAATTCATAACAAAGGAAAAATTTGGAAGGACATTCAAGCTCAAAATAGCCCAGAAATTCTACGAGTACTTTGATATGCCAGACTCCAAACTAAGAAAGATGTTCAAGGATGCAAAGAAACCAGAAGTTGTCGGCAATCTAGAAATATATAACCAAGATAAAACTAAACATAAAGATGATGAAGAAAATGCAGAAAAAGCATTCGACGCAAAAATTCTTGACAGAATGAAAAAATTAGAAGAAACACCGCACGATGAAGAAGAGAAAAGCAGATTCCTGAACGAGTTCGATAGAAAATACGCAATTACTAAAACAAACATAGATGAAACAGATAAAGAAATGAATGAGTTCAGGCGAGTGCCTGATGACGCGTCGCATCTTGAAGTTACGAAGGGAGTTGCTAACGATGCATTTACTCTTGGAGATGCTGCTTCTGCAGGAATGGAAACTGACGGTGCGAAGATGGCGAAGCAGCTCGAAGAGGAAATTGATGCACTCGAATCAATCAAGGCTTCGGCTGCTGATGAAGAAGATGAAAGCAAAGGAACAGATTTCTTCGCGGGAGAAGATGAAGAGAAAGCATCTGATGCTGCAGTAAAACGTGTCGCGAACAAAGTAACTGAGAATGCAAAAAGGCCGAGAAAATCAGGAGATTTTTTGAAATCTGCAAAAGCGTTCGCAACAAACGAGAAAGCATCTGACGATGGTTTTAACAAGGAGCCATATAAAGATCCTGATTTTAGACCTAAAAAGAAAAAATCGAAATAACTTTTTTTTTGGGAGCTCCGCATTTTCTAATTGCGCTCTAATTATACTTTACTCTGTTCACTTTGCCGCGCAACGCGCGGTTTGACTCGCCTATGGCGAGCTAGAACTAGAAAATAAATTCTTAAGTTTTGTTGTTGAACAGAGCCGAGAAAGAGAAGAGAAATAAAGAGAAAGAGAAAAGAACGAGAAGAGAAAGAAAAATTATCGTACAACTTTATTCAAAGTTTCATCTTCAAGCGACATGCGTGGCAAAGGCCGTTTGAACTAGGGAAACCGC
This sequence comes from uncultured Candidatus Woesearchaeota archaeon, assembly GCA_903891505.1. GTDB lineage: Archaea > Nanobdellota > Nanobdellia > Woesearchaeales > 21-14-0-10-32-9 > 21-14-0-10-32-9. The sequence continues at coordinate 9,737 of CAITEO010000098.1, forward strand.
AAAGAGGACATTCATCAAGCGTTGATGCATCATCCATCTTTATTTTCTTCGTCAAAGAAAGGTAATGCCGAATAATATTTTCTTTCGTGCCTGGTGTTTTTGCCTCAAGCGCATTCAACCAATCTCTGATATGGCCTCGAAACGAGACGGACGCAAAAGGACACTCAATAAACGGAACATTTATGTCATTTAGGAATGCATACGCCATAATCTCTTTTTCCTTCAGGAAATAAAAGGGTTTTATCTTTCGAACAAAATCTTTCTTAGATGTCTTCGGACCTTGACGTCCAAGCATTCGAGTTTGCGCTTTGAACAAGTTCATCAAGACAGCCTGCGCTTCATCATCAAGATTATGCCCTGTTGCTATCTTATCATACTCTGCTGCGTATTTGTTTAGCATGTGCCGTCTAAACGTACCACACAAGTTACACGCAGGCTCACCTTTCTTCACAACTTCATCAAGTCGTTTCCCGAAATCATCCTCGTAATTTTTTATAGTTAATTTTATCTTGTGTTTCTCACAAAAATTTTTAAGAAAATCAAGAGTAATATTCCTGTAGCCTGCGATGCCTTCATCTATGGCGAGCGCTTCAACATTAAACCCTTGTTTCTTCAGGATATATAATAGGCTCACAGAGTCCTTTCCTCCAGAAACAGCAACACATATTTTGTCGCTAGGAGATATAAGTTTGAACTTTTTTATTGTATCTGCCGTTTTTTGCTCGACATACTTTGAGAAATGCTTTGCACAATAATTAGGATTTGAGAAAATTGCTTTTTCTTCACAGTTTATTGTTTTTTTGTCGCCTTTGGCTTTTATTTGCATAGAACAATTCATGTTTACCAGCCAAGCTTATCCACCAGATATGACGCTCAGAATACGTATTTTATCAGTATCATAAACATTATCGTCGAGCGAGAGCAATTCATGGGCGCGTACAACGAGTGCTTCCTCAGGATTGATACCTAGTTTTTCTAGCAACTCCTTCGCTGTTCCTTTGAAGCTTATTGTCTTATGCTCATCCGTTTTCTCAAGGTATACTTCCATAAGATGAGTAAACCTTTGTAATTTATATCAATTGTGGAAAAAACATCAAAAAACTTCAGAAAAGTTTTTATAGTCACGAAGAGAAGAACTACTATTATGGTTTTAGAGGCTATACTTAACCCTGCAATGGCTGAGAAAAAAAAATACAAGATGTTACTTCTCGGGTTTCTAGTAACTTTTGTTGCAGCACTACTCGCATTCTTCGTCTTCGAGGCACACGCTAGCCTAGTTACAATATTCTTAATAGCGCTAGGCGCGACGCCTTTAATGTACTCTATAATAAAATATGAAGAAGAAAAAGATTTGCAGGACACAAGCGAGAAACTTCTTCTTCAAGAACACACAAAAGCACTAGAAGCTTTCATGTTTCTATTCATAGGAATAACTCTAGCCGTAGCAATGCTATATATAGTGCTACCATGGGACAAGACAACTTTGCTTTTCCAGACCCAGACAGATACACTCCAGAGTATACGAGGAGGAATAACAGGCATGACCCAGGTAGAACAAGTAAATGTATTTTCAAAAATATTTTTTAACAA
>CAITEO010000099.1 GCA_903891505.1 uncultured Candidatus Woesearchaeota archaeon
ACTTGAAGATCAACTGTGAATCTTTCATTTTTCTTAAGAGTGATAGCAGATGGAAGTCTTAAATCCCATCCACTATCGCTATCATGAGCTTTTTCAGGCGGGGATATTTTATTAAACATAGCAATATCTGTTTGTTGAAAAATTATATTCATTTGTCACTCCTGATGTTTTTTAATTATACATCAGACGCAAATAAATTACTTTTGTAAAAATTTGTCTAAAAGTTCTGTAATTAAAAAGCCTAACCCAATAACTGCAGCAACTCCAAACAATACTGCCCATCCTAACCATATAGGCATTGTTACATACCACCAAGACCAATCAATAACTTTAGTCAATTTAAGTACAAGAAAAATAAGAAATAAACTAGAACTTAAATCTAATCCTCTCTTAACTATTATAGTCTTGCTCATTTTAAATTTCTCCTGAATTTGTATTTGCATCATTCAATAGGCCTTAAACTTTTGCAGCTGAGGCCACTTCATGTGAATCTCCGATCTTCCAAGCTTTTGAGAAATATGTTGCTCTGTCCCATATATCATAGCTTGCTTCAACCATAATAGTTACTTCGTATTCATCATATCTTGACCAAAGTTCATAAGTCAATGCTTCTTTAAGTGACTCACCAATTGATAAAACTTCACAAATTTGAATAAGCCTTCTTGTTGAAAAACTCACGTTTCCAAGTTCTCCACTTTCAGAAGTTTTTCTCAGAAGTTTAAAATATTCAACTATCTGATTCGCAAGAACATCATCCTTAATAATTTCTTTACAGATTTTGTTTTCTGCGGTTGTATAAGTCATCTCAAATATTGACCATCTATCAAGAAAAGCCATATTAAGAAAGTTAGTTCCTACATAAGATTGAGATTCATCTCCTCTACCTTTTGTATTTCCAGTTGCAAAAATTCTAAAGTTCTCGTGCGGAAATATTTCTTCATTCTCGTTCTGAGTTATCATCAGAGAATTTCCTTCAAGAACAGACTGAAGTGCACTTAAATGCTCAGGTTGAGCATAGTCAACTTCATCAAGAATTATCCACCAACCATTTTTCATAGCAAAAGGAATTAAACCATATACAAACTTTATATGACCATCTTTGACTACAAATTTTCCTATAAGATGCTGTTCTGTAGTACCAACATTGAAGTTTACTCGTACAACTTTTACTCCGAATAAATCAGCAAGATGTGTCGGAAGTTCGGACTTGCCCGTTCCCGCTGCTCCCTGAATAAATATATTTCTTGCGAGTTTAAGACGTGTTACAATATTCTGAATATTGTTTGGAAAATAGTACCCATTATGACTTTTAGGTATTTTCTTTTCATAATTTATTGGAATCACTGGTTTAAACTCCACAATTGATAATTTCGGTTGCTCTATCTGAAAATCCGGTGCTTCAACAATCGCAGTTTCAAATCGTTCTACCATTTGCGCTGATCTTCTATTTTTTAATGCTCGTGGAGTATTATCAAGTTCTTGAATACTTTTAGTTGCTGAACTTTTACGAGAATTTGCTTTTGCTTTTATTGATTTTACAATTGGGCCCGAAGTTCGAACTTCTGCAGTATGAGTTGATATAAACTTATCAATACCCATTTTTTTAAGTTCATCCCAAAGTTCGTCCATAGTTGGAATATATCTTACCGGAATTCTTTCATTGTTCCCTTTTTTAACGAGAAAACGTCTGACCGTAAATGCTGGATCTTTCTCAAT
>CAITEO010000100.1 GCA_903891505.1 uncultured Candidatus Woesearchaeota archaeon
CTCTTTAGCTTTTAACATTCCTTTCTTATCTACTGCTATTCTGTAAACTTTATTTGCTTGAGGAATTGCAACAACATCTAGGAATCCCGCTTGTGCTTTGTTGTCTTTTTTTCTCTTTCCATTAACGTAGACTTCCTGCTTCGTTAATACGTATTTTGTTTCTTTTGTCGTCTTTGTTAGTTTGAGCATATCTTTTAGCAGGTTGTTTAATGATATCGACATTGATTTAGTGTGCGCACCAGGATTTTGCTTTGTGATAAATGTAGTCGTCTTTCTAAGTATGTTCCAGGTTTTTGGTGCTGCTACCCGCTTTATGTGATTTTTGACCATTTTATTCCCTCTTAACCAGTACGCCCGTTAACGCCCTAGGCGACAAAGCGAATCTCGAATTCGCGAGCCTGCAAATAACTTTGCAGATATTCGCGCTTTGCGCTCAATCCCCTAAAACGACAGTAGCACTTTATTTATTTCGCTTTGGTTGCGACCTCTTTCTTTGTTGCTGTTTTTGACTCGGCAACTTTTGTCAACTTATTTTTTCTGAGTTTGTCGCTCACATTTATTTCTGTTATCATTAAATTTGATGGATGTATCGGTATCTTTGATTTGGAGCCATCTCTTTTTGTGTGCTCTATTTTTGTTACAAATATTTTTGTGTTCTTTACATCTACGCTCTCAATCGCGCCTGTCTTTGCTTTGTATGTTCCTCTCATTACTTTGACTTTATCGCCAGTTCTTGGCTTGATACTTCTTATTCCGTATCTTTGCCTGAGCTCTTTTGAGAGGTTTACTGAAAGGAATGTTCTTTTTATATCAAGTGGAGCGTTGTATTTGTATTTTCTCTGCTTTCTTGGTTGAGTGCTTGATATCCATGTTTTTGCAAATTTTGTCTTCATGTTTTTTTACCTTTGTTGTGATTTTAATTTTGTTTAATGATTGTTTGTTGATCTTGTTTTTTTATTTGTATTTTTGTGAATTATTTTTTATATTCCTATTTCTTATTTTATACTATTGTACTTGCAAGTTTTGCTATTCCCGGCCATCTCTCGCATGCTTCTTTTGCTATTGGCCCTTTGAATATTGTTCCTTTCGGGTTTCCTTTGTCATCTTTCAAGACGACTGCTGCATTGCTTTCGAATTTTATTCTTGTTCCATCAAGTCGCGTGTACTCTTTTTTCTGTCGAACAACGACAGCCCAGACAACTGTTTTTCTAACATCTGGTTTTCCTTTTGTGACTGATGCTTGTATAAGGTCGCCAACTCTTGCGGAAATCATTCTTCCTTTGAGAGTTTTGTGTCCTTTTACTGATATTACTTTGAGTTCTTTCGCTCCGCTGTTATCACATGTTTCGAGTCTTGCTCCATGTGGGAGTGATTTTGGGATTGTTGCTTTGATTGATTTCATTTTTTACTCAACTCTTGTTTGTCTATTCAGTTTTTGATGCCTTTACATGTTTCTTTTTTATCTCTTTTATTTCTTTTTTGTCGGGCTTTGCTTCTTTAACTGTTGCCTGCACAACTGAATGTTTCTTGACTATACTTGTTACTATGAAATTCTTTGTTTTTGATATTGGTCTTGTTTCTTCTATTATTACGATGTCGCCTTTTTCAGCGTTGATTGTTTCTGGATTGTGAGCTTTTACTTTTGTTCTTCTCTTTTGATACCTCTCATATTTAGGAAGGTATCTTCTTCTTTTCCATTCTACTGTAACTGTCTTGCTCATTTTGTCGCTTATGACTGTTCCTGTGAATTTTCTTCCTCTCGTGGAAAGCGGTTTAGTTTCGCTCATTTTTTTAGTTCTCCTTGATTTTGATCCGATCTTCCGGTCTTTTTGTTATCTTGTTTCCATCTATTTTTTGATTGTTGATTTTGAATTCTTTGTCTGCCTTCAATATCTTAATTGTTTTTGTTTGTGTTTCTGTTTGTGTTCTTATTGTGAATGTGTTTTTTGTTTCATCAATTATTTTTCCTGTAATATTTTTTTGCTCGATGTTTTTCGACTTTGTGATTGTTAATTGTTTTCCTATGAACTCTTGTTGATACTTGTTCATTCTATTTGATCAGGAGCAAATCCTTGTTTGATAAGCTCTCGCCTCATGTCTTTTGTGTGATCGCCTTGAAGTTCGATTGTCCCTGTTTTGACTGTTCCGCCACATGCAAATCTTGACTTAAGTTTCTTGCCAAGTTCCTTGATGTCGACTTCGTGTTGGTTTATGCCTTCAACGGTTGTGTATTTTTTGCCAAATTTCTTTTTTATCAGCTTTACTGTTATCTTCTGATTTTCTTTCGCGATATTTTCCCAAATACCTAGCTCTTTTGGCAAGCCCGTTATTGGATCGATCTCTGGCATTTACTTACTTCTCCTCCTTTTTTTGGTTTTTGTTTTGATTTTTAAGTGTTTGAATTCTTGCGATTGTTTTTTTGAGTTTATTTATCTGTCCTGGATTTTTAGGAGGTGTTCCTGTGTTAGCTTGACCTTGAAGTATGACAAGTTCTGAATTTGCCTCTGCAAGTTTCTTGTCAACATCAACTCCTTTTAGTTTTCTTAGGTCTTTGATTTTCATTTTTTCACGCTTATTTATTCAGTTTGCTCAGGTGTTTCTGTTGCTTCTGCTTTTTTCTCTTCAGTCTTCTTCGCTTTGACTTCTTTTGATTTTGCTGGAGCTTTTCTTTGAGCTTTCTTGTCTGATTTTTCTTTGTCAGCTTTTATTTTATCGTCTGATTTTGACTTTGCTTTAGCATCTGCAGCTGTTTGTTTCTCTGCTGCAACTGATGTTTCTTGACTTACTATCTCTGCTGATTTTACACTTATCTTGTCAGGAAGCACTGTTGAACCAGGCATTATTTTAACTTGTACACCAACAACTCCTGTCTTTAATCTTGCTGCCTGCTGTGCTTTGTTAACTCCTACTATTGAGACATCTCCACACTTTTTCAAGTAGCCTTGATAAAATCTCCAAGTTTTTGCTCTACTGCTAGGTATTTTTCCTGAAATTAATATCTCAACACCAAGAGCGCCAGCGCCTATGACGTCACCCATTGCTTTATGGCCTACACCTTTGAATCTCGCCGAGCCAAATCTCTCGAGTGAGTTTGCTATCATTTCTGCTGTTATTGCTGCATCTCCCCTCGGATCTCTTACTTCTTCTATTTCTATTTGAGGATTTTCTAAGTTGAATTTTTCTTTTAATTCTCTTGTTAGTCTTGAGATGTTTCCGCCACCTTTTCCAACAATAAGACCTGGTCTTGATGCACTTATTACTATTTTCTCGCCGAGTGGTGTTCGATGCAACGTTACATCGCTCATACCGACTCTGCTAAGTTCTTTGAATAAGTAATCTTTAACGAGGAACTCTTTCATGTTTTGTGATACGAATTTTCTCTCAATCATTGTTTATCCTCTTCTGATTTTTCTGTTTTCTTAGGCGCTACCTTCTTCTCAGTCACTTTTCCACTCACTTTCGTTCCGGAGTTCAACTCTCGTTGAACCGTTCCTGATCCTCTCTGAGGCTTAGGTGCTGCTGTTTTTTTCACTTCTTCTTTTACTTCTGAATTATTATCTTGAGTTGCTACTTCTTGCTTTGGTGCGTCAGTTTTCTTCTCATCTACTTTTTTCTCTTCAGTCTTCTTCACTTTGACTTCTTTTGATTTAACATCTTTCTCCATTTCCTGAACAACTATCTCAACATGAGCTCTCTTAAATTGGCCTCTATGTCTTCCGTAGTGTTGAGCGATTGATGGTTTTTGTGTTGCTAAATGTATGATTTTCAAATTCGATGCTAATCCTTTTGCTTGAGCATTTGCTTCAACTGATTCGATTAAATCTATGAATATTTGTGCTGCTTTCTCAGGGTAACGTCCTGCTGCAATTCCTGCGCCTTTTCTATGACCTACTCCGTCAGTAAATCTCTTATATGGCACAGCTTGTTTCTTTGTAATAACACGACCAAGTATTCTTTTAGCGTCAGTGGTTGTTCTTCCTTTTAGGAACGAGCATATTTCTATTGATACTTTTTTTGACATCTCTGCGTCTTTCTTCATAGCGCGTGCCATGCTCTCTTTCATTCCTTGGAATGCGTAGTTATTTCCTGCCATTATTCATACCTTTTGTGTTATATGTGAATGTTTAATTTTTATTTATTTCTTATCTGACTTTTCTGGCTTTTCTGATTTTCCTGAAGCTGCTGGTTTCGCCGAGCCTACTCCTGGATTGCTGTGCATTACTCTCTTTCTTGAAAGTACAAGTTCTCCGAGTCTGCAACCAAGTGTCTCATCTTGTAGCAAAACTTGGATGTACGCGCTTCCTGCGTGTACTTTAACTGTCTTTCCAATCATGCTTGGAAGAACAATCATATCTCTTAGCTGGGTTTTTACGCCATCTTTCTTCTTAAGTCTTTCAACAAGTTTCTTCTCAGCATCAGATAACCCTCGTTTGAGTTTTCTTCTTTGTGCTGCTGGGAAAAGTTTTGCGAGTTCACTTAATGAAAGCTTGTTTAACTCCTCTATTGTTTTTCCTCGGTATATGAATGTTTTTTTTGCCATTTAATCAACTCTTATGATTTTTGTTAATTTTTCTAACACATTACCTGTTTACTTCGTCTTTCTACCTGACCTTCTAGGTCTAATCATTCCTACCTTTCTTCCAGGCGGAGCGTTCTTAGGTGCAGGCCTTGCCTTTGACTTCCTTAATGATCTCTTGTTTCCAAATGGATGAGCTACAGCGTTCATTGCGCTTCCCGACACAGTTGGATAATATTTATTTCTTGATTTCATTATGTGATGTTTCTTTCCAGCTTTGAGCATTGGCTTCTCTGGCCTTCCGCCGCCAGCTACAATTCCTATCATTGCTTTGCATTCTGGATGGAAATCTTTTTGTTTCTTTGAAGGTAATAATATTGTTATTGCTGAAGGTGTTTTAGCGACTATCTTGGCAGTCGTTCCTGAACTTCTTACGAATTTTCCACCATCTCCTGGTTTTGCTTCTATGCAGAAAATGTTTGTACCTTCAGGTATATCCTTTAGGGCTGATATGCTTCCTGGAGCAATATCAGTTGTTGATATATTTCTTGTATCGCCTATTGAAACGCCTTCAGGAGCAACAATTAGACTTGTTGACTTATCATTATATTCTGCTTCTATCAGAGGCGCTGTGTGCCCTGCGCAACGTATTAAATTTTTGACAGTATACGAGGATCGATCGAGCATCCTTATCTCTCCTTTGAACCTGAAGTCAGGAGCCCTGAATCTGGCTGAGCCTTTTCCTCGTCTCTGTTGAATTAAATTTTTTCCCATTGAATATCACTTACTTTTAATTGCATTCATATTATTGTGTTAATATTATGTTAATTTACTCATTCACTAATTTACATCAAGCCTAGCTTTGTCGCTACGTCAATTGCAGGCGATCCCTCTGCGAATCTTACGTACGCTCTTTTCTTTCCTGCTGGATCTATTTGAGTCGTCACAGTTTGTACTTTCACGTTGAATTCTTTTTCTATTGCGCGTTTTATCTCGAGCTTTGTCGAAGTAAGACCTACTATGAATATTAATTTGTTCTCTGATTCCATCAGTCTTATTGTTTTTTCAGTCGCTAGCGGATAGAGTAATACTGGATGATTATTTATTATCTTATGAGTTTTTGGTGATTTTGCGATGTTTGATTTCTTCATTGTTTATCCTCTTTGGATTTTTCAGTCAATTTAATTTCTGACTCTTTCTCAGGCTTAGCTGATTTAGCTGCATCTTTAGTTGGAGCTTTCTTTGGAAGAAGCGCAGTAGCAGGTTTTGTTTTCTTTTCGTTCTTCTCTTTAACTAGAGCAACTACAACCTTCGCTTTCTTTTCAACAACGCCCTTGTAATCTGACGTGAAAAGTTTCTTCTCAGCTAGTTTCTTCACAGCTGATTCTGTGAAAAGAGTTGCCCTGCCTACTTGCGCACCAGGTGCGAGTAGTTCAGCATTCAAGTCTTCAACGATTGCAATATCCACACCAGGGAAATTGTTTGCTGCAAGGAAAAGATCTGATTCTTTTGACGTGACAAATAAGATGCTCTTCTTTGTCTTGTGTTTTCTTCCTCTAGACTTTCCTTTTCCTGGTCTGATCTTTGAGACTGCTGCTCTTTCAAGCTCGTCTTTGAAACCTAGTTTCAAAAGTATCTTTCTCAAATCCGCAGTTTTCTTGACTAAATCAAAGTCATCTGCTATTATGAATGGGTATGATGAAGGAACTTTGTGTCCTCTTGTTTTTACAACATCTTGCATCATCGTAGATGATAATGCTGATCTTATTGCTTTTCTATTCTCAGTCTCATTTATTTTTTGCTCCCAGATCTTTGATGCTTTAGGAGGATGAGCTTGTCTACCACCAACTGTTTGAGGTGCGAATGCACCAACAAAATTGAATCTTGTTCCGTTTCTTGACGTTGCTTTTCTTGGAGTTCTTGATTGTCCTATTCCATATGTTCCCTTGAAATCACGCCTTCTCTTTGAAACATAAGCTGATGCTCTCTTTCCAGCCATTGGCTTAGTACCATATGGAGTTCTATTTCTCGCTTGAATTGCAAGGACTGCCCTCTTAACAAGATCTTTTCTTGAAGGCTCTGAAAATTGTACTGGTAATTCAATTGTTCCTTTTTCAGTTGCATCCTTTGTGAATATTTTTAACTTCATTTTTATTCTCTGAATATTATTTGTTTTTTATCATTTGTTTGATGTTTAATTATTATCTACCTATCCTTGCTGCGAACTCGTACTGATGTATTTTATACCTTCAGACGAGAATTGAGGTTTCTGATTTCTTAATCTTATAGGCTCGCAGAGAATAACCATTCTCTTTTTAGCACCCATAACTGAACCTTTGATTATTACGAATGTTGAAGAAACTTCGCCATAGTTTAGGAATCCACCTTTTGGATTAACAAGTTCTGGCTTATCACTTATTTTCAAAATGAAATTATTATATTGTACCCTTTGATGGAAACCCATCTGACCCGCATGTGCTACTCTATACATAACATGTCCCTGTCTACTCCAGCCACCAAGTGATCCGACAGCTCTTTGACCTTTCTCTGATTTGTGTCCTTTGAGTCCAACACCGAATCTCTTAACTGGACCTTGGAAACCTTTTCCTTTTGTTATGCCGTGTAAATCAACAAACTGTCCTTCTTTGAAAACATCAGTTATTTGTATTGGCTTATCCATATGATTCTTAACAAATTCTAGCTTCTCTTTATTTGATCCACCGAGTGAGATTTCGAAAGTTTCAGGTGTCTTCTTAAGCTTTATCATCTTAGGCATCGTGTAAACTTGAACTTTTACATCAGTATAATCATCAACATTTAATTTTTCAACATCTTGTGCTGTCGCGAATTTTTCCTTCGGAACATTCGTGGCACGTGAGAATTCTTTTTCTGTTTTAAAGTTTAATTGAGAAGCAACATAATCTGCCTTGTCTTTGCGTTTGTAAAGTTTGACTGAGGCGATTCTTATCGGCGGGCACTCGAGAATTGATGCAGTCATAATCTGCTCGGACCCGCCCATTCTTTTTACTTTGTCTGAGTTGATTGCGAAAAGATGAGTCATGCCTGCTTTGTATGCTGGGAATGAAAGAAGTTTCGCTTCTTTGATAATAGGGGTTGATCTAACTCGTGGATATATTCTTTTAGCCCTTTTTCTAGGCCATACACCCATACTTCCGAACCTTGGTCTTTTTGGTTTTGGCATATATAATTCCCCTTATATTCCTCTATATAGGATAACTTCAGCTAATTGAAAAGCTTTTGTTTTCCTTAATAAAACGCCTATTGTTGAAATCCTTCTTAGAAGTACATGTAAAACATGTACTGAAAAAAAATCCCTTTTCAGGCGCGTTTACGACGTTAAAGTCCCTTCGACCTTAACCACTGAATCAATGGGAATGAAGATGCGTTTATAAAGGTTTTGAAATAAACGGCTGATATGCACCCCTCTTAATTAATAGAAATTTTTATATAGTAGCTCTCGTCTAAAATTAGCATTCTTACAACAAATTTATTGACGAGGTGCTACATTGGAGATAATTATTA
>CAITEO010000101.1 GCA_903891505.1 uncultured Candidatus Woesearchaeota archaeon
AAAATTAAAATAAAATAAAACATTCTTAAAAATTTTATATAATATTTATTAACTAATTAAGTTTAAAAATGAAAAGAGATTATCCATTAGAAAAAACAAGAAATTTCGGTATCATTGCACACATTGACGCCGGAAAAACAACAACATCAGAGAGAATTCTCTACTACACTGGTTCTCAACACAACATCGGTGAAGTTCACGAAGGTGAAACTACCACTGACTGGATGGAACAGGAAAGAGAAAGAGGTATTACTATTACCTCAGCTGCTATTACGTGTTTTTGGAACCCTTCATACATGCCAAAAACTGATTTAAGTAGAAAAGTAAGATTTAATATTATTGACACACCAGGACACATAGACTTTACTGCAGAAGTTAAGCGCTCACTTAGAGTTCTTGATGGAGCTGTGGTTGTTTTCGATGGAGTTGCAGGAGTTGAACCACAATCAGAAACAAATTGGAGATATGCTGATGAAGGACAAGTTCCAAGAGTTTGTCTTATAAACAAACTCGACAGAATTGGAGGAAATTTTGAGAGATCATTCCAGTCAATTCTTGAAAGACTTACAAAACATGCTGTAAGAATGCAACTTCCTATTGGAACAGAAGAAAACTTCAACGGAGTAATAGACTTGATGAAAATGAAAGCTTATTATTTTGAGGGAAAAATGGGAGAAGATGTAAAAGAGGCAGAAATTCCCGCAGAACTTTTGGATGAAGCAAAAAAATACAGACTTGAACTTGTAGAAAAAATTGCCGAACAAGACGAAAAACTTATGAATGATTATCTAGAAGGAAAAGAAATTCCGATAGATGAATTAAAAGTTGTTTTGAGAAAGGCAACTATTGCAAATACGATAGTCCCAGTATTTTTAGGTTCTGCTTTGAAAAATAAAGGTATTCAACTTACACTTGATGCTGTTGTTGACTATCTTCCTTCGCCACTTGATATTCCAGCAGTAAAGGGAATTGACCCAAGAAATGGAGAAGAAGTTACAAGACATGCTTCGGATGAAGAGCCATTTTGTGCTTTGGCTTTCAAATTACAAAACGATCCATTCGTAGGACAGCTTACTTATTTTAGAGTTTATTCTGGAACAATTTCTTCTGGAACATATATTTATAATTCTACAACTGGAGAAAAAGAAAGACTTGGTAGAGTTGTAAGAATGCACGCAAATGATAGAGAAGAAGTGGAAACAGTTTTTGCTGGAGAAATCGCAGCAGCCGTTGGTTTGAAAAATGCAAAAACAAGTCACACACTTTGTGATGAAGCCAATCCAATTCAGCTCGACCAAATTGTATTTCCAGAGCCAGTTATAACTTTGAGAATTGAACCAAAGACAAAAGCAGACCAAGAAAAAATGGGATTTGCTTTGAAGAAACTTTCAGATGAAGATCCAACGTTTAAAATTAAATCAGATTCAGAAACAGGAGAAACTGTTATGGCTGGTATGGGAGAGCTTCACCTTGAAATTCTTGTTGATAGAATGAAAAGAGAATTTGGCGTTGAAGCAAATGTCGGAAAACCGCAAGTTGCTTACAAAGAAACAATTACAGGTGAAGCAGAAAAAGAAGAAAAATATATCAAGCAATCTGGAGGAAAAGGACAATATGGTCACGTTCTTATCAAGATTAAACCAATGCAACCGCTTGAGGAAGGTAAGAAAATTGCTAAGAATGTTAGCAGATATGATGACTTTGAATTTATTGATTCTATTAAGGGAGGAGTTATTCCAGGTGAATTTATTCCAGCAGTTGAAAAAGGAGTAAGAGAAAGTATGGAAAGAGGAATTCTTGCAGGATACAGAGTTGTAAATGTTTCTTGTGAACTTACATACGGTTCTTATCACGATGTTGACTCTTCAGAAATGGCTTACAAAATTGCCGCTTCAATGGCTTTCCAAGATGCAGCAAGAAGAGCAAGACCTGTTATTCTTGAACCTGTTATGAAAGTTGAAGTTGTTACACCAGAAAAATTTATGGGAGATGTATCAGGCAGTATCAATTCTAGAAGAGGACAAATAACTGAAATGTTTGATAGAGGAATGAACAAAGTCATAAGGGCGAATGTTCCACTTTCAGAAATGTTTGGTTATGTCACCACTTTGAGATCTCTCACAGAAGGAAGAGCTTCATCAACTATGGAATTTGGAAGCTATGAAATAGTTCCACCAAATGTTGCTAAAGAAATTATTGAGGCTAGAGGAACAGCAACTCAAAGAGCATAAATCAGTATCAAGTATTTAGTATGCAGAATATAGTATAAGAAAATACAACGCAAAAGGCGGGGCACTTCGTGCCCCGCCTTTTGTATTGACTCTTTCCTTTTCTTTTGCTATTATTTTTGGTACGCACTGAGTGCTTTTTTAATTTGCCCTGAATCTATTTTGGGGTTTATTTTAAAAAATTCACACAAGTTGCAAGGAGGTGCAAATTTTAAAAAATTTGTTCCCCCAAAGTCGTAATTTATAAGTTTCCCAGTTCGCTAATTTTGCCTTGAGCAAGTGAGTGAATGATGGGAGTTAATCAATAAGTTTGTTTTCTAAATAGAGCACTTCTCGTGCACTCTATTTAAAAAATAAACAAAAAAATATGGCAGATTTTTTAAGAGATAAACCACACGTAAACGTTGGTACAATTGGTCACATTGACCACGGGAAAACAACATTGACCGCAGCTATTACACACGTGCAGTCATTGAAGGGTTTAGCAAATGATATTGCTTATGATTCAGTTGCAAAAGCATCAGAATCAGCAGGAAGAAGAGATGCAACAAAAATTATTACAATTGCAATTTCTCACGTTGAATATTCATCTGACAAGAGACACTA